>JAHJML010000102.1 GCA_018821365.1 Actinomycetota bacterium | reverse complement strand
TGGACGGACTGGTGCGGGCCCTCACCTCGGGGGCCAACCCCTCGAAGGCTTCGATCGCCCCCATCTGCGCCAGCGCCCCGCCCACATTGGGGAACACGTAGAAGG
Organism: Actinomycetota bacterium; assembly: GCA_018821365.1. Taxonomy (GTDB): domain Bacteria; phylum Actinomycetota; class Acidimicrobiia; order Spongiisociales; family UBA11373; genus JAHJML01. The sequence goes on along the minus strand of JAHJML010000102.1, from coordinate 4,300 downwards.
CGCCCTTGGGGTTCTGGCAGGTGACGCCGTCGATGGCGTTGAGGCCGGCCACCACGATGTCGCGCCGCCGCTGGAATGCCTCGACCATGGCGGCGATGGCGGGCGGCGACTCGGGCGACTCGAGCGCCACCCGGGCGCCGATCTGGTTGTACGGCGGGATCGACGCGAAGTAGTTGATGTTAAGGCGCCGCATGATCTTGGCCTCGGCGATGGTCGGGTAGATCCCCCACCCGACCCGGCCCCCGGTCCACGAGTAGGTCTTGGAGGCACCGGTGGCGATGATGGTCATCTCCTCCATACCGGGGAGCGAGGCGATCGAGACGTGCTGCTCACCGTCGAACACGATCGCCTCGTAGGCCTCGTCGCTGTAGATGCGCACGTCGGGATGGGCCTTGACCTTGATGACCTCGCCGATCTCGGCCAACTGGCCGGCGCTGGCGACGCCCCCGGTCGGGTTCGACGGGAAGTTCAGGTAGACCAGCTTGGTCTTGGGGCTCAGGTAGGGAGCCAGGCCGTCGCCCGAGAGCGTGAAGCCGGTCTCCTCGAGCACCGGGACCGCCACCGGGGTGGCGTGCACGTAGTCGATGAACGACTCGAAGAGGGGATAGCTGGGGGTGGGGTAGACGACCTCGTCGCCGGGCTCCACGTAGGCATGCTGGGCGAACCCGATCGGGGGCCGTCCGCCCGGATACACCACCACCCGCTCGGGGTCGATGTCCAGGCCGCGGTTGGCGCCCACCGATACCGCGATGGCCCGCCGCAACTCGGGGAGGCCCTGCGGGTCGCAGTAGGTGGTCTTGCCGTCGCGGATCGCCTTGATCACGGCGTCGGCGATGTGCTCGGGGAGCGGGAAGTCGGGCTGGCCCAGGTTGGCCTTGATCACCCGCCGGCCGGTCGACTCGACCTCGGCGATCAGGGCGCCGAGGCTGAATGCCTCCTCGGTGCCGATGACGCCGATCCTCTTGGCGATGAGGCGATGCAAGGCCGAGGTGCCGCTGTGGGGGTCGCTCATGCCGAATCAGTCTCCTTGGTCGACCAGGGTGGACCGCGGGCCGGTCACCTGTCAGGCTAACGCAGTGGAACGGCCTCCGAGGGCGGTCCCGGCGGGGGCGCGCCGCTCCCCGGGCTGTCGTAGGGTGGTCCCCGAAGGAGGAAGATCCTTGTCGCTGACCAACATAGAAACGTTCGTCCACCCCCGCACGGTCGAGGAGGCGTTCGCCGCACTCGGTGACCATGCCACGCCGATCTCGGGGGGCACCGACGTGATGCTGCGCAACCCGAAGTCGTCGACGACGCTCGTCGACCTCATGGCCCTGCCGCTCGCCGACATCACCGAGTCGGCAACCGGGTTCTCGATCGGCGCCAACGCCACGCTGACCGCCATGGCAGAGCACCAGGGATTGGCCGCCCATCTCCGCGGAGTGCTGCCCGAGATGCTGGTGCACGTCGGCTCGCCGCTGCTCCGCAACGTCGCCACGCTCGGCGGACACCTGGCCCGGGGCCGGCTGTCCGACGTCGTGCCGGTACTGGTGGCACTCGACGCCGACATCCACTGGTACGACGGCGGCCACCGCAGCGGCCCGATTGCCCGGTTCTACGAGAGCGGAACCCACACCACCCGGATGCTGATCACCGGCGTGACCATCCCCGCCGCCACCGGCAACTCGGCGGGGGCCTTCCACAAGTTCCTGCGAACCTTCTTCGACATCGCCCTGCTCAACGCCGCCTGCGTCCTTCGGGTCGACGGTGCCGGCGCCATCGATTCGGCCCGGGTGGTGGTGGGCGAGACGCCCTCGCTGGGGGTGCGGGTGGACGAGGCGGAGGCCGCGCTCATCGGCGGACCGCCCGATCCCGGCGCCTTTGCGGCGGCGGGGCGGATCGCCAGGGACCTGGTGGTGACCCGCAGCGACTCGCGGGCCAGCGCCGAGTACCGCAGCCAATTGGCCGGGGTGGCCGTCGAGCGCTGCCTCGCCAAGGCGGCATCCCGCCTAGAGGTGGCATCGTGAAGGTGACCTTCATCGTCAACGGAGTCGAGCGGCAGGCCGACCCCTCGCCGGGCACCAGCCTGATGGACGTGCTGCGGGGCCTCGGCGTCACCAGCGTCAAGAACGGGTGCGACAACGGCGACTGCGGTTCGTGTGCCGTCCTGTTGAACGGCCGGGCCGTCAACGCCTGCCTGGTCTTCGCCGCCCGGTGCGGGGGTGCCGAGATCACCACCCTCGAGGGAATGGCCTCCGAGGGCGCCCTCCATGCGCTGCAGGCCTCCATGCTCGAGACCGGCGCCGTGCAGTGCGGGTTCTGCACGCCGGGCATCGTGATGACGGCGGCCGACCTGCTCGGCCGCATCCCGTCGCCCACCGACCGCCAGATCGACGAGGCGATGGCGGGCAACTTCTGCCGCTGCACCGGCTACACCAAGCCGCGCCAGGCGATCCAGGCCGCCGCCGAGATGCTGAAGGAGGCCTCCGGTGACTGACAAGTTCCAGGTCGTCGGCCACTCCGAGCAGAAGGTCGACGCCCACCAGTTGATCACCGGCAAGCCGGTGTTCGCCGGCGACGTCACCTATCCGAACACACTGCATGTGGCGCTGCTGACCAGTCCGCACGCCCACGCCCGGATCGTCTCGATCGACACCTCGCGCGCCGAGGCGCTGCCGGGTGTCGCCCTGGTCCTCGACCTCCGCAACACCCCGACCATCCGCTACACGACCGCCGGCCAGGGCTATCCGGAGCCGAGCCCGTACGACAACCGGATGTTCGACACCAAGGTGCGCTTCATCGGCGACCGGGTCGCCGCGGTGGCGGCCGAGACCAAGGAGATCGCCGAGGAGGCGGCCACCCTCATCGAGGTCCGCTACACAGTGCTGCCCGCTGTGTTGTCGATCGACGAGGCGGTGGCCCCCGGGGCGCCCATCATCCACGACGAGGAGGACAGCACCGGCATCTGGGACGCCGCCCACAACGTGGCCGCCGCCGTCGACGTGGCCGTCGGCGACGTCGAGCAGGGATTTGCCGAATCCAGTGTCGTCGTCGAGACCACCACCGAGACCCAGTACGCCCAGCACGCCCCTCTGGAGCCGCACATCGTCCAGTCGTACCTGGACGACGCCGGCCGCCTGGTGCTCTACTCGAGCACCCAGGTGCCCTTCCACCTGCGGCGGATCGTCGCCAGGGTGCTCGACATCCCGGTCCACCGGGTCCGGGTCATCAAGCCCCGCATCGGGGGCGGCTTCGGGGTCAAGCAGGAAATCCTCATCGAGGACGTCGCCGGCCTGGTGACGCTGCGCACCGGGCGGCCGGTCCGCTTCGAGTACTCCCGCAAGGAGGAGTTCGTGTCGGCCCGCACCCGCCACCCGTTCCGGGTGCGGGTCAAGATCGGAGCCGGCGCCGACGGCATCCTCCATGCCATCGAGATGGAGGCCATCGAGAACACCGGCGCCTACGGGACCCACAGCCTCACCGTGCTCTCCAACGCCGGGTCCAAGACGATCCCCCTCTACAACAAGGCGCCCCACATCAAGTTCTACGGCAAGGCCGTCTACACCAACATGCCGGTAGGGGGCGCCTACCGGGGGTACGGGGCAAGCCAGTCGTACTTCGCCCTGGAGACCGCCATGGACGAACTCGCCGAGCGAATCGGGATCGACCCGATCGAACTGCGGCGCCGCAACCACATCGGGGTGGGCGAGACCTCGCCGATCTTCCGTGGGTTGGGCGAAGGCCGCGAGGGCGTCGACCAGGTCATCAGGTCCTGCGGGTTGCCCGAAGCCCTCACCGAAGGAGCCGCCCGGTTCGACTGGGACGCCAAGCGGGCCGCCCCACCGGGAGACGGGCCGTTCCGGCGAGGAGTCGGACTGTCCATCCACATGCAGGGCTCGGGCATCCCCCTGATCGACATGGCGGCGGCCACCATCAAGATGAACGACGACGGGTCGTTCAACCTGCTGGTGGGCGCCACCGACCTGGGCACCGGTTCCGACACGATCCTGGGCCAGATCGCCGCCGAGGTGCTGGGGGTCCCGTTGGAGATGATCGTGGTCACCTCGTCGGACACCGATGTCACTCCATTCGATACCGGCGCCTACGCCTCCTCGACCACCTATGTGTCGGGGCGAGCGGTCGAACTGGCCGCCATCGAGGTGCGGGCCCAGATCCTGGGGGTGGCGGCCACCATGCTCCAGACCGACGTCGCCGATCTGGAGATCGGCGACAAGCGGGTGACGGCCCCCGACGGGTCGAGCGTCTCGCTGGCCGACATCTGCCTGCGGGCCATGTACGGAGCCGACCAGTTCCAGATCGG
>JAHJML010000101.1 GCA_018821365.1 Actinomycetota bacterium | reverse complement strand
CTACTCGAGCACGAAGATGTTGGCGGCCCGGCAGATCTCCTTGAGTTCCTCGGGCCAGATGGTGACGCTGACCTCGCCGAGATGGGCCTTGCGGAGCAGGTACATCCAGGTGCGGGACTGGCCGATCCCCCCGCCGATGCTGAGCGGGATCAGGTCGTTGAGGATCGCCTGGTGGTAGGGCAGCGCCAGGTTCTCCGTCAACCCGGCCATCTCCATCTGCTGGACGAGGGTCTCCTTGGTGACCCTGATCCCCATCGAGGTGAGCTCGTGACGCCGCTTGGTCACCGGGTTCCACACCAGGATGTCGCCGTTGAGGCCCCGACCGGGCCGCCCGTCCGGCCTCGTGTTGGGGGTGATCCAGTCGTCGTAGTCCGCCGCCCGGTTCTCGTGCGGGTAGCCGTCGGCCAACGGGTAGCCGATCCCGATGATGAACACCGCCGGGTACTCCTGCAGGATGGCCGTCTCCCGCTGTTTGCGGGGCAGGTCCGGGTACATCTCCAGGATCTCCTCGGCGTGCAGGAACGTCAACTCCTCGGGAATCGCCGGAAAACCGTCGGCCAGTTGCGGGTACATCTCCTGAACGAGGCGGCCGGCACCCGACAGCACCCCCCAGATCCGCTGCACCGTGTCCCGCAGGAAGTCGAGGTTGCGCTGCTCGACGGTGATGGCCTTCTCCCAGTCCCACTGGTCCACATAGGAGGAGTGGTCGTGGTCCAAGAAGTAGTCCTTGCGGATGGCCTTCATGTCGGTGTTGATGCCCTCGCCGGGGGCACATCCGAACTGGGCGAGGGCGGTCCGCTTCCACTTGGTGGCCGCCTGGACCACCTGAGCGTTGAGACGCGGCTCGATGCCCAGACCGGCGGGGAACTCCACCGGGGTGCGGGAGCCGTCACGGTCCAACATGTCGTTGACACCGCTCTCCCGGGTCACGATCAGGGGGACCTGGACCATCTTGAGGTTCAACTCACGACACAGGCCCTCCTCGATGAAGGCCTTCGAGGCGAACAGCGCCTCCATCGTCTCCATGGGCGTCAGCACCGACCGGTAGCCGGTCGGCAGGACCTTGGCGACCTCCGGGTAGGTGCTGATCCCGGGGCCGGCCAAATCGGCCTTCTTGTCAGATTGAGTCATCAGGTGCGTCTTCCTTTCTCGATCACTACTGCATCCATCCAAGGAACTTCTTCTCCACGGGAGCGAAGATGATCGCCTCCACCAGGCGCAAGATCACGATGAACAACAGGGCCCTGGCGATCATGTGATCAGGCCGGAGGAGCCGAAACGAGTAGTAGATCTGGGCCCCGATGCCCCGTGGCTGGCTGAGCGCTTCGACGAGGACGATCAGCTTCCAGGCGAACGCAAAACAGGTCCGTGTTGCGACGATCAGCGCTGGGGACACTTGCCAGCCCACCACATCGACGAGGTAGCGGACGCGCCGCAACCGGTACACGGCGCTCATCTCGTCGAGTCCGGGGTCCCTTGCTCCGACCCCACCGACGACGATGTTGATCACGAAGGGGATCAACGCCAGCACCATTGCGATGAGCCCGGAGGACTCTTCGGTGCCGAGTACCAGGATGGCCACGATGATGTACACGACGTCTGGGACGGCCAGTCCCATCACGACGATCGGCCGGAAGAACGCCATGACCCTGCGATTGAGGCCCATTGCCACGCCGAGGCCGATTCCGATGGCCGTCGCGGCGGCGAAGGTGATGAAGATCCGCCGCAGCGTGATCCACATCTCGGCGTAGATGTTGGCGGTGGTGGCGTCTTCCCCGAGTGCCGTCATGATTCGCCATAGCGACGGCACCCAGCCGCCTGAGATGAGGGTCGCGAGTTGCCACACGGCGAGGGCGAGCAGCGAGGCAACGGCGAACGCCTGGACGCGCTGAAGGCGCCCTCCCGTGATCTGACGCAGCGGCGCCACCTGTTCGGTCGTCATCGCTGGGCATCCTCCCCGGCGGTGGCCCCATATCCCCATTCGTCCATGACGTGCTCGACGATCTGGGCTTCGAGTTCGGTGAGCCGAGGGTCTTCGTAGCGGCGAGGGCGGGACACCGGCACCTCGATGGTGTCGAACACCCGCGCCGGTCCCTGGGTGAGGATGAAGATCCGTCCGGCCAGGAAGAGGGCCTCCCGGATCGAGTGGGTGACGAAGACGATGGTCTGGCTGCTCTCCTCCCAGAGTTCGGCGAGTTGCTGGCGCATGACCCGGGCGGTGACTTCGTCGAGGGTACTGAACGGCTCGTCCATCAGGACCACGGCCGGTTCGACTGCGAGGGCCCGGGCGATCGAGACCCTCTGACGCTGTCCACCTGACAGCCTGAGGGGCCATGTGTCGCGGAACTTGGAGATGTGGAGCATGTTCAGGTAGCGGTCGATACGAAGGTCCACTTCGTCGTCGGGGACGCCGGCGGCCCGCAGCACGATGGCGATGTTCTGAGCGACGGTGCGCCAGGGCAGGAGTCGGTGTTCCTGTAAGACGTAGCCGATGGGCACGGACCCGTCGCCACGGCCGCTCCCGACAGGCCGGCCGGCAATCTCGATGGTCCCGGATTGGGGCGGTACGACGCCGGAGATGGCATGGAGGAGGGTCGACTTCCCACAACCGCTCGGTCCGAGCACCGCAACGAATTCGCCTTCGGCCACGTCCATGTTCAGATCAGTGACGGCGGGGGTGAACCCGTCGTAGGAGACGTCGAGTCCCGTCACGCGGATGTAGTGGTCGGAGTGGGTCATCTGAGGCCCTCCATCCCTGATCGGCGCCATCGGAGCACACGGCGTTCGCTGGGCAGCAGGAGCAGGTATTCGGTTCCGAGCAGGATGATCATGAAGATGACCAGCCAGAGCATTGCGTCGACGATGCGAAACCGGTCGAACGCCCTGGCGAAACGGGCGCCCATCCCCGAGTTGACGGCGAAGAGTTCGGCAAGGACGACCACCTTCCAGGCATGGGCGTATTCGTTGCGGATGGCGGCGAAGGTGTAGGGAACCAGGTGCGGTACTGCGAGGTGCCGCAGGCGCTGCGGCGTCGACAGCCGGTACACGTCACCCATTTCGTCGAGGCGCCGGTCGGCGGACCGCAACCCTTGGAGCAGGGTGAGGGCGACGAAAGGGAAGGTGATGATCGACACGACGAAGTAGACGCCGATTTCGGAGCGTTTGAACACGTAGAGGGCCAGGAGGGCGGCGAGGGTGCTGGGGATTCCGAGCATCAGTCCGACGTAGCGGTCGGCCACCCGGCCCCACAACCCTCCGCGGTGCATCACGTAGGCGGCGGCGAAGCCGAGGACGAGAGCGATGGCCAGCGATCCGGCTACCCGTTCGATGGTGACGAGGACGTCGGGCCAAATGTCCTCGCCCGTCACGAAGCCGGGGATCTCGCGAAGAACGTCCCCGATGGGGGGAACGAAGGTCGTGGTGTGGCTACCTATCCACCACAGGAAGATCGGGAAGCTGGCCCCCAGAGCCCCGAGGGCGAGGTCGAGCCAGGATGCTCTGAGCCTCGCCCTCAGGTTCTGAGTTGTCTCGGGTGATCGGGTCACGCCGGTTCACTCTCTCGGGGAGGTGGTCCTACCCGAAGTAGTCCTCCAGGATGACCGCCACCGGTGTCGGGGAGACGGCATCGATCAGGATGCCGTGCTTGGCGAACAGCGCCAGGTACTCGTTCAATGCGTCGATGTCCGCCTGGGTCCAACTGGTCCCGAAGCAGGGCAGATCGATGCAGTACTGGATGAACGCCTCGAGTTCCTCATCGGATTTGAGTTCGAGGAACGACTTGTACGGCTCGTCACGCAGCATGGCGAAGCCGCCACCCTGGAGCAGGTCGATGGCCTCCATCCAGGCGTCGCGGACACCGAAGGCCAGTTCTTCGTTCTCGGCCAGCCAGTCCTCCCGGGCCGCCAGGTTGGTCAACCACGGCGACCATCCGCCGCTGAACTCGGCCCATGCCTTGGTCGGTTCGAACAGATAGCGTCCGGGGGTCTCGAGCACCGCCCGAAGTGCCAGGGGCTCGAAGTCGAAGATGGCCTCCACCTCGCCGCTCTTGAGCAGTTCGGGGAGGGCCTCGGGCCCGACCTCGCGCAGGTCGTAATCGGTGAGGACGTCCAGGTCGTAGATCTCCTTCAGCATGAGGGCGATGGTCGACGTGGTCCCCGAATCGACACCGAAGTGCCCCACCTTCTGGCCGACCAGGTCGGTCGGGTCCTGATATGTCGAGTCCGCCGGCACCACGATCCCCGTCATCATGTTGGCACCGGGAGCGAACAGCACCGCCTTGTGGCCCTCGGCCTGGACGATCGTCATGTTGACGCCGTCCTGTTCCATGGCGATGTCGCTCTCACCGATCAGGAACGTATTGGTGGCGGCATCGGGATCCACCGCCAAGTACTCGGCGATGAAGCCGTGGGCGACGTCGATGCCCTCTTCGTGCATGACGAGGGCGGGCAGCCCGACGGGGTCTGCTGGGAATCCCTGCATCTTGACGGTCGGCAGCTCGTCGTCTGCAGCCTCGTCGTCCCCGCAAGCGGCGACGACGAGCGAGAAGGCGCACATCACTGCCAGTACGGCGAACAGTCGGTGTCTCTTCATGTCGACCTCCTTAGCCTTCAGTTTCGATCTGGTTGGATGCATTGTCAGGTTGGCTGAATACGGCATCGGCATCGATTTCGATCAGGAGCTCGGGTTTCATGAGGCTTGTCACTTCCACCATCGTGCTGGCCGGGTAGTGGTCGGGGTCGAAGATGCGGGCCCGTTCTTCGTGGATGATGCGGAACCGTTCCGGGGTGAGGCCGCCGACCAGGTAGACCCGCACCCGGCAGATGTCGGTGATACCGGCGCCCTGCTCTTCGAGTTTGCGGCGGATGGTGTCCAGGATGAAGCGAATCTGAGCTCGGAGGTCACCGGCGCCGACCACCTGGAGGTCGTCGTCGAGGGCGACGACCCCTGAGAGCATGATCCAGGTGAAGCCGGGCAGGTCGAGCCTCACCCCCTCGGAGTAGGCAGGCTGGTCGATCTCGGTTCCCCCGGCGAGAAGGTCGAGGCCACGACCCACCTCGGGTCCCAGGACCGTCTTGGTGAAGGTCATCAGTACACCGCCACCCGGATCGGCGTCGGGTTGTGGGCGTTGCACGGGTTGATCACCTGGGGGCAGGCGGTGATGGCCACCAGGAGGTCCATCTCGGCGCGCAGATCGATGTAGTCCCCCGGCTTGGACCCGGCGTCCCCGTCGAGCACAACTCGGCCGCCCTCCTGAACCGGGTAATCGAGGAAGATGTTGAAGCACATCGGGACGTCGCTGCGTCTCAGTCCCCATGGGGCGATTGCCTCCGTGAACAGGTCCATGCACCCGGGTGCCGCCTTCGCCACCCCATAGCGGGCGGTGTCGAGTTCGAAGGAGCAGGAGCCGCAGATGATGTCGTTGACCCCGAAGGTGTCCTCGACGACGGTCATCATCGGCCGCGCCAGGTCTGAGAAGAGGACATGACCGGTGGTGATGTAGATGGTGCCGTTGAGCTTGGCGGTGTGCGCCGCCCAGAACTTCTCGTCGAGGTTGTCGAGGTTGTAGCAGATCAGGTCGATGGCCTGTCGCCCCTCGAGATCCTCGACCCTGACGGTCTCACCGCTCCGTACCGTGAAGGCCGTGACGCCCTTTGCCGGGACCGTCTCGTCACGGATCGCCGCCCCAGGCAGTTCGGTCACTGCCATGCTTCTCCTTCCCAGCCTTGCCGGTCGACACGACTTGGGGATCGGTGGATCCCCCACCCCAAGAAGGGAGTAATGCATGATACATGATACATTGCACATGATGCGTGGAGTGGGCAGCACCCCTGCAGAGGGAGGAGGGACCGTGGGCGGGTACCCGGGAGCCGGGGCCGCACCTGAGCCGACCGTCTCCAGATGCTCCGCCGTCGTCCCCCATGGCGCGCCGTGTCGCCCGTTGCGGTGTGGAGCCGGACTCGCCGGCTCTTCGACTCCCCGATCCCCGGACCGTAGAGTCGGCGTACTATCGACCCAGGCACCCCCCTGGTCCCCCGTTGTGAGGCCTCCAACATGACGAGTTCACTTGGCAGCAGAGGCCTGTTCGGTGAGATACCTCTCTCGGAGCGGACCCGCACTGCATATGAGTTCGTGCTGGGGAGGCTGCGGAGCGCCATCGTCTCGGGCCAGATCGCGGGAGGGACCCACCTGGTCCAGGCGACCGTGGCCAGCGAACTGGGGGTCAGCACCACCCCGGTGCGTGAAGCCCTCCGGCAGCTCGCCAGCGAAGGGATCGTCGAACTCGACCCGCACCGGGGTGCCGTCGTCAAGAGCGTCAACCTCGACGAGATGCTCGAGATCTACGATCTGCGGGCCCTGCTGGAGCCTCGCTGCATGGAGATGGCCGCCCAACAGATCTCCGAAGAGGCTCTGGAGAGGGCCGGGGGCCTCCACCGGCAGATGGAGTCGGAGCACGACCTGGTCGCCTGGGCGCACCTGAATCGAGAATTCCACCAGGTGTTGTGCAACTCGGTGGATTCTTCACGCCTCGTCTCGATCCTGCAGAGCCTCCATGCGGCCAATGCGCTGTACGTGAGCATCGGTCTGCGAATACTGTCACACCCCCTGGAGGCGGGGAACCGAGATCATCGAGAGCTCCTCGCTGCGTTGCGGAAGGGCGATCCGGCAGCGGCTGCCAGCGTGTCCCGGGCCCACATCCAGGCCACGATCGACCTGACGATGGCGGCCCAGCAACCGGAGAGCATCGAGGGCAGAGCCGAACGGGAAGACGATGAGCCGATGGCGGATGTCGCCAGCGGGGATCTGTCCCTCCATTAGTGGCTCTTAGTCGTTCTCCAACCCCCAGGCGGGTGGACCTCTGAGATTCGAGGTCGCACCCTGCGAGTCCGGTGTCGTTGGGGTGTGGTCATCGTGCCTCGATGACCGGGGCTCGGATCACGGGTGGGGGTGGCGAAGTACGGGAACCGCGGCGCCCTGCACGCGAGGGGCCAGTAGGGGCCGCTGGTGGCGGCGGTGCTCAAGTGCCGTTCCGACGCAACCGCTCGAAGTGAAACCGCCCAGCGCCTGCTCCTTTCGCTGGTCGATCAACCGCTCCGCGGGCCCCAGTCCGGTCAACCATCACCCTCGACCAAGCACCTCGACTGGCACCACCGCCAGGTGTTCCGGGGCCCGGCGAGAGTGGCCGGCTAGGCGGGGGGCCGGGTCGAGCCGGACCCATTTGAGATCCCACCCTGTCTCGGGCGCTTGACCAGCCACTCAATATCTGGAAGCTACAGGCCGATGCCAATGAGATGGACTCAACCCAAAGCCACAACAGTCGCAAGATTCGCGAGTTGCGACGCCGCTTCGTCCGACGCCACTGGTGGGTTCTCGCCCTCGCTGCGGGGTTGATCGTCGCGATGGCGGCGGGATTGGGGTGGTTCGAGACCTTCTTCCACAAGTGGGTCGATCCGGGTCACGTCATGGCGTTCTTCCTCGGCGCCGGTGTTGCTGGGGCAGTGGCCGTCGTGGTCGCCCTGCTGGGGATGGACGGTGCCCGCTCGTATCGCGACGGCCGAGAGGCCGAAGCCTGGACCGGCAAGATCCTCAATCGCTTGCGCCGGACTGGTTGGCAGGTGATCCATGATGTGGAGATCAATGGCGGCAACATCGATCACGTGCTGATTGGCCCCAGCGGGGCGGTCGCCATCGAGACCAAGTACCGCACCGCCGAGTGGACCCTGACCGGATCCTCAATCAGCGAGACCACCTCGGGCCGCTCATTGCCGTGGACCGATCAGTTGCTCGGCCAGACGAAGCGCCAGGCCCTCGATCTGAGATCGCTGCTGATGGCCGGAGGCATTCGCACGGATGTGCTTCCGGCGCTGGTGTTGTGGGGGCCTCACATCGAAGGCGTGTCGGCGGCGGAGATCGACGGGGTCCTGGTGGGGCTCGGCAGCAAGTCCGGTGAGTGGATTGGGCGCCTCCAGTCCGTTCCCCTCGACAAGGAGCAGCGGCGACTAGCCACCAGAGCCGTTGAGCTCCGCAAGGCGGGGCGGGAAGTGACCAGACCGGTCTCGAGGCAGCGGGACGCTGCGGTCAACACCACCGTGGGCGACCATCGCAACACTAATTCCCCGCCCAATCCCGTCGAACCCCTCGAACGGGTCCCTGTCGGCCGCCGTTAGGTCGGGCAGGTAGCCTTCCTGCGTGGCTCAGATGCGTTTCGGTGATCGAGGCGTCCCTGTCGGGACGTCGTTTCGGACCCGACAAGAGGTGTTCGACGCCGGTGTGCATCTGCACACGCAAGCCGGCATCGCTGGCACCCGGCCCGCAGCTGCCTCGATTGTCATCTCCGGTGGGTATACCGACGACCTCGATCTCGGAGATGAGATCTTCTACACCGGCTACGGCGGGCGTGACCCGAATAGTGGTGGCCAGGTCGCTGATCAGGAACTCAAGTCCTGGAACATGGCTCTCGTCCGCAACCGTGATCTGTGCATCCCTGTCCGCGTGATTAGAGGTGCTGATCCTGGGAACCCCTTTGCGCCTGAAACCGGGTACAGGTACGACGGGCTGTACGACGTTGTTGGATTCTCACCGGCCGAAGGACGAGACGGGTATCGGATCTTCCACTACCACCTTCTCCGCCTTGCATCCCAGGCACCAGCACCGTGGACTCGAACTGTGGTTGCCACGGTTGGTCCGCCTGGCCGAACCTCACGGATCGTCTCGAGCATCAACCGGGAGAGCGCCCTTGCCGAAGCGGTCAAGGAAATCCACGGGTACCGCTGCCAAATCAGCGGAACAAGCATCGACACTCTGAGCGGGCCCTACGCCGAAGCGGCACACATTCGACCGCTGGGGCGCCCCCATGACGGGCCGGATGCCCTCGGTAATCTGCTGTGTCTTTGCCCCAATGACCACGTCCGCCTTGACAGGGGTGTCCTGGTCATCACCGAAGAGTTCGAAGTGGTCTCGGTTGCCTCGGGCGAGATCCTCAGTGCTCTAGCCATCGATGACGACCACTGGATCGACCCGGCAATGATCGACTACCACCGTTTCATTTGGACTGACCTGTTGTCGCGGTGAGGCCGGTTGACCGGCGAGCAAGGCCGGCGCCCACTTCCTGAAGGCGCTCTTCGACGAGGAAGCCCGCAAGCAGGCGATCCTCGAACTCGCCATCGAGCTGGTCGATGGGTTCCTGGATGCCGGGCTCGATCTGATCCCCTTCACCGAGTTCACCGACAGCGACCTGGCCGCCACCATGGGCGAAGCCCTCCAGGAACTCGACATCGACGCCTGGACCGACCGGTTCTCCGAGAGGCTCGTCGAGAGCCTGGTGGCGCCCCGAGCCCGGGACTGACCTCTCCGGGAGCCAGTGGCCCGACAAACAGCAAGTGCGGCGGCTCCACACCGGGGGGCGGTGTCCGGTAGCCTGGGCGCACCAACGAGGAGGGGTGCGTGCTGCAGGTTCTCGCAGGGTTTCTGTACTTCGTCTCGGGCGCTCTGTTGGTTCTTGGAGGGATCACGGCTGCTCAGATCCACGCTCCGCTCTGGCAGAAGCTGCTCATGTTCCTGGTGATCGCAGCGATCGCCTCCGCCATCTTCTGGGTCGCCCGGCGAATCCGGCAAGGGGGCTGACCCCCCAGGGATCCGGCTCGAGGTGGATCCTCCGGGGTGCGCCGGGGCGCGGGCCCGGGCCAGTCTCCTCGCCCTCGCTCGCCCAGGCCCGGATGGGGGGAAAACGGACTGCAACGGCGTTCCCGGACGCATAGGATTGGTGGGGCAACATCGGTTCTGTCTAGGGGAGGCTCTTGATGGCTACAGGCACCTCGTTGTCGTCCCGGCGCGGCCTCGGTGGGTTCGCCGCCATGATCGGCGGAGCACTGATGGCCGTGTCGGTCTGGACGCCCTGGCTCGACACGCAGACGGATGACCCGACGGGGTGGGACATCTACACCACCCTCTCGGACAGCGGGCGGAATCTGTTCTACGAGCACAACTTCTTCGACCCCGGCTTCAGCCCGTTCTTCAGCGGGTTGACCATGCTCATCGCAGGGGGCCTACTGGCCCTGATCGGTCTCGCCCTGCTGGCATCGGTGCGGGGCGGGGCCTTCTCGTTGCCCGGAGCGGCGGTCGCCGTCCTCGACGTGCTGGCATTGCTCATCTTCGTCGCCGCGGCGGTCAACCTGTTCTCGCTGTTCACCACGGGGCCGGGCACGGGCATCCTCGATCCCGCCTACGGTCTCTACCTGCTCGCCGGCGGCGGTCTGGTCGGATTCATCGGGGTCTTGTCGGCTTCATTGCGGTCACCCTCGCCCTGACCCGGGGTCGCTCATGAGACCGGCCTGACCCTCGGCGGCGTCGATCGACGTCGGCGCGACACAGGGACCCCTCGGGATCCCGGTTGCGGGGTGTCGCATCAGCAGCCGGGCAGGTCCTCCCGGCACCGCTCCAGGTAGAGGTAGGCGCCGTCGGCCAGGTCGTACCCGGGCAGCACGGTCGCCTCGCCGACGAGCACTCCCTCCTCGCCGGCGTGCACTCCCAACCGCACCGTCACCTCGCCGTTGCGTACACCGAGCGTGAACGTCAGCATCCCGTCTTCGATCACCAATCCCGCCAGATCCTGAGGGGACGGGTCGGGGAACGAACCCTGGGTATGCAGGGTCCACCCTTCGCCTCCCGGTGCGGCGACCTCCACGATGAACACGTCGGTAGACGTGCCCTCCCCCGGCTTATCCATGCTGGCACCACTCCAGGCGCCGACGAAGTCGGCGGCGACCGCATCGGTCCGGACCGCTGCCAGCAGTTCCGGAAGGTCCTCGGCGGCGGGGTACGACACGATCTCTTCACCCGGGCCGATCGTGCCGTCCTCCGGGATTCCGAAGTACACGATGAACAGGGCTGCGGCCCCGACGACCACCGCCACCAGCAGGGCCCACAGCTTCCAGATGGGATGCAGCCAATCAGGCATACCGGAACTCACGCGCACCTCCTTCTCAGGCGAATCGTCGCGCCCCATCGGATGCCCGGCAATGGGGAATCCCCTCATACGGACCGGGGACTCCAGGGCGCGGGGTCTGCGGGATCGGGCCCACCATGCCTGGCCTCTGCAGCGGGACCCGACCCTCGAACACCGCCACGCCGGCCCCCTGTCGCGACCCCCCGATCGGTCCGGTTCGGATCGGGAACCGCCGGTGGCTGGGGATCGTCTCAGCGGCGTGAGGGAGCAGGACACTCCAACCAGACAGAGCAGGGAGATACGATCCGCGTGATGAGCCTCATCGATGCGAGGAGACGGGGCTGACATGGGAACCGGGGACCGGCGATCGGCGGCTGCGTCCGTCAACGGACTCGGGGCGGCGCCGCGTCGGCAGGCAGGGCGGGATGGCAAGTTCCACGGGGGCGGCCCGATGGCCGTGATGGTGGTGGTCCTCTTGCTGGCCGCCGGTGTCGTCGCCTGCGGCGACGTAGGCGGAACGACGACCTCGGTGCCGGCCACCTCCACGACCACCACGACGCCTGGCTCCACCTCGACCACGTCGACGACGTCGACGACCTCCACCACGACGACGGTGGCCGCGACCACGACCACATCGACGTCAACGACCTCGACCTCCACCACCTCCACGACATCGACTACGTCCACCACCACGACCACCACGACTACCACGACGACGACGATCCCGACCACGACCACATCGACCTCGACCACCACCAGCACGGTGCCGCCAACAACGACCACCACCTCGACCACCACGACGACGGTGGCCCCGACCACGACCACGACCTCGACCACCACCAGCACGGTGCCGCCAACAACGACCACCACCTCGACCACCTCCACGACGGTGGCCCCGACCACGACCACATCGACGTCGACGACCTCGACCTCCACGACCTCTACGACGGTGGCCCCGACGACCACGTCGACGTCTACCACCTCGACCTCCACGACCTCCACGACGATCGTTCCCGGCGGGGCGTGTCCTGTGCCGGGCGACCAGAGCGCAGGAGCGGCGGGCGCGGTGGCCGGCCTGCGCGATGCGACCGCCGACCTGGCCGCCTCGCTCGACGACCTGGCAGAGGCCGTGCGGTCGGCATCCTCCTTCGGAGAACTGTGGGCCGCAGAAGCTCCTGTGGCCGATCGTCTCCTCCGCATGCAGGCCGACCTGTTCGGCGCATCGCGGCTCATCGAGCGTTACCTGAAGGACTCGGGGGCCACGCTCACCGGCGGCGTCTGGCAGGTGCCCGACTCCTCGCCGCCGCTGGCGGCGCTGGCGGCGGCCTGGGAGTCGGTGATCCCGTTCCAGTTCGAGACCCTGGGGCCCTTGCTCGGATCCCGCAACGCCGGCGACGCCGAGGCGATCGTGGACTCCGGCGCCTGGTGCGCTCCCTCCGCCGCCCTCGCCGGTGCCGTCGACCTGCTCGTCACCGATGGGGAGGGGTGACCATGTTCATGATGCGACACCGCAGGCACCTCCACCGGTTCGGGGCCGCGGTCCTGGCCGCCCTGGTGGTGCTGGGCGCCGGTGGCTGCGGAGGGGACACCAATCCCCCGGCGACCGAGGCCGTCACCGCGAACACCGGAGCGGACGCCACCGCAGAGATCGGGGCCCTCGGGGCTGTTCCCGACGCCGGGCCGGCCTGCCGGACTCCGGGACCGCTGCCTGCAGACGCTTCGGACGCACTGACCGCCCTGCACGGGGCGGTGGCCGATCTGGCGGCTTCCGCCGGTGCGGTGCGCTCGCTCGCCCTCGAGGGCCCGGCCCCGGCCACCTGGCCCGGGGACCCGGCCGACTCCCTGACCCTGCGGCGCTTCCTGGAGGATCTCTATCGAACCGCCGGCAGCGCCGCGAACCTGGCGGCCGACCCTGAGGCGGCGGCTGTACTCGCCGATGCGCAGCAATCGTTGCTGGCGTTGCAGGCGGAATTAT
>JAHJML010000100.1 GCA_018821365.1 Actinomycetota bacterium | reverse complement strand
GGCCGGCCCGGGATGCCGCCGGGGAGGATCAGCGCATCGGCCACCGCCGCCAGCAGCATGACCCCCGCCAGCACCAGGGTGGTGGTGCGCCAACCCAGCGCCTCGACCAGCCGTTCGGTGCCGGGGAGGAACAGGGGCCCGGCCAGCCCTCCGATCAGGGTGAGGATTGCCAATGCCCTGGCGCGCTGCTGGGCGGTGTACCACTGGTCGACGGCGATGAAGGCCGGTTCATAGAAGGTGAGCCCGGCGGCGGGGCCCATCAGCGACCAGGAGGCCGCCACCACTTGCCACGGCTGGGTCGCCCGCCCAAAGGCAGCCAGGCCGAGTGCTCCCAGGACGAATCCGGCGATCGTCAGTGACCGTACCCCGACCCGGTCGGCCCGCTTCCCGATCACGAAGGCCAGGCCGCCCCCCACCAGCGTGAAACCCCCATAGGCCATCGACAGCGTCGAGGTGGAGAACACCGATCCCGCCGCCGAGTCGGTCAGCATCACCGACATCGCGTAGAACATCGCACCGAAGGCGACCGCCACCCCCCCGGACAGCGTCAGGATCCACGACCAGCGGAACCGGCCCATCTGCTCGGTTGGCGGCGGGTCTGCGCTCAGCGCTTGCCCCGCAGTCGGTGCAACTCGGCCCTCTCGGCGAGGCGGCGGCGGCGACGGGAGCGGAACAGCAGGCCGACGATCTCATCGAGGACGATGCCGATGATGAGCGACACCAGCACCACCACGAACAGCGGTGGGAGCCAGTGCCATGCCAGCACCTTGATCCCGACCGCTGCGGTGTTCTGGGCGGCGAAGACGATGACGACGACGGCCAGCACGATGCCGATCACCAGACCCCAGAAGACGCCGGTGCCCACGAACTGGGGGTGGCTCTCGGGCTTGCCGCCCGCTTCGGTCGCCTTCTCCGTTGCCGCGGGTATCTCCTCGACCGGCTCTGACGGTTCGGCGGGGACCGCTTCGCCGAAGGCGTCCCGGTAGGGGTGGTGTCCCCCGCCGGAGGCGCCGGCGGCCAATGGCGGAAGGTCGTTGCGTTCGTCGGCGCTCATGGGTGATCCTCCACTCGATCCAACATCCTCAGGGTATCGGGTCGGCCGTCGCCGGTCACGTGCCCAATTCACTCCAGCGGTCTCCCTCGGCGAGATCGACGATGGTCCAGGCCATCGCCAGCGCCCCGTCCCGGATGGCCCGGTCGCCGTCGGGGGTGATGGTGTGGGCGGCGAACTCGGGTTGGTGGTTGACGGCGCCGTCGGGGTGGATGTCGAGCATCGGGTGGATCGAAGGCACGACGTGGCTGACGTTGCCCATGTCGGTCGACCCCGCCTTGGACGGGTCCCGGTCGGCTCCTCGCTGCATCGGCCTGCCCAGTGCCGTGGTGTTGGCCAGGTAGAGGTCGGTCAGCAACGGGTTGCTGATCAGGTCGATCATCGGGTGCCCGCTCTGGGAGACCTCGACGGTGCATCCGGTGGCCGAGGCGGCGGCGTCGAAGCAGGCCTGCACCCTGGCCATCAACTCCTGCAGGCGGGCGTCGGTGGCCGCCCGGACGTACCACTCCGACCGGGTGTAGGAGGGGATGATGTTGGGGGCGTCTCCTCCGTGGGTGATCATGCAGTGCACCTTGTCGGTGGGGTACATGGCCTGGCGCAGGGTGGCGGTGTTGACGTAGGCCTGGACGAAGGCGTCGAGGGCGTTGAGCCCCTCCCAGGGCGAGGCGGCCGCATGGGCGGTCTTGCCCCGGTACTCCACGATGAGGTGGTTGACCGCCAGCACCCGCGGGTCGACGGTGTCGTCGTCGGCGGGATGGATCATCATCGAGGCGGCCGCCCCCTCGAAGGCGCCGGCGTTGATGAGATCGACCTTGCCGGAGTACTTCTCCTCGGCGGGGGTGCCGAGCACGGTGACCCGTATCCCCAACTGGTCGGCCATGCCGGCCAGTGCCACTCCCGCTCCGGCGGCTGCGGTGGCGATGATGTTGTGGCCGCAGGCGTGGCCGACCCCGGGGAGGGCGTCGTACTCGGCGCAGATGATCACTTCGGGACCGGCCGTCCCGGCCCGCGCCGCAAAGGAGGTCTCCAGCCCGTAGGCCGGATACTCGACGTTGAACCCCTGGTCGCCGAGGAAGCGGGCCAGCCTCGCCGAGGATTCCCGCTCCTCGAAGGCGGGCTCGGGGTGCTCGTACATCCAGTGGCTGATCTCCTGCAACTCCGACTCGACGGCGGCAAAGGCCTGCTCGGCCCGGTCCTTGGCGGTCACGGCATCCTCCCGAGAGATACGACTGCCGCGACCGTACCACCGGGGAGGAGGCGGCCGATCGGGATGGGAAGCGCTCGGATCTCCCTATCCTCACGGGAACTCAGGAGGTACCACAGATGGGTCATTGGCACGATGTCGTCGGCGATCTCGCCGCTCCCACCAAGAGCCTGCGCGAGGCGATCCCGGAAGCGTGGGCGGGGTTCGGTCAGATGCACAAGGGTGCGATGTCCGACGGCGCCCTGTCGCGGGCGACCAAGGAGATCATCGCCACCGTCATCGCGGTGGCCGAGCAGTGCGACGGCTGCATCGCCTATCACGCCAAGAGCGCGGTGCGGGCCGGGGCCGATCCCAGCGAGATGGCCGAGGCGCTCGGTGTCGCCCTGCTGATGATGGGCGGACCGGCCACGGTGTACGGGCCGAGGGCGTGGGAAGCCTTCAACGAGTTCCGGGAGGCGTAGATCTTGCTGACCACCGTGCTGGCCTCGATCCCGTCGCCATCGTTCAACACCTTCGAGATCGGCCCGTTGACGATCCATGTCTACGGGATCCTGATGGGCCTGGGGGTGGCGACCGCCTACATCCTCACCGTCACCCGCTACGAGCGGTTCGGCGGCGACCGGCGCATCGCCGAGCGGGCGGCGTTCTGGGCGGTGGTGATCGGGTTCCTCGGTGCCCGCCTCGCCTACGTCAGCACCCACACCGAGAAGTTCAGCGAGGACGGCTGGCTGTTCCCGATCAAGATCTGGGAGGGGGGGATCGCTCTGTTCGGGGGCATCACCTTCGGGATCCTGGCCGTGCTGTGGGTGATCCGGCGGGCCGGTGGAAGCTTCCCCATGTTCCTCGATGCGGTGGCGGTGGGCCTGCCCGCCGCTCAGGCGATCGGCCGGTGGGGCAACTACTTCAACCAGGAACTGTTCGGCACCCCGACCAACCTGCCGTGGGGTCTCGAGATCGCCCCCCGGTTCCGGCCGGCGGCCTATCCGGATGCGGCCACCTTCCACCCGACCTTCCTGTACGAGTCGTTGTGGAACGTCGGGGTGGTGCTGTTCCTGCTGTGGGTCGAGCGCCGGTTGAAGATGCGGCGGGGCCGCCTGTTCACCATCTACATGATGGCCTACGGGATCATGCGCTTCCTGCTGGAGTTGATGCGGACCGACACCACCTTCCGGTTCCTCGGCCTGAGCCGCAACGGATGGGTGGCGCTCGGTGTCACCATCGCGGGCGGAATCCTGTGCTGGTGGCTGCGGGGCGAGCCCACCGCCGATGACGAGCAGGACGAGGCGGAGACCGAGGAGACCGCCGACACCGGGTTCGGCGAGGAGTGAGGCTCCCGGCCCGGCTGTCGCTGGCGCGGCTCCCGACGCCGCTGCAGCGCATGGATCGGCTCAGCGAGGCGTGGGGTGGTCCGACGATCTGGGTCAAGCGTGATGACCTGACCGGCTTCGAGGTCTCGGGCAACAAGATCCGCAAACTGGAGTTCCATCTGGCCGCCGCCCTGGGGGCGGGGGCCGACACCCTGATCACCTGCGGTGCCGCCCAGTCGAACCACTGCCGGGCCACCGCCCTGGCGGCCCCGCCGCTGGGCCTGGAGACGATCGCCCTCCTGAGGACGCCCGACGGCAACCCTCCGGCCCGCTCGGAGGGCAACCATCTGTTGATGGAGATCGCCGGGGCCCGGATTCGCTACCTGACCCCCGCCGAGTACGCCGAACGGGATTCCGTGATGGCCGGGGTGGCCGGCGAGGTGCGCGCCTCCGGAGGCACGCCGTGGGTGATCCCCGAGGGTGCCTCCGATGCCCTGGGGATGTGGGGCTACGTGGCCGCCATGGAGGAGTTGGCCGCCCAGTTGGACGGTCTCCCGCCGATGGCAGGGATCTGGCATGCCGCCTCCTCAGGGGGCACCACCGCCGGGATGGCCTGGGGCGCCGACCGCCTCGGCATGGAGGCGCCGGTGGTCGGATGCTGCATCGGTGAACCCGCCGCCGACGTCATGGCACGGGTTGCCGCCATCTGGGCGGAGGCGGCCACCGCCACCGGTGAAGAGCCGCCCGAACGGGGACCGCTGCTGATCGACGACCACGTCGGCCTCGGATACGGTCTGGCGACGCGGGAGGAGTTGGCGATCCAGGCCGAAGCCACCCGGCTCACCGGGATGCTGCTCGACCCCACCTACACCGGCAAGGCGCTGGTCGGGCTCAAGCGGGAGATCGGCGCCGGGCGCTACGGCCCCGGCGACCATGTGGTGTTCTGGCACACCGGGGGAGGCTTCGCCGCCTTCCTGGAGGGCTTCCGTGTCGTGCGGTGACCCGGTCACCCCCGAATGGCTGATCGGGATGAGTGCCGGGGCCGTATGCCGGGTGCTCGACGATCCCTCCGGGAGTGCGATCGAAGCCATCGTGGGCGCCGCCTACGGGATCGCCTACGACCAGGATCGGTTCATGAGTAACTGGGTGCTGGCGGGTTACTCCGGCGAGGGCGGCTCGACCTGGGTGTCGCCGGACGGGACCGGGGTCGCCCGGGTCGATGGAGCAGGGTCGATCCGGGTCGGTCCTGCCTGAGCCGGGCGGGCCGGGTCAGGCCGCCGTCGGGGACGCTTCCAGGTCGGGGATCGACGCCTCCAGGTTCCTGATCTGGGGGTGACTCCAGGCGGCCACCGCCGCCACTACCGCAAACATCCCGATGAGCACGAAGAGCAGGCCGATTCCCCGCCCCGGCCCCCATCCGATCACATCGGTGAGCAGGCCCCGATCGGAGGCCATCATCGGTTCGAAGAGGCGGTCGGCGAGGGTGCCGGCGGCCAGGAACGCCAGTGGTGCCGAAGCGATGGCGGACACCTGGCGGATCGCAAAGACCCGGCCCTGCAGGCCGGGGGGGACCTTGGACTGCCAGATCGACTGGCTGCTCCCACCGGCGATCGGGTGGGTCCCGTTCATCAACAGGAGTCCGACGATCACCCAGGCGACCGACGGGCGGAGACCCATGATCACCATGCCGGCGCCCATCGCGATGATCGGCAGGTAGACGCCTCGGATTCGGTCGGCCGGGCCGCCCCAGATGCTGAGGGTCAGGCTCCCCGCCGCAATCCCGAGCGCCCCGAGCGAGACGACCACGCCTGCCGTCTGCTCGGTGGAGATCCTGAGGAGGAGTGGGATCAGGAGCACGCTCTGGAAGGCAAAGGCGAAGTTGACGACCACGAACGACAGCATCAGAACCAGCAGAGCCCTTCGCTCCAGCACGAAGTCGAGACCCTCCCCGGCCTCGCCGAGGAGGCCTCGCACCCCACCCCTGGGAGCGGCGGCCGGGGGTGGCGACGGGAACGTGACGGAGAGCAGCGTCGCCACCGCCACTCCGAAGGTGGTGAAGTCGATGACGAACAGGAGGGAGAGCCCCGACCAGGCGACCACCGCGGCGGCGGCCAGGGGGGCGGCCACTCTCCCGATGCTGCCGGCGAGTTGCACCAGGCCCGATGCTCGGGCGTACTGCTCCCTGGGGACCATCAGCGTGGTGGCGGCTGAGTAGGCGGGGAACTGGAATGCCTGGAACACGCCGCTGAAGGACAGGGTGAGGTACAGGTGCCATGTCTCGAGAACGCCTCCGAAGAGAAGGAGCATGGTCACCAGGGTGCCGACCGCCGCCCCGGCATCGGCCAGCAGCATGGCGGTGCGGCGGTCCCAGCGGTCGATGAGGGCGCCGGCGAATGGGGAGACCAGCAGCATCGGGAGACGGGCGAAGAGCACGATCAGCGCCAGTTGGGTGGCCGACCCGGTCTCCTCGAACACCCAGATCGCCAGACCGAAGGAGGTCATGGTCGACCCGAGGGTCGACACCAGTTGCCCGGCCCAGACGATGCCGAAGGTGCGGCTTCCCGGGAACTCCAGTCCTTTCATTGGCGCCCCACACTAGTTCACTAGAATAGTTTGCTAGCAGATCATACACCGGATGAGCGATCGTGCGACAATGGAGGCATGGGCCAGGACACCTACCCCGAATGGCGGAGAGCCGCCACCCACACGCTCCACACCGCCTTCCTGCTGAAGGCGATTCTGGAGGAGCGCTTGCAGGCCGGAGCCGGCATCCTGCTCGCCGACAACGAGGCGCTGCTCAACATCGCTCATGCCGAGGCCCCGTTGCGGATGTCCGACATCGCCGACCGGTTGGTGCTGTCCCGGGGAGGAACCACCAAGGTGATCGATCGCCTGGAGGAGATGGGTCTCGTCGAGCGGCATCCCGATGAGGACGACCGGCGGGCCACCGTGGTCGAGATCACCGAGGCGGGCCTTCGGGTGATGGCCCGGGCCAGGGAGATCGTCGACGCCGCCCTGGCGGAGACATGGGCCGCCCACGTCGATCACACCGAGGCGGGCGTCATCACCGAAGTGATGGATCGAGTGATGCGGGCAAATCACCCCGGGAGCAGGTAGGCCGGACGCGATTCGGCCCGGGCGCGGGCCCGGGCCGAATCGGAGCGATCGGGTCTAGGCCGGCTGCTCTTCGTCTCCGAAGACACCCTTGATGGCGCCGAGGGCGCCGAGGATGCCGCTGAACTCCATGGGGAGGAACAGCTTGGTGGCCTTGCCGTCGGCCATGCCCTGCAGCGCCTCCAGGTACTTGATGGCGATCAGGTCGGGGGTCGGGTCTCCGGTGTGGATGGCCCCGAACACCCGCTCGATGGCCTGTCCCTCGCCTTCGGCGACGGTCAGCTTCTGGAACTTCTCGGCCTCGGCGACTTCCTTGATCGCCTGGGCCTGGCCTTCCGCCTCGAGGATCCGGCTCTCCTTGACGCCTTCCGCCCGGAGGATCGCAGAACGCTTGTCGCCCTCGGCCTCGGTGACCACGGCCCGCCGGATCCGCTCCGCCTTCATCTGGCGATGCATGGCCTCGGTGACATCTGGCGGAGGATCGATCCGCTGGATCTCCACCCTGACCACCCGGGTGCCCCACACGTCGGTGGCCTCGTCGAGGATGGCGCGCAGCGCCTCGTTGATGGTGTCGCGTGAGGTGAGCGCATCGTCCAACTGCAGTTCGCCGACGATGTTACGAAGGTTGGTCTGGGCCAACTTGGTGGCGGCCAGGATGAAGTTGGCCACGTTGTACTTGAGCTTGACCGGGTCGGTGGCCTGGTAGTACACGACCGCATCCACCGTCACCACGACGTTGTCCTTGGTGATGACCTCCTGCGGCGGAACGTCGACCACCTGCTCGCGCATGTCGACGCGCTTGATCCGCTCGATGAACGGCCAGATCCAGCGCAGCCCGGGGTCGACGGTCTTGCGGTACTTGCCGAACCGCTCGATGAGTCCCTTCTCGTACTGGCTGACGATCTTGAGGGCCGACGCCACGGTGAGGAACACCACGGCTACGACGATGATCACCAGGATCGCAATTGGTTCCATGTCCGGTCTTCTCCTTGGTTCGGAAACTCCGTTCGAATCTTGTGGCTACTCGGGTTCGACGACCAACCGGGTGCCCCGCACTGCGACCACCCGCACCGCGGTGCCGGTGGGAATCGGGTCCCCGTCGGTGGTGGCCCGCCAGTTCTCGGCGTCGACCCGGACCCGGCCCACCCCGGCGACCCGGTCGATGTCCTCGATGACCACGCCGGTGCTCTCCCGGAAGCGATTGGCGCCGACGGCGGGTTGGTTCTCGTCGTCCTTCTTCACCATCCGCTGGATCACCAGCAACGAGACGATCGAGACCCCCAGGAACACCACCAGTTGGACGACATCGTTGACGCCCATCCAGGCCAGTGGGATCGCCGCCACGGCACCGAAGGCGAACGGCAGCATGAAGAACCCCGCTGTGAACATCTCGCCTACGGCAAAGATGGCTGCCGCTCCTATCCAGATCCAGCGCCAGATCTCGTTGTCCATGGTGCTCTCGCCTCCTCTTCCAAAGGCGATCCCGGCGACGATGATCGCCACGATCGCAACGATTCCAGTCCATTCGATGAGACGCAGGCGCCCCGGTTGCATGACCTCGCCCCAGGAGGGAAGGCCATCGGCCCCGTTGCGGAGTTGGGCCGCCGCCCACTCGCCTGCGAACTCGGCAACGCTGTCTCCGGTCACGTCGGAGATCGACCGGCCGTCGTCGAGCGCCTGGGCCAGATGGACCTCGAGTTCCTGTCGCATGTCGGCTGCGGTGCGCCGGCCGATCCCGGCGGCACGCCAGTAACGCTCGCAGTCGGCTGCGGTGGTGGAGATCGATGCTCGGTCACTCACCGGCATCACCTCCAAGGACTCGATGGACGGCATGTGAGAGTGTCCTCCATTCTGCTACCCATTCGTCGAGCCGTCTTCTACCGGCCTCGGCGATCCGGTAGTACTTGCGGGGGGGACCCCCGGTCGACTCCTGGTGGAAGGTCTCCACCAGGCCGGTCTTCTGCAGCCGAGACAGCAGAGGGTAGATGCTGCCTTCTCCGACCAGGGCCAGGCCCCGGTCCTCGAGTTTGCGCACCATCTCGTAGCCGTAGCACGGCTCCTCTGCGATCAGCGCCAGGAGGCACATGTCGAGCACTCCCCGGAGCAATTGGCTGCTGCGTTCCACGCTGCCCCGCTTCACTACCTTGCGGCACATGGTAGCACGGACTGTCATGCGGCGCAAGGTAGTGAGTTCGGTCGAGGGCAGGGGCGATGGACGCAAACCACCGAGCCCCTCACTCGCTTGCCCCGAATCCTTGCCACAATGGCCCGGCACAGTGAGCGGCGGTTCTTCGAAGAAGGCACATCATGTCCGATCAGGCGATCGAGTTCACCACCAACTACCACGACCTCAGCACCGATGAAGGCTTCCAGTTCGAGTTCATGTGCAATCGGTGCGGCACCGGGTATCGCACCGAGTTTGACGGCTTCGTCGCCGCCCGGGTTGCCGGAGGGTTGAGCGCCGCATCCAACCTGCTCGGCGGCGTCTTCGGCAAGGCGGCCAGTCTCGGGGAGCGGGTCCGCTCGTCAGCCTGGGAGAAGGCCCATGACAATGCCTTTCGCGAGGCCGCCGGAGCGTTGAAGCCATCCTTCGTCCAGTGCCCGCGCTGTTCCAAGTGGGTCTGTCGGGCCAGATGCTGGAACGAGGCCAAGGGTCTGTGCAAGGACGATGCACCCGACCTGGGTGTGGAGATGGCCGCTGCCCAGTCGTCGCGCACCGTCGAGGAGATCTGGGCGCACTCGAAGGTCGCCGAGGAGGACCGGGAGATGCTCCAGGAGAAGAACTGGCGCGAGGGGGCCGTTGCCTCGTGCCCTCACTGTGAGGCTCCGCTCGCCAAGATGGTCAAGTTCTGCCCCGAGTGCGGTCAGGCGATCGGGGAGAAGGCCACCTGTGCAGCGTGTGGGGAGCACCTGGAGGCGGGACAGAAGTTCTGCGCTTCCTGCGGCGCCAAGGCCTGACGAGGGACGGGGGTTCCGAGGGGGCCTTTGGTGGCTGGGAGCTTGCGCCCCCAACCGTCAATGTCATGTGTGGATGACGATTCCGGCCCGCGGTGCCCCGGACCTCATCTGAAAGCTGCGAATGTCATCCGTGAATGACATATGGCCATTGACACGACCCGAATAGCCGAAGTCCCGACAGAGACCCCAAGAGGCTGCGGCGGCTGTTGCGAGGGGATGGCGACTTCTCTCCCCGACCTGGTGGCCGTAACGTGGCGAACCGTCATGTCCGACCACGATCACGACCACGAGGTGAGATCCGGCGCCAAGGGCCTCGCTGATCGTCTGCGCCGGGTCTGGGGTCACTCGGACGGCCACGATCACGCTCACGTGGCCCCGTTGGCGGATACGGGAGCAGCGGGTGTGCGGGCCTCGAAGGTGTCGCTGGCCGGACTGGGGGCGACGGCGGCTCTTCAGGCGGTCCTGGTGGCGGTCACCGGCTCGGTTGCCCTCCTCTCGGACACCCTCCACAACCTGACCGACGCGCTCACGGCGATCCCGCTGTGGATCGCGTTCGCGCTCGGCCGGCGATCGAACTCGAGGAAGTTCACCTTTGGGCTGGGTCGCGCCGAGGATCTCGCCGGGTTGATCATCGTCGTTGCGATCGCGGTGTCGGCGGGCGGTGTGGCCTGGGAGTCGGTCCGTCGGCTGCTCGATCCCCGGTCTCTCGATCACATCCCGTGGGTGATCGCGGCCGGGCTGATCGGTGCGGCAGGCAACGAACTGGTGGCCCAGTACCGGATCCGGGTCGGTCGCCGAATCTCATCGGAGGCACTGATCGCCGACGGCCACCATGCCAGAACCGACGCTTTGACCTCGCTGGCGGTGGTTGCCGCCGGCGTGGGTGCCGCACTGGGTGCCGACTGGGTCGACCCGGCTGCCGGCCTCGTGGTCGCCGGGGCGATCCTGGTGTTGCTGCGGCATGCCGGAACCAGAGTGTTCGGGCGGATCCTGGATGCTGTTGATCCCGAGTTGGTCGATCGGACCGAGCAGGTTGCCGGGTCGGTCGACGGGGTCGTCTCGGTGAGCGAGGTCCGGATGCGCTGGCACGGGCATCGCATGTTCGTCACGCTTGTCGCAGCGGTCGATCCCGACATCACGGTGCGCCAGGGCCACGAGATTGCCCAGACCATCACCCACGACCTCATCCACGCCTTTCCCTTCACCGTCGATGCCCTGGTCCACATCGACCCGAGCGGGGATCTCGCCGCCCACGAGGTCACCGCCCATCACGGGCCGTAGCGACAGGCACGCCGCGCCGGGCGCCCTGGCGGGGATGCTCGCCCTTCGCTTAGTATCCACACAAGTCGTACAAATCGTCCAGGAGACGTCATGCGGAAGTCCACGCTCCTCGGCGGCGCAGTCGCCGACGAGCTCGGCCTCGACACCGATGGTCTCGTCGCCTTCGAGTTGTCCTGACCGGCATGCGACGGCATTGCACCACAGCGCGGCGGCCGGGCCGATGGTCCGCCGGGCTGCTCTGCCTGGCGCTCGCCACCGGGGCGTGCTCGCCGGAGTCCGCCGAGGTGACCCCGCTGAAGGTGATGGTCGCCGGCAGCCTCCTGGCCCCGATGGGCGCCATCGAAGAGGCCTACGAGGCGGCCCACCCCGGCATCGACCTGCTGGTCGAGGGTCACGGGAGCATCCAGGTGATCCGCCGTGTCACCGAACTCGGCGAAGACGTGGACATCGTGCTCACTCCGACGCAGCCCTCATCCCGATGCTCATGTACCAGGCCGTCGACGAGGAGACCGGCCGGCCGTACGCCGAGTGGTACGTCGAGGTCGCCTCCAACCGGATGGCGCTCGCCTACACGCCCGGCAGCCGCTACGCCGGCGAGATCAGCGGGGACAACTGGCCGGAGGTGCTCGGGCGGCCCGACGTTCGGATCGGCTTGAGCGACCCGCGCTTCGACCCCAGCGGATACCGGACGCTGATGATCCTCGCCATGGCCCAGGAGGTCTACGACGACCCCACCCTGCTCGTGGACCTCACCCTCGGGCAGTTGACGCCACCGGTGGCCCCGGTCGTCGAGGAGGGGCGCACCATCGTGCACGTGCCGGAACTGCTGGCCCCTACCGACTCGTCGCGCATAGTCATGCGAGGGTCGAGCACCCAGTTGGTCGCTCTGCTCCAAACCGGCGACATCGACTACGCCTTCGAGTACGAGAGCGTCATCCGCCAGAACGGCCTCGAGATGGTCCGACTCCCCGCCGCGCTCGATCTCGGCTCCGACGCCGAAGCCGGCCGGTATGCCGGCTACGGGGTCGTGCTCGACTCCCAGCGGTTCTCGACCGTCGACCCCGCCTTCGACGGTGGGGTGATCGCGTATGGGGCGACCGTGCCCACCAATGCCCCGCACCCAGACGAGGCGGCCGAGTTCATCGCGTTCCTGCTCGGCGAGGAGGGCCGAGCCGTGATGACCGCCAGTCATCATTCAGTGTTCGACCACCCGGAGGCCGACCATCATGACGCACTCCCCGAGGTCCTCCGTGACCTCACCGTCCCCAAGGATCCGTAGGCGCACCACACCGCTCACGGTGGTGTTCGTGGTGGCCGCCTCGCTGCTCGTGCTGTTCGTCGTCGCCCCACTGGCCAGCCTCATCACCCGCACCGGCACGAGCGGCATCACGGCGGCGTTCGGCGACCCTGAGGTGCGGTCGTCGATCGCCATCACGTTCACCGCGGCGCTGTGGGCCACCGTGCTCGCCCTCTTCACCGGGGTGCCGCTCGCCTACCTGCTCGCCCGCCACGACTTCCATGGGAAGCGGTGGCTCGAGGGTCTGGTGAACCTCCCGATCGTGGTGCCCCACACCGCTGCCGGGGTGGCGCTCCTCACGGTGTTCTCCCGTGACGCCTTCGCGGGACGCGTGTTCGGGTCGGTCGGCCTCGATTTCACCGACGCGCTGGCCGGCATCGTCGTCGGCATGCTGTTCGTCGGCCTCCCCTTCCTGGTCAACGGAGCGCGCCAGGCGTTTGCGGCCGTCGACCCTGAGTTGGAGCAGATGGCCGAGGTGGAAGGCGCCGCCCCGTGGCAGGTGTTCGGCTACGTCACGCTGCCGTTGGCGTGGCGCGGCGTCGCTTCGGGAGCGCTGATGATGTGGGGACGCGGTATCAGTGAGTTCGGGGCGGTGGTGATCCTCGCCTACCACCCCAAGATCCTCCCCGTGCTCGTGTACGAGCGATTCTCCGGGTTCGGGATCAACGCGGCAGTCCCGGCGGCCACCGTCCTCATCCTCGTCTCCCTGGTCGTCTTCATCCTGCTGCACACCCTCGTCGGCGTCCGGCGCCGGCGGGCGACGAGACTGGGGGTGTGATGGAGGATCGCCCCACGCCGCTCTACCAGGAACTCGCCGAGACGTTCCGCCGCCGGATCGCATCCGGTGAACTGGCCGCCGGCGATCGGTTGCCGCCGGTGCGGACTGCCGCCGCAGAGTGGAAGTGCGACCCCGGCACCGTCGCCCGCGCCTATGCCCTGCTTGCCGGCGAGGGCCTCGTGCTGGGCAGGCGCGGCGGCGGCACCAGGGTGATGCCGGGAGCGATGGACCCGGCTCGGCCCGGGTGGGGATGGGCCGCTCTCGTGGATCGGGCCGAGGCCTTCCTGCTGGAGGCGGCTGCGAGCGGTCACTCCACTGAGCAGGCCGAAAGCGCACTGGCGGTGGCGGCGGCGCGCTGGGACGACGTGCGCCGCAGTCGGGTCTCCCAGCCTCCCTCTCCCCGCGGGGCGGCGCTGCGGTTTGCCGGGAGCCACGACCTGGCCCTCGAGGTGCTGATCAGGACCGCCTCCGAGACTCTCCCGATCGAAGCCCGGTTCGTCGGCAGCCTGGGGGGCCTCATGGCGCTCGCCCGCGACGAGGCGGACGTCGCCGGATCCCACCTGTGGGATGAGACGACCGGCGACTACAACATCGCCTTCGTGCGGCGCCTGCTGCCGGGCCGTCCGGTGGTCCTCCTCACCCTGGCACACCGGACCCTTGGGCTGATCGTCGCACCGGGCAACCCACTGGGGATCTCCGGTCTGGCCGACCTGCCCGGCGTCCGGTTCGTCAACCGCCAGCGAGGATCGGGGACCCGGGTCTGGCTGGACGCCCACCTGCGGGACGCCGGCATCGATTCGAGCCGCATCGAGGGCTACGACCGCGAGGAGCGCACCCACATCGCCATCGCCCGCGCGGTGGAGCGCGGCCACGCCGACGCCGGCCTCGGCATCGGGGCGGCGGCGGCGGCGTCGGGCCTCGGCTTCGTCCCGCTGACTCGAGAGCGCTACGACCTGGTGTTCCCCGCCGCCACCTGGGAGACCGGGGCGGGCAGGGCGATCGCCGCCCTGGTGCGATCGGGCGCCTTCGGGGCCGCCGTCGAGGGCTTGGGTGGCTACGACCCGTCGGAGACGGGAACGGACCGGCTCATCCAGGCGTGACGGCGGTCTCGATCCGCTCGGTCCATCCGGGGTCTCACACCATCGCCCTCTGAAGCGGCCCGCCGAGAGGCAGAGTTACGGGATCTGCGCGGAGGCGAGCGTCAACCCGTCGCCGCCGGCGTCGACCGTCACCGTGTCGCCGTCGGCCACCCTGCCGTCGAGGATCTCGACGGCGAGGCGGTCGCCGATCTCCGACTGGATCAGCCGCTTCAGCGGCCGGGCGCCGAACGACGGGTCGTGACCGTGGTCGGCCAGCCAGTCGAGCGCCTGCGGGGTCGGGGCCAGGATGATCCTGCGGGCGGCCAACCGGTCGTGCAGGAGCCCGATCTGGATGTCGACGATGCGACGCAAGTCGTCCCGGCTGAGCCGGTGGAACACGGTGATCTCGTCCAACCGGTTGAGGAACTCGGGCCGGAAGGCGGACCGGACCACCCCCATCACCCGCTCCCGGATCGTCTCCTGGGGCAGCCCGGGGTCGATCAGTTCCGAGCCGAGGTTGCTGGTCATGATCAGCACCACGTTGGTGAAGTCCACCGTCCGGCCGTGACCGTCGGTGAGGCGGCCGTCGTCGAGTACCTGCAGCAGGACGTTGAACACGTCGGGATGAGCCTTCTCGATCTCGTCGAGGAGCACCACCGCATAGGGGCGGCGGCGGATCGCCTCGGTCAACTGGCCGCCCTCGTCGAAGCCGACGTAGCCGGGGGGCGCCCCGATCAGCCTGCTGACCGAGTGCTTCTCCATGTACTCCGACATGTCGATGCGGACCATGGCCCGCTCGTCGTCGAAGAGGAAGGCGGCGAGCGTCCGGGCCAGTTCGGTCTTGCCGACGCCGGTGGGGCCGAGGAACAGGAAGGAGCCGATGGGGCGATGCGGGTCGGAGATCCCCGCCCGACTGCGGCGCACCGCATTGGCCACCGCCGAGACCGCCTCGGCCTGCCCGATCACCCGTTGGTGGAGGTGCTCCTCGAGGCGGGTGAGTTTGCGGATCTCGCCCTCGAGGAGACGGGAGACCGGGATGCCGGTCCAGCGGGCGACCACCTCGGCGACGTCCTCGTCGTCCACCTCCTCCTTGAGCATGCGCAACCCCGCCTGCAGGTTCCCGAGGGATTCCTGCTGCCCGGCGAGTTCCTTCTCCAGGTCGCGCAAGGTGCCGTAGCGGAGTTCGGCCGCCCGCTGCAGGTCGCCATCCCGTTCGGCTCGCTCGGCGGCGGTGCGGGCGTCCTCGATGGCCTGTTTGGTGGTGCGGATGCCGCCGATGGCGTCCTTCTCGAGCGTCCAGTGGGCGGTGAGGCGTTCGATCTCCTCGCTGAGGTCGGCGATCTCGGAGGTGATCGTGGCCAGGCGGTCGGCGCTGGCCTTGTCGGTCTCCTTCTTCAAGGCTGCTCGCTCGATCTCCAGTTGGCGGCGGCTCCGCTCCAGCGTGTCGATCTCCTCGGGCATCGAGTCGATCTCGATGCGGAGGCGGCTGGCGGCCTCGTCGATGAGGTCGATGGCCTTGTCGGGGAGATGACGGGCCGTGATGTAGCGATCGGAGAGGACGGCGGCCGCCAGCAGGGCGGCGTCGGTGATCCGGACCCCATGGTGCACCTCGTAGCGCTCCTTGAGGCCCCGCAGGATGCCGACGGTGTCGTCGACCGAAGGCGGTTCTACCAGCACCGGTTGGAAGCGGCGCTCCAGGGCGGCGTCCTTCTCGACGTTGGTGCGGAACTCGTCGAGGGTGGTGGCGCCGATCATCCGCAACTCACCCCGCGCCAGCATCGGCTTGAGCATGTTGGAGGCGTCCATCGATCCCTCGGCGGCCCCGGCGCCGACGATGGTGTGCATCTCGTCGATGAAGGTGATGATCGACCCCTCGGCGGCCTTGATCTCGTCGAGGACGGCCTTGAGGCGCTCCTCGAACTCGCCGCGGTACTTGGCACCGGCCACCATCGCGCCGAGGTCGAGGGCGACGATCCGCTTGTGCTTGAGGCCCTCGGGCACGTCGCCGTCGACGATGCGGCCGGCGAGGCCCTCGACGATGGCGGTCTTGCCGACCCCGGGTTCGCCGATGAGGACCGGGTTGTTCTTGGTGCGGCGGGAGAGCACCTGGATGACCCGGCGAATCTCGTCGTCGCGCCCGATCACCGGGTCGAGCTGACCGCGGCGGGCCGCCTCCACCAGGTCGCGCCCGTACTTCTCCAGCGCATCGAAGGTGGCCTCGGGGTCCTGGCCGGTGACCCGGGCGCTGCCCCGCAGCGAGGCGAGCGCTTCCAGCATCGACGCCTTGCTGGCGCCGGAGGCGCGCAGCAGGCCGCCGGGATCACCCTTGGCGGCGGCGAGTGCCAGCAGCAGATGCTCCACCGAGACGTAGTCGTCCTTCATGGCGCGCCGTTCGCCGTCGGCGTCCTCCAGCACCTTCAGCAGGGCGGGGGAGTAGCCGGTTTCGGTGTCGCCGAACACCCGGGGGGCCGACTCGAGGGCGTCGGCCAGCGAGGTCTTGAGGAAGGCGGGATCGACCGAGAGGCGGGAGAGCAGGGGGTAGACGATCCCGTCGCCTTGTCCCAGCAGCGCCAGCAGCAGGTGACTGGGTCCGGCGGCCTGGTGATGGCGCCGCTCGGCCTCGGTGCGGGCCCCCAGCACCGCCTGCTGGGCCTTGTGGGTGAACGTGTTGAGATCCATCGCTACCTCCGGTCGGTGCAACCGCGATATCTCCGACCTTCATTCCCAGATAACTTGAGTCCAATGATATCAGGTCGTGGGGTCGATCTGATGGCTTGGAAGGGGGAGGGGAACCGGCGCCTCGATCGCGGCAACGACACGTTGTATGGGAACGGGGGCAACGACACTCTGGACGGCGGCCCGGGCACGGACACCCTCAACGGTGGCAAGGGACAAGACACCTGCACCGGGGAGATCCTGATCTCCTGCGAGTAACCGAGCGCGCCGGAAGCGGGCGCCCTACCATCGCCGTCCATGGGTGGCTTCCGGGATCGAGGCGGACGGTGGGTCGTCGGTCAGTTCGGCCTGCTGGCGATCGTCGCCTTCGCGCTGCTGTCGGCGGGGGAGGACTGGGGTCTCGTCGCCAGGATCGCCGGGGCGGTCCTGGTCGCCCTGGGGGCGACGCTCACCACCGGGGGCCTGATCACGCTCGGTGACAACCTGACGCCCTTCCCGGCGCCCCGGTCCGAATCGGCACTGGTCGAGCGGGGCGTCTACCGGGTGGTGCGGCACCCCATCTACGGGGGGATCGTCCTGGGTTCGCTGGGCGCCGGGATCTTCGACGGCAACCTGCCGGCGATCTGGGCCTCGGTCGCCCTGATGGCCTACCTGTGGACCAAGGCCGGTCACGAGGAGGGGCGACTCCTGGCTCGCCATCCCGACTACGCCGACTACCGCGGTCGGGTGCGGGGCCGTTTGATCCCATGGGTGTTCTGAGCTCCGGCCAAGCCTCGTTTCGAGTGGATTAGGGTCGTCTGATGCCGGACGAGGCGCAGTGACATGACGCGCTACATCGCCAAGCGGGTCTTCTGGGGCGTGGTGACGCTCGTGCTCTTCGTCACGGCCCTGTTCTTCCTCGTCAACATCCTGATGCCGGGGGACTTCATGACCCAGTTCCGGCTGGGGCTCAGCGCCGAGCAGCGCGCCGAGATGGCGGCGCAACTCGGCCTCGACCGCTCGCTCTGGGCGCAGTACTGGGACTGGATGTCGGGCATGGCCACCGGCGACCTGGGGACGGCCTTTGTCGGCTCCCCGGTGGCGACCCTGGTGACCGGCGCGCTGGCAACGTCGCTGCTGTTGTTCCTGGCGGGCATCCTCATCGCCTTTCCGATCGGGAACCTGCTGGGCCGGGTAGGCGCCTGGAAGCGGAGCGGACCCTTCCTGGGCATCACCACCCTGATCGCCGTCGTGGCGTTCACCGCCTTCCCTCCGTCGCTCGCCTTCGTCCTGCAGCGCGGGGCCGAGAACGCCACCTCGCATGGGACGTTCCTGACGATGACCCAATTGCGGGTCGGTGAGTGGGGCCGGGCGAGTCCCTTCGCCGGATTCGGCGGCCTCCCCGACGGCGAGACCGCCCTTCCCAGCCCTACCGACATCCTGTGGGAGATGGTGCTCGCCGCGCTGGCGGTGCTGGTGCTGGTGCTGGTGATGGAGTACCTGTTGCGACGGATTCGCCGGCGGGGCCTGCCCGGTCCGCTGCGAGCGATCCTGGTCGTCGGCCTCACCTGGGCGGCCTGGGTGCTCCTCGGAATCGGGTGGCGGGCCCTCGACCTGCTGGGGGTGCTGCTGCTGCCGGTTGTGGGGGTCGTGCTGCTCTTCTACGGCGAGATCCAACTGGTGACCGAGGCCGCCATGGAGGAAGCCATCGATGACGACTACGTCACCACCGCCAGGGCCAAGGGCCTGGAGGAGCGCCAAATCCGGGACCGTCACGCCGCCCGGGCGGCGATCCTCCCGGTGCTCTCCCGACTGGTGGTGAGCATCCCCTACTTCCTGGCGGGCCTCACCATCCTGGAGCAGGTCTTCAACGTGCCGGGCGGTCTCGGCAACCTGCTGTTCGGGGCGGTCCGCAACCAGGACAACGCGGTGGTGGTGGGGACGCTGGTGGTGGTGGGGGTCTTCTCACTGCTCGCCCGCCTGGTGATGGACGTTCTGTACGCGGTCCTCGATCCCCGCATCCGCTACGGGTCCGGCAAGTTGGAGGTGGGTGGTGGCTGACCTCTGGTCCGGGCGGCTGAGAGCCCACCTGCGGCTGTGGGGTGACTACCGGCGCACCTTCGGGGCCAACCGCCTGGCTGTTGCGGGCGTCGTGTTGCTGGCGATCTTCCTGGCGATGCTCCTCGCCCATCCGATCATCATGGCGACGGCCTGGAAGGGCCAGGCCCGCATCTACGACCCGATGATCGGCCACGACGCCCCGGTGACCCAACTGACGGTGGTCGACACCGTCACCGATCCCCTCACCGAGATCGGCTTGTTCGACGCTCAGTTGACGAAGGGTCCGTTCACCAAGGTCGGTGACGTGATCGAGGTCAGTCGGCAGCCGGCACCGCCGTCCAAGGCCCACTGGCTGGGGACCGACCCGCTGGGGAGGGACGTGCTCTCCATGCTGCTGGCAGGGGCGAGGCCCACCTTCGTCGTAGGCCTGGTGGCGGCGATCACCACCGCCCTCGTGGGGGTGCTCTACGCCTCGGTCCAGGCGGTGATGCGCGGCCGGATCGACGGGTTCATGAGCCGCCTCTCGGACATGCTGCTGCTGTTTCCCGCCCCACTGGTGATGATCGTGCTGGGAGCGGGGACCTTCGGCGACCTGCTCAGCCCGTTCCGCTTCGGCCTCATCTACGGTTTCCTCGCCGGTGCCTCGACCACGGCCATCGTGCTGCGGAGCCACGCCCTCACCGTGATGGGCCGTCAGTTCGTCGATGCCGCCCGGGTGGCCGGCGCCAATCGCTACCACCTGATGGTTCGCCATGTGGTGCCCCACCTGATCCCCCTGGCGGCGGTTTCGATGCTGACCGCGGTGGTGGGGGCGGTGGTCGCCAACGGGTTCGCCTCCTACCTGGCGTTCGGCAACGACA
The DNA here is from genome assembly GCA_018821365.1 of Actinomycetota bacterium. Lineage (GTDB taxonomy): Bacteria > Actinomycetota > Acidimicrobiia > Spongiisociales > UBA11373 > JAHJML01. Next base: position 2,551 of record JAHJML010000100.1, on the reverse strand, counting down.
TGGTCAACTGGGGGGCGATGATCTTCATCGGCGTCGACCTGCTGGAGGCGCTGGCCCCCACGGCATGGACCGTCCTGCTGAGCGGGTCGGTGGCGATCTCGCTGTTCTGTGCATCGTTCTATCTGATCTCGCTCGGGGTGCGCGACATCGCCCATCCGCGGCGGCGAGTGGTGCGGGCCAACCATCCGGCGGAGGTTCCGGCTGGGGAGGTCTGATCAGCCGGCCGGTACCGCCCGGGTGGAAGCCCATGCCCGGAGGCGGGCGACGTCCTCACGGCGGGACACCGAGAGTGGCACGGTGGCGCCGATCTCGGCGGCCAACTCCCTGGTGGTGAGGGTCTGGCCGGCCCCGAACGCCCGGTAGAGGGCCCCCACCACGGCGGCTTCGATCTCGGCTCCCGAGAACCCATCGCTGCGCGCCGACAATCCATCGAGGTCGAACCGGGCGGGATCATGACCCCGTCCCCTCAGGTGGGCGGAGAAGATGGCGCGGCGTGCCTCGCCTCCGGGGAGGTCGACGAAGAAGACCTCGTCGAACCGCCCCTTGCGGAGGAACTCCGGGGGGAGGGCCGCCACGTCGTTGGCGGTGGCCACCACGAAGACCCCGTCGGGGCGCTCCTGGAGCCACCGCAGGAAGGTGCCCAGCAAGCGGCGGCTGACCCCGCCGTCGCCGTCACCCCCGGCGGCGAACCCCTTCTCGATCTCATCGATCCACAGCACGATCGGGCTCATCGTCTCGACGGTGGCGAGACTGGTGGTGAGGCGCTCCTCCGACTCGCCCACATATCGCCCGTACAGGCGGGAGGGGTCGAGCAGCACGAGGGGCCGATGCCACTCGGCGGCAAGCGCCTTGGCGGCCAGCGACTTCCCGCATCCCGGCACCCCGGTCAGCAGGATGCCGCGGGGCGCATCGAGACCGGCAGCACCGGCTTGCCCCGCCTGGAGCGCCCGTCCCCGCATCGCCAGCCACGCCTTGAGGCCGTCGAGACCCCCAACTCCCTCGAAGCCGGCGGGGAGGCGCTCGACGATCTCGAGCACTCCGTCGGCGTTCAGCATCCCGGCCTTCTCGGCCCGCAGGAAGGCGATGTCGTCCGGCCCCAGGGTCCCATCGCGGATGGCGGCCCGCTGCAACAGGCGCTCGGCATCGGCCATGGTCAGCCCGGCCAGGGCGTCGACGATCGCCGATTCCTCGGTCGCCGACAGCCGGACCGGGGTGCGAGTGGCGGCGAGGTCCTCGAGGGCTCTGCGCACCATCGCCGCCAACTCGCTCCGGTCGGGGGGCCGCAGCGTCCAGGGAACCGCCAGGCTCTCGAGTTCGGGGGGCATCACCGGCCGGGGGGTGGACAGCACGATGGTCTGGCCGGGGGTAGCCGTCATGGCGGCGTCCTTGACCGCCCGCAGCGTGACGGGATCCTCGAGTGGGTGGTGGGCGTCGGTGAAGACGAAGATCCCGGGGTCGGTGAGGTCGGCGACCACCCCGAGGGCGCGTTGGGGTTCGGCCGTGCCGTACATGGGGTCCATGCCGTCCCTGGCGAGCCCACGGGAGGCCGACCAGATCCACACCGGCAGTCCCAGTCCGGCGGCGGCGCGCCGCAGCAACTCCAGGAAACGCTGCTCTTCCCTGGTCGCCACCAGGAGCAGCGGGTACTGCGAGGCGAGCAGGACGCGTAGGTCCGCCGATGTGTCCACGGGGTTCCTTCGGCGCGAGAGGCCCCCCGGCTTAGTGATGAGGGCCGTGCCTCTGCCACAATGGGTGCTCCATCGGATCCCCAAGGGAGGACACCCGTGCAGAAGATACTGCAGGAGTTCAAGGACTTCGTGATGAGGGGCACCCTCATCGAGTTGGCCGTGGCCTTCATCATCGCGGCCGCCTTCACGGCGCTGGTCACCGCCTTCATCGGCACCATGATCAACCCGTTGCTCGGCGCCATCTTCACCGAGCCGAACTTCAACAGCGTCACGATCCCGCTGTGGTCGGATGCCCGGCTGCAGATCGGCTCGTTCATCATGGCCGTCATCACCTTCCTGTCGATTGCGGCCACGGTGTTCTTCTTCATCGTCAGGCCCTACAACCTGTTCAAGGGACGCCGCGAGGTAGACGAGGCGCCCCCGCCGCCGCCTGAGGACGACGAGAGCGTGGTCCTGCTGCGCGAGATCCGCGACGCACTGAAGAAGTAGCGCCGTCCGCCCCAGAGAGCCGATCTCCCCCGCTGCGCGGGAGAGAGGAAGCGCTGTCCGATCCGCTCTCGGGCGGGTTCTCCCTCTCTCCCGCCTTGGGGCGGGGGAGATGCCCCGGAGGGGCAGAGGGGGTGGGGATGAAACGGTGAGGGTCGGTTCGGGAACCCCGGAGTCGGCCCGGTTCGTCCGATCGGCAACCGCCGAGGAGCGAAGATGAACCAGCGGTGCCTCACCATCCTGACGGTGATCGCCGTCCTGACATCGGCCTGCAGCAGCGGAGTCACGGCACCGCCGGCCACGGGTTGGCTGGGCGGCGAACCCGAGTGGAGGAACCTCTCGCTGGACGCCTACGGCGGGGTGAGCCTTGCAGAGGT
>JAHJML010000293.1 GCA_018821365.1 Actinomycetota bacterium | reverse complement strand
GGCATCGACATCTCGAATGCCGACATCGAGGTCATGACGGCTGAGGGCAGCCCGTGGAAGGCAACTGCCACGACCGACCCCAACGCGATCGGTGCTGCGGTCATGCGGACGATGATCCTCGAGCTGGCCGGCCAGCAGGGTCCGCGTCTCGTGGACTTCCCCGGCGTGCTGGTGACCCAGCAGTTCCTGTTGGACAACAACATCACCAACATGGTCGACCTGCGTGCGGCGATGCCCGAGCTGAATCTCTCGAGCATCCAGTCCGCCCCTTGGATCCCGTCGATCGAGTTCTAAGAGGCACGCAGGTGTACGAGGCGTCTGAACGGGGACCGGGTGTGGGCTCCGCGGTCGAGATGCGAGGCATCACGATGGCCTTCGGCCCCAATGCGGTGCTGAAGGGGATCGACCTCGTCATCGAACCCGGCAAGGTGACAGCCATGCTGGGAGCCAACGGCGCAGGGAAGTCCACTCTCATCAAGATTCTCTCAGGCGTGTACAACGGATACGGGGGCACCGTCATCATCGACGGTGCCCCCGTTGTCCTCGACCACCCGACCACAGCACGCAGGTACGGAATCGAGGCGGTCCATCAGAAGATCGCCGACGGTGTTGTCCCCGGGCTCAGCGTCGCAGAGAATCTCCTGTTCGAGGGCATCGTCAACAACCACGTATCCCGGGCGGCGTCGCTGCGGTCGCTGATTCCCAAGGCGCGAGAAGTCGCCGCGGTGTTGGATCTCGACTGGTCCACAGAAGTGCTGCGCAGTGATGTCCACGAACTGCCGATCGCTGAACAGCAAATGCTGCTTCTGGCGCGGGCCCTCGTCAACGAGCCGCGTCTCCTCATCCTCGACGAGCCAACCTCGGCGCTGTCGGAGACGGAGGCGCATCGGTTGTTCGATGTCATCCGCCAACTGCGTGACGCCGGGGTAGCGATCTTCTATATCTCGCATCGGATCGGCGAGATCGACAGCATCGCGGACCGGCTCCTCGTGCTCCGGGATGGAGTCGTTCGCAGTGACCAAGGGCTCCCCTTCGATTGGAACCGTGCCCTGCACGAGATGCTCGCCGTCGACGAATCGGAGCACTCGCTGCGAAGCGGGGATTTGCGAGGCACTGAGGAGGTTCTGAGACTCGAGGGAGTCCAGTTGTTCCCCAAGTCCGACCCGTTCGATCTGTCGATTCGCTCAGGTGAGGTGACCGGCGTCTTTGGCCTGCTCGGATCGGGGGGCAACGAACTGGCCCACGGCATTTTCGGAGTCGACCCGTTCCAGGCCGGGGAGATGGTTCTCAGAGGCAAGCCGTTCGCCCCGAAAGCGCCGGCTGATGCGATCGCGTCCGAGGTCTACATGGTTCCGAGGGATCGGGTTGCCGGCACGATCATCAAGGACTGGACGGTGTCGATGATCTCCACCTTCCCGTTCCTCAACGATGTGTGCAGACTCTCGGTCCTCAACCCCGCGGCAGAGAACCGGGTCGGTCGCTCAGTGATCGCGGAATTCGACGTCGTAGCTCAGTCGGAAGCCGATCCTGTGATCTCTCTTTCGGGTGGCAACCAACAGAAGGTCGTCGTCGGTCGGTGGCTGCGCAAGCAGCCGACTGTGATGGTCCTGAACGAGCCCTTCCAGGGTGTCGATGTCGGTGCTCGCCACGATCTCGCCGAGAAGGCGCGCGAGGTCGCAGCCAGAGGTTGCGCGGTGCTGGTGATGTCGACTGACCTGGAGGAGATCATGCAAGTGTCCGACCGAGTCGTTGTGCTCGCGGACGGGAATCTCCGGCACGATGCGTACCTGTCGGAGACCGGCAGAGATGACATTCTTCAGCGACTCTCGGAGGTTGACTAGGTGGCCAGGACGACGAGGACGAAGCGGCAGCACACCCGGCCCGAGGTGCCGCAGCAGAGGCGTCGGGCTGATGTTCGCGATCTGCTCGTGCGATGGGGATTCATCGCCGTCACAGTGATCTTCTTCTTCTACTTCCTGGCGACCATCCCGGCGTTCCGGATGTCGTCGACGATGTTCTCGATGTTGAAGTTCACATCGGTGGTCGCCATTGCCGGTCTGGGCGTCACGGTGACGATGGTCGTCGGGGGCCTCGACCTGTCGGTGGGCGCGACCGCCGGCATGTCGGTCACGGTCGCTGCGATGACGATGGTGATCTACGGCCAACAAGGTCCAGTGGCGATCATCGCCGTGATCATCGCCGGTGCGGTCATCGGGGCATTCAACGCGCTCTTGATCGTGTGGATGAAGATCCCAGATCTCCTGGCGACGCTGGCAACCATGTTCCTGATCCAGGGCCTGAAACTCGTGCCGGTCGACGGGCAGTCGGTTTCGTCCGGCCTGATCCTGCGTGACGGCACCGTTGCCCCCGGCAAGTTCACCCCGGATTTCCTCCAAATCAACCGCGGATCGCTGGGACCGGTCCCCTATCCGGTCGTCATCTTCGCGGTGTTGGCCGTCGCCACCTGGTTCCTCCTCTCCAGAACCAAGTGGGGGAGGGTCATGTATGCGATCGGTTCGAATCCTGAAGCCGCCCGCCTAGCCGGAGCGAGAGTCGGCCGCTACAAGGCATTTGCCTACATGCTCTCGGGGGTCTTCGCCTCGATCGCCGGCCTCATCCTGGCCTCCCGGATCGGCCAGGGCGACATCTCGGCGGGGAACTCCTTGCTCCTCGATGCCGTAGCTGTCGCCCTGGTCGGTACCTCCGTGCTGGGAGCCGCCAAGCCGAACGCATTCGGAACCACCCTCGGCGCCATCCTCATCGGGATTCTGCTCACCGGTACGACAATGATGAACTTCCAGTACTACTGGCAGGATGTCGTCAAGGGTTTCGTGCTCCTTGTTGCCCTGATCTTCTCCTTCACGCTCTCGAGGAAGAAGCAGCGGTTCGTGGCGGCGGTGCCTCTATGAGCAAGACCCCTGCCCGTCGAACGATCTGGATCGATGCCGATGACCCAGCGACGGTTGTCGCCATCGACCAGAGGCTCCTCCCCTTCGAGTACGCCGAGGTGCCGATCCGTACCTCCGGTGAGATGGCGACGATCATTGCCACCATGGCGGTGCGCGGTGCGGGCTGCATCGGTGTGTCTGCCGGATACGGGATGTATC
>JAHJML010000099.1 GCA_018821365.1 Actinomycetota bacterium | reverse complement strand
TGGGCCTCCCGCCGTTGGCGCTGGGCGTGCTGGCCTTCACCGAGGACGTCGGTTCGGCTCTGGTGATCGCCGCCGCCGTGGGGATGGTGTTCCTGGTGGGGATGATCGTCGGCTTTGCTCTGGTCCTCCGCAGCAAGCGGCTCGATAGGGTCGTCGGCGATTGGCTGGGGAGGCTGGTGTCGTGGGTCACCGGCCGGTTCGGGAGGGCCCCGGTCACCACCTGGGGCGCCGCCGCGGTCCGCTTCCGGATCACCACCAACGATCTGCTGGCGGCCGGGTGGAAGCGGCTCACGGTGACCACCGTCGTCAGCCATCTGTCGCTGTACCTGGTGCTGCTGGCCGCCCTGCGTTCTGCCGGGGTCTCGGAGGCGGATGTCTCCTGGGTCAGGGTGCTGGCGGCCTTCGCCTTCGTCCGCCTCATCTCGGCGCTCCCGATCACCCCCGGCGGCCTCGGAGTGGTCGAACTGGGCTACACGGCAGCCCTGGCGATCGGCCTCGACGATCCCACCAAGGCGAAGATCGTGGCGGCAGTGCTGGTGTTCCGGTTCATCACCTACTTCCTCCCGATCCCACTCGGGGCGGCCTCCTACCTCTACTGGCGGAGCAACCGGAGTTGGCGGGCCGCTGCCGCAGAAGGCGCCCCCGCAGGGGAGTGACGGCCGCGGCCTACCCGGTGGGATCGTCTGGCGTGATCCCCGCCAGGCGGGCGGCCATGGCTTTCTTGGCCTCCAGGTCGATGCCGCGCCCGATGACCACCCGCTGCGCCTGGGGGGACCCGGCCCCGTGCAGCGACTCGGTCAGGTAGCCGACCGCGTTGCGGCCGAGGGTCATGTTCTCGATCAGTCGCAGCACCCGGACCCGGGCTTCGGTGGGCACGTCGTGGCGGCCTCGCAGGTACTTGTCCAGCAGGGGGCCGATCTCGGGGTGCCCCATGTCCTGCTCGGAGGGCAGCGTCACCACCGCCCCGCCGGCGATGTCCTGGGCGAGGCGGCCGATCTCGTAGGGGAAGCGGGTGACGTTGTGCTTGCAGACGTTGGCCAGTATCTGATCGGGCTCCCAGTTGCCGGCATTCGTGCGGTGCGACTGGTGGGAGGCGGCGATCCCGGTGCCGTAGATGGTCTCGTTGAGGTGGGCCATCTCGGCGATCTTGTCCCGGATGTGCGAGGCGCCGGGTACCCCGTTGTAGTCGGCGATCAGCGCCGCCGCCCCTATCAGCACGTCGCCCACTCCGCTCTTGCAGACGTAGGAGCGGCGGTGGTAGCCGGTGAACCTCTCCACCAGTTCGCCGGTGAACTCGTACTCGCCGTCGAGGAACACCCCCTCGGTGGGCACGAACACGTCGTCGATGATCACCATCGCCTCCTGGCCGGCGAAGCGGGCGTTGCCGACGTCGAGGTCGCCGTCGAGGCTGCGGGTGTCGCACGACTGGCGCCCGTACACGTACGACAGTCCGGGAGCGTCGACCGGCACCGCGCACACCACCGCGTAGTCGCGGTCGGCCTCGGTCAGGCGGATCGTCGGCATCACCAGGAGCCAGTGCGAGTTGATCGCCCCGGTCTGGTGGGCCTTGGCGCCCCGGATCACGATCCCATCGGGCCGCCGCTGGGTGATCCGCACGTACATGTCGGGATCGGCTTGCTGGGAAGGGCCTAGGGATCGATCGCCCTTGACGTCGGTCATGGCCCCGCCGATCACCAGGTTGAGGCGCTGCATCTCTGCCACCCAGGCACGGAAGCGGTCGTGGTACCCGGTGCCGTGGGCGTCGTCGACGTCGCGGGTGATCGACCACACCGAGTTGATGCCGTCCATCCCCACACACCGTTGGAAGCAGGTCCCGGTGATCTGGCCGAGGCGGCGCTGCATCATGTTCTGGGCCACCACGTCGTCGGCGCTCTCGGTGATGTGGAGGAACCGGTTGACCGGTCCCCCGGTGAGCGGGGAGTGGGCCGTCGCCAGGCCGGCGTCGTCGGGGGCGAAGTCGTAGGTGGCCGCCATCGCGTTGATCGACGGCCGGATGATCGGGTGATCGACCGGTTCGGCCACCCGTTCCCCGAACAGGTACACCGGCAGGTTGCGGCTCCGCAGGCTCTCCAGGTAGTCGGCGCCGGTCCGAATCGGCTCTCCGGGCTTCCATGTGGTCGTCACAGCGGCCTCCTCGCCGACGGTTCCCCGACCAAGGTACCCGCCGGCGGGGCGATCGACACGGCGGCCGGCCCGATCCGGCTACCCGCCGATCAGGGCGGCGAGGACCGCTCCGATGGTCGCCAGGACGATGACGACGACGACTGCGATCACCTTGCCGTCGGGCAGGCCGGTCACGGTAGACACCCCTCTGGTGGCAGGGGGCGAGGATACCCATCACGCCGTCAGGATGGCTGGAGTCTCGTGCTCCAGTCTCGGCCGCCCGGGTCCGATACAGGCGCATGAAGACGAAACGCTCTGTTGCCGCCGTGTTGCTGTGCGCCCTCCTCGCCTCCTGCACCGGATCGGCTCCATCCGAACCGGCACTTCCCTCCGTCGAGGAGGCCAAGGGCTTCCCGGCCCAGGTCCTCGATGATGCCCGCGACATCGCCGGACAACTCGACCAGCGTGAGGCCGACCTGGAAGCGGCGATCCCTTAGGGCACCGCCGGCACCGAGCGTTGCACCCCGCGGGTGCCTCCCGCCATCCGGCCCTTCACCACCCCTGCAGGGACTTCACTCTGGGTTTTGTGCTCCTCCCCGGACCCAAACCTGACTGACCACATCGCTACCTGAAGGTGTGTCCGCGCGACCCCCTCGATTGGTACGCTTGCCCCATGAGCAAACCCGGCCAGACCTCGTTTCTGGCCCAGACCACTTACTCATTGACAGAGGCTGCGCGCCTCCTGAAAGTGGCACCATCCACCCTTCGCTGGTGGCTGGAGGGAGCGCGACGCGGATCCACCGTCTATCCCCCGATCCTCAGGACCCAGCCGACTGGTTCATCTGACCTGACCTGGGGAGAGTTCATCGAGGCTGGATACCTTCGGGAGTACCGGCGCGACCTTCCACTGCAAAGGCTGCGGCCTTTGGTGGAAGCCTTGCGCGGCGAACTCAATACGCCTCATCCGCTGGCAACAGCGCAACCTCTCGTGGGAGGCCGAGAGTTGGTGTGGAATCTTCAGGCCTCGCTTGACACACCTGAGGAGCTTTGGATCGTCGTAGGCCGCGACCAACTTGTCCTTGGGGACGCTGCGTCCTCTTTCTTCAAGCG
>JAHJML010000098.1 GCA_018821365.1 Actinomycetota bacterium | reverse complement strand
TGCCCTTGATCGGCATGGGAAACCACCAGAGCGCCCCCGGCAGGATTCGAACCTGCGCACACGGTTTAGGAAACCGACGCTCTATCCCCTGAGCTACGGGGGCATGCCGGTGGCATGGTATAGCGCCGCCGGGGCATGACCTGACTCGGTGATGGCTGCGGTAATCGGGGTGGCCGTCCGGACATGAACGGCTGTATCGGGTGTCCCGGTGAATCGGAGGTTGCAGATGTCGTCTCGCTCGATCTCGTGGCGCCGGAGGATCTCCCTCGCGGTCGTCGCGCTCGGAATGGCCGTGGCGTCGATGGGCGTGTCCGCCGCCGCCGGCACGGGTGTGTCGGCCGCCGCCGACACGGTCAAGGGCTCGGTCTACTTCATGTTGGGGGACAACGGTTCCGAGGTGGCTCCCGGACCGCGGCTGGTCCCGGTCGCCCGCACCCTCGACGCCACCACCCCGGCCACCTCGGCCCTCCGCAAGCTCATTGCGGGGCCGACCGCCGATGAGGCGTCGTCGGTGCCGGGGATCTCGTCTGCGGTGCCGGCCGGTACCAAGCTGCTGGGCATCTCGATCTCCGCCGGCATCGCCACCGTCGACCTCTCCCACGAGTTCGTATCCGGAGGAGGGACGCTGTCGATGACGGCCCGCCTGGCGCAGGTGGTCTTCACGCTCACCCAGTTCCCGACCGTCGACGGGGTCCGCTTCCGGATCGACGGCGTCCCCACCACCGTCTTCGGGGGCGAGGGGATCATCGTCGACGACCCTGCCACCCGGGCCGACTTCGAGGGCCTGATGCCCTCGATCCTGCTGACAGGGCCCGCCTACGGAGGCCGGATCGACAACCCGGCCCGCCTCACCGGCACCGCCAACGTGTTCGAGGCCGTGTTCTGGGTGACGATCGTTGACGGCAACGGGGTGGTCCTCGCCGAGCACCGGGTCCAGGCCACCTCCGGCAGCGGCACCCGGGGCACCTTCGACGTGACCGTCCCCTACGACACGCCGGCCGATGGGCCGGGAGCGGTGATCACCTGGTACTACTCGCCCAAGGACGGGAGTCGGACGGACATCCGGGAGTACCCGGTGCAGATCAGCCGGGGCGGGTGGTGCGACGGCAGGAAGGCCACCATCCTGGGAAGCCCGGCCCGCGACAGGTTGACCGGCACCGCCGGGAACGACGTGATCGTCGCCTTCGGGGGCCACGACCGAATCCTCGCCAAAGGGGGCGACGACCTGGTCTGCGGCGGCGCCGGCAAGGATCGGGTCTTCGGCGGGTCGGGACGGGATGTCCTGTATGGCGAGGCTGGTCGCGACAGCCTGATAGGGGGTGGAGGCCGCGACAACCTGATCGGGGGATGGGGCGACGACCTCGTCGACGGCGGCAAGGGCGCCGACACCTGTTCCGGCGAGACCCGGCTCAACTGCCCGTAGGCTCCCGGCGGCCTACCCCTCGATCGGGTAGCCGGCCTCCAGCCAGGTGATGATGCCGCCGCCCAGTTCGCGCACATCGCTGAATCCGAGTTCCTGCATGATGGCGGCGGCCTGGGCGCTGCGGTTGCCGGAGCGACAGTAGATGGCGTAGGGCACGTCCTTGGCGAGTCCCTCGAGTTGGCTGCGGAACGACTCCGCCTCGAAATCGAGATTCACGGCCCCTGCAATGTGGCCCGCCCCGAACTCGTCGGGAGTGCGCACATCGAGGATCACCAGACCCGCGGCGGCGCTGTTCACGATGTCGGCGAAGGCCGAGGCCGTCACGGTCTCGAATCTCGGTTCGACGGCTGTGTCGGTTCCTCCACAGGCGGCCGCGCCCAAGGAGGCAACGAGAACGAGGGCGAAGAAGCGGCGGGTCATGTCAGTCTCCGGTTGTGGTGCGGCTCAACAGACTAGGCCGGGCCCGAGCTACCCGGACCCGAGACCCGTCAGGCTGGTCAGGCTCCCATAGAAGCGAGCGGTCCCGTCCCAATCCTCGGAGCCCCCCGGGGCCGGGATGGCACCGAGCGCCTCGGTGTCCAGGCCGGCCGTCAGGGCATCGTCGACCAGGTCGGCCATGGTTCTCAGGTATCCGGCCAGGTAGTCGAGGTCGGCCTTGCCGCCGATGCCGCCGTGCCCCGGGATGACGGAACGCACCCCGAGGCCGTCGATCCGCTCGAGGATCTCCGCCCAGGCCACCGGGTCGCCGTCGTCGACCCTGGGGTGGTTCCTCACCCACAACAGATCCCCGGCTACCACCAGGTCGGCATCCGGGACGTGGGCGAACAGGTCGCTCTCGGTGTGGCCGCCGCCGTACGAGACGACTTCGACCGTCCGCTCCGACCCCTCGAAGGTCATCCCGTCGCCGTCGAGGGGGGCGGGCACCGTGAAGCGGAACCCGGGTGCCTCGTCCTTGAGCAGACCGGCGACCTTGAGGTTGTTCTCGGCCCGGGCACGCTGGTGGCCGGTCTTGGCGGTGTCCCGCAGAAGGCGCATCCGGTCCAGCCAGGCGTCGATCTCGGCGGTGTAGGCGTCCAGGTCGCCGGGATCCTCGCCTGCGATCAACTCGCAGGTGCGGGCGGTCGCCAAGATCGGGGCGTCGTCGAACACCTGGGCGCCCCCGGTGTGGTCGGAGTGCCAGTGGCTGATGACAGAGAGTGCCGCGCTGCGCCCGGTCAGCGCCAAGGCGGCTCTCCGCAGGTCGGCGGCGGCCACCACCGTCTGGAAGGTGTCGAAGACCAGGGTGCGGTCCCCGAGGTCGATGATGGCGGCGTTGCCGATGCAGGCTCCGGTGTCGCCGGCCAGAGCGGCGTAGACGCCCGGTGCCGCCTCCGCGAGGGTGAAGTGTGGGTATCCGGAAAGGCTCATGTGGCAACGGTACCTGAGGCGCCGGGCCCCCTTCAGGTTTGAAGAACTTCGCGCACTGTGCAACCCTTAGGGCCGTGAGCGGTACGAGTTTGAACCAGGTCGCCGGACGGCGGCCTGCCAAGACCTATGATGACGGCCGGGTATGCGCCCACCGCGGGTGCAAGACCGTGCTGTCCCAGTACAACAAGAACAAGTTCTGCTGGCAGCACTTCCAGCCGGTGCCCCGCCCGGCGCGCATCCCGGGACCGGTCCCCAAGACCTGACCCGGGCCGCCCAGTCGACCCCGGCAACGCGTTCCTGGAGTTCGGTTCACGGCGCGCCGTGGATGTCGTCCCACCGGCCTGATCTTCCCGGTGTGGTGGGCCGGGGCCGAACGGCGGTTCGTGCCGCGAATCGCACGCCGAATCGCCGGCGATGTGCGATGATGCCGGTACTGGAGAAAGGAGGTGGTCCCCATATCAGACAGTATTCCTAGGACCCCGGAGGTGGTCGGGCGCTAGGCAGCCCACCCAACCGGGGTGGCTGCCTTCCCGGGGTGACCCGGATGGTGGCGACTCCAACCTGGACCACCGGAACTCGGAGACCCGCAGCGTGGTCCTGCTGCGGCGGCGGCAACGTCGAAGTGTCTCCGAGTTCTCCGCGTCTGCTGCCGGGTGGCGACGCCGCTGTGCGGTTGTCCGAGTTCTCCGCGTCTGCGGACCCTTCGCCTGTGCCGCTGCCGGCACGGCCGGGATAGATCAGCCGAGCCCGATCCACCGGAACTGGTAGGGGCGGAGCGTCCCGACCGTGTCGGCCGTCACGGCTTCGCCGGTCACCAGATCGACCCAGGATGCGGCTCCCGACCGAACCCCGTCCAGCGTTCCGGTCTGGTCCGCTGCGGTGAAGTTGGCCAGCACCAGCGTGGTGGCTCCGGGAGCCGACCGGAGGAAGGCGAAGACGGCATCGTTGCCGGGGTCGAGCACCTCGAAGGTGCCCACCCCCATCTCGGGGTGGAGGCGGCGCACTACCAGCAGGTTCTTGACCCAGTGCAGCAGCGACCGCGGGTCGTCCCGTTGGGACGCCACGTTGACGGCAGCGGGGGAGTGGGCGGGGTCGGTGACGATCGGGAGGTAGAACCGGTCGGGCGGGGCGCTCGAGAATCCGGCACCCGGCCCCGACTCCCACTGCATCGGGGTGCGGACCCCGTCACGATCGTGCAGCAGGTACTCGTCGCCCATCCCGATCTCGTCGCCGTAGTACATGACGGGACTGCCCGGCAGCGAGAGCAGCAGTCCGTGGAGCAGTTCGATGCGGCGGCGGTCTCCGTCGACCAGGGGAGCCAACCGGCGCCGGATGCCCTCGTTCTTGCGCATCCGCAGGTCGGGTGAGTAGAAGCCCCACATGAACTCCCGCTCTTGCGGGGTGACCATCTCGAGCGTCAATTCGTCGTGGTTGCGGAGGAACACTCCCCACTGGCACCCCTCCGGGATCGCCGGGGTGTCGGCGAGGATCTGCTTCAGGTCGCGGCAGTGTCCCCTTGCCAGGCCCATGTAGAGCCTCGGCATGACGGGGAAGTGGAAGTTCATGTGACACTCGTCTCCGTCGCCGAAGTAGGCGGCGGCATCCCGGGGCCACTGGTTGGCTTCGGCCAGCATCACCTTGTCGCCGTACTCGGCATCCACCATCGCCCGCACCTTCTTGAGGAAGGCGTGGGTCTCGGGGAGGTTCTCGGAGTTGGTCCCCTCCCGTTCGTAGAGGTAGGGGATGGCATCGGCTCGGAAGCCGTCGAGACCCATGTCGAGCCAGAACCTGATGACATCCAGCATGGCGTCGTGGACCGCCGGGTTGTCGTAGTTGAGGTCGGGTTGGTGGCCGAAGAAGCGGTGCCAGTAGTAGGCGCCGGCCTGCTCGTCCCAGGTCCAGTTCGATTCCTCGTAGTCGAAGAAGATCACCCTGGCCCCGGCGTAGCGGGTCGGGTCGTCGCTCCAGACGTACCAGTCTCTGCGGTCCGATCCGGGCCGGCGGGCCTCCTGGAACCAGGGGTGCTGATCGGAGGTGTGGTTCATCACCAGGTCGGAGATCACCCGCATCCCCTTGGCGTGGGCGGCGGCGATCAGGTCGGCGAAGTCCTCGATCGTGCCGACATCGGCATGGACGGTGTAGTAGTCGCCGATGTCGTAGCCGCCGTCCCGCAGTGGAGAGTCGAAGACCGGAGGCAGCCACAGGCAGTCGACGCCCAACCAGACCAGGTAGTCGAGGCGGTCGATGATGCCCCGCAGGTCACCCAGACCGTCGGCGTTGGAATCCTTGAACGAACGGACCAGGGCCTCGTAGAAGACGGCGGTCTGGTACCAGGGTGCGGTCACGATGTCGCTCCGATTCGGTTGGGTCGGAGGCTAATGGGACGATCGGTGGTGGGCATCGCCGGGCGATTCGGCGGGTTCGGTGCCTTCCCGGTGGTGCTCGCCGGTCATCTCGGCCCACAGCGGTTCGATGAGGTGGTAGGTGACCCATCGCTCGAGGTCGTGGTAGCGGTCGTACCCCGACGGCGTCAGCACCACCGCTTCTCCCCGGCGTCTCGCCCATCCCATCGCCCGGGAGACCGCTCGCGAGGCCGCTGCCACCGGATGCCGGAGCAGTGGGTCCTCGCTGTGGAGCGGGGTGCACCCGGTGTAGGCCTGCCAGAAGGCCCGATAGGCGGCGGCGGCGGGGCGGGGCAGGCGGGCGAGACGGGCGATGGGCAGGCGCCCGGCGTCGAGCGCTCGTTGGTAGTGGTCGAGGCCGAAGTGGTTGACGGTGAACCACCGCCCGGCGAACGAGGAGGCCCCCGCTCCCAGGCCCAGGTGATAGGGGCGGGTGATGGAGGTGTAGGAGGGCGACCCGGGCCGATTGAACGTCCAGACCGCCCGCCGCTGGTAGCCGAATCCGGCGGCGAGTCCGGCCGCCTCCGCCAACAGCCGATGCTCGCGGGCGCGGTGGTGGCGGCTCTTCCCGAATGGGGTGAACCCGAAGCGCATCAGCGGGTAGGTCGACACCTGATCGACCCCGTACTCGAAGCAGGTGGCGAGATCGTCGAGCAGGACCTGCGGACGGTCGTAGGCAACATCGAAGATCAGGTCGACGTCGACGCAGGAGAAGCGGCCCACCGCCGTCTCGATCGCCTTCCGATTCTGCTGCGGCGAGGTGGGCCGGCGGAGCCGCCGCAGCACCTCGGGGTCGAACGACTGGACGCCCAGGCTGACGAAGTCGAACCCGATGTCGAACATCCTGGCGGCGCCCGCCGGGGTCATGTGGCTCGGAAGCACCTCGATGGCCCGTTCCCCCGCCACCGGCAGCCGCCCCAGCAAGTCCTCCAGGCCGTCGAGGCACAGCGTCGGCGTCCCCCCGCCGACGTACAGGGACGGGAACGGCCCGGCGGCCTCGGCCAGATAGGCGGCGGCCTCGTGCCGGAGTGATCGCAGGTAGTCGGCGGCCGGGCCGGCTTCATAGGGGACCTTGTTGTACGGGCAGAAGGGGCAGATGGTGCGGCAGAAGGGAATGTGGACGTACAGGCCGGGGCGGGCCGGGAACGCAGCCATCACCTCTCCCGGCGTAGGCGCCGGGGAGGGCTCTTCGAAGCGGACGCCAAACAGGCGCGAGACCACCCACCTCCTCACGCCGAGGCTACTGCGGGTCGCCGGAGGGGTTGTCTCGGCTACTCGTTGACCAGCACCACCCGGTACCGCGCCCGGTTCTCTCTCACCAACCGGATCGCATCGTTGACCCGGGACATCGGCATCGACTCGACTTGTGGGGTGATGCCGTGCTCCTGTGCGAAGCCGAGCATCTCTCGCATGTCCGCTCGGCTGCCGAGGAAGGAACCGGTGATCGACAGTTCATGTGCGATCAGGTCCACCAGGGGCCCGGCGCCCCCGTCACCACCTGCAGCCTCGAGGTGGACCGGCGAGAAGGCCACCAACACCAGCCTCCCCGTCCTCCTGAGCGACATCAGCAGGGTCCCCCAGTCGATGCCTCCGTGGGCGGTGCAGATCAGCAGATCGAACCCGTACTCGATCCCTGCCATCGCCTCCCGATCGGTCGAGACGACGAAGTGATCCGCACCGAAACGGCGGGCCTCCACCTCCTTTCCCGGAGAGGAGGAGAGGGCCGTCACGTCGGCGCCGAGGGCATGGGCGAACTGGATGGCCAGGTGGCCCAGGCCGCCTATGCCGACGATCCCCACCCGGCACGAGGGCCCGGTCGCAAATAGCCGCAGCGGCGGATACACGGCGATACCGGCGCACATGAGCACCGCCGCCGTCTCGGCGGCCATGCCGGCCGGGAGTGGATACGCAAACCGTCCGTCCACCACCACCTCCGAGGCGAAGCCCCCGTAGGGCGTCCAGGTCCCGCAACTGGGGATCTCCTGGCAGAGGTGCTCCTGCTCGGCCTCACACCACTCGCACCCTCCACAGCATCGGCCCTGCCACCCGATGCCGACCAGGTCGCCCACCTCGTGCCCCGAGGCGGCCTTGCCCGTCTCCGTCACCCGGCCGACGATCTCGTGACCCGGCAACAGGGGGAACGAAAAGACGCCGAAGTGGTCGTCGATGGCGTGGATGTCGGTGAAGCACACGCCGCAGTGGGTGACCGAGACCCGAATCTCCTGATCCTCGAGGTCGGGCGCTTGGTAGGTGAATGGCTCGAGCGGTTGTCCGGGCGCCGGCGCCGCATACCCCAGGACGGTCGATGGAGACACCTGCAAACCTCCCCGTTCGTGGACCCCACCCCAACCCAACCATACGCAGCGTCGATGGCGTCCGCCGACCGGCTCCGGGTCCGTCTCAGCGGACGATCTCGGCGTACACCACGTAGTGGGGGCCGCTCTCGGGGAGTTCGAAAGGTTCGCCGCGACGCCGGAAGCCGTGGTGCTCGAAGAACCCGAACGAGGCGGCGGTGGCATGCGCCCACACCATCCGGCCGCCGCCGGTGGTGGCGTGCTCGATGAGCCTCCCGAGCAGCATGGCGCCCAACCCGTATCCCCGATGCCCGAACTCGACCGCCAGGCCGCGGATTCGCCAGGCCTCGGTCTCGGCCGACCCGGGCATCGGCTGCCGGTGGATGGTGCCGATCCCGACCAGGCGTTCCCCGCGGTAGGCCCCGGCATGGAGCGTGTCGGGATGCTCGTCGGCCGGCCAGGTCATCTCGTTGAGGCGCTGGTGGGGGCGCAGCAGTGCCCGGCGGAGCTCGTAGGTGTCCCCGGCTGCAATGGCCCGGACCTCGGACTCGCTCATGGGCGGCCTCCCTGGCCCTGAGGATATCGCAGAGGGGATGGGGGCGACCTCACTTGCTTCGGCGTGGACCATCCAATACCTGCCAGATATGCGAATCCGGGTTCCGTCTGCCTAAACTACACCTGTGTAATCGAGGGGAGGGCTCCCATGGTGGTAGCGGCGCCAACAGTCACCAAGACGCATCCGGTCGCCCGCGCCTCTTCCGCCAGTTACACCCGTCGCGGCTACACCGTCGTGGAGACCTCACTGGAGGCCGCCGTCGGTGTCGACGGCCTCCCCGGTCCCGCTCTGCTGATCGCCGACATGGGCATCGCCGAGTGCGTGCTCGAAGACCGGGTCGATCCCGCCCGACTGGCTGCGGGGATCGAGGCGCTGGCTGCCGAGGGCTGGGAGGTCACCGTCCTCGTCCCTGCGGCCCGCATGGGGGCGGCCCACTGGGGCCTGCGGGGTGCGTCGGCCTCGCTGCAGGCCTGGTGGCCCGGCCCGGCTGATTCCATCCAGTTCGGGGCGCCCCAGGTACCCTGAGAGGGTGCCACCCCCGCTCTACAGCCAACCGACGATCGCATTCATCTGGGATTTCGACCGAACCCTGATCCCCAGCAACCAGCAGGATCCCCTCTTCGAGGAGTATGGGGTCGATGCCGAGGTGTTCTGGCGCGAAGTCGACGGCCTCAGCAGGTTCTACCAAGCGCGGGGCGTCAAGATCGGGCGGGACGGCGCGTACCTGCTGCACATCCTCACCTATGTGAAGCACGGGATCTTCAAGGGCCTCACCAACGCCAAGCTTCGGGAACTCGGAGCCGGCATCGATCTCGCTCCCGGTATCCCCGGGTTCTTCGAAGAGACCCGCAAGCGGGTCGAGGAGAACCCGGTCTATGCGGCCGCCGGCATCGCCGTCGAGCACTACACGGTCTCGACCGGGATCCTCCCCATGATCGAGGGATGCCGACTGGCGCCGTACCTCGACGGTATCTGGGCCAACACCTTCATCGAAGAGCAGGCGCCGCCCGGGTACCTCGATCATCTCGACATGGTCTCCACGGAGATGCCGATCAGCCACATCGGCTACAGCATCGACAACACCACCAAGACCAGGGCGATCTTCGAGATCAACAAGGGCGTCAACAAGAACCCCACCATCGACGTGAACGCCCTCATGGGTCAGGACGAGCGGCGGGTGCCCATACGCCACATGGTCTACATCGCAGACGGTCCCAGCGATGTGCCCGCCTTCTCGATCCTGAACTCCCAGGGAGGCAAGACCCTCGGTGTCTACACCACCGAGCCTCGCAACAACTTCCACCAGGTGAAGCAACTCCAGGAACAGGGCCGCATCCAGGGGATGGCCGAAGCGGACTACCGGCCCGGCAAGGCCGCCCATCTGTGGCTGATGGACAGCCTCGACCAGATCGCCGAGGAGATCGCCGCCGCCAGGGCGGCGGCCGTTGCTCAGATCGTCAACCCGCCCGGGCACGTGTGATCTCACGTAGCCTGGCGGCGACACACAGTCGAGAGGTGATGTGATGAAGGTTCGTGGTGCTCGCGCACTCATTACGGGAGGCGGTTCCGGCCTCGGCGAGGGGACGGCCCGCCGATTGGCGGCGGCGGGTGCCAAGGTGGCCATCCTCGACCTCCCCCAATCCAGGGGTGCCGCCATTGCGGGCGACCTCGGTTCCGGTCATCACTTCGTAGCCGCCGACATCACCGATCCGGATCAGGTGAAGGCGGCCGTCGAGGGCGCCGCCCAGGCCCTCGGGGGCATCAGCGTGTGTGTCAATGCCGCCGGGGTGGCCAGCGCGGCACGGGTCGTCAACCGGTCGGGCGACCTCTTCCCGTTGGAGTTGTTCCGCGCCGTCCTCGACATCAACCTGATCGGCACCTTCGATGTCACCCGCCGCGTCGCCAGGATCATGGGCAGCAACAAGCCCAACGAGGACGGCGAGAAGGGGGTGATCGTCAATGTGGCTTCGATCGCAGCATTCGAGGGACAGATCGGCCAGGCCGCCTACTCGGCCTCCAAGGGCGGAGTGGCGGCGATGACGCTGCCGCTGGCGAGGGACCTGGCATCGCTGGGGGTGCGGGTCAACTGCATCGCGCCCGGGATCATGGACACTCCGATGATCGCCGGCATGCCCGAACCCGTTCGGCAGAGCCTGTTGGAGGTCCATGTGTTTCCCAAGCGGCTCGGCAGACCCGACGACTTCGCCTCGCTGGTTCAGCACCTGGTGGAGAACCCGCTCATCAACGGTGAGATCGTGCGCCTCGATGCAGCCGCCCGGATGGGCCCGCGCTGAGGCTTCAGGCCCGGCCACAACCGACCGATAGCGCATGGGCAAGCCCTGGAGGAAAGCCCCGGCGCCCATGGTTCGAATACCACGTGTCACGCGGAACACCCTGGCTCGATCAGAGTCGGCGGTGGTGTTCGTCCTGGCCGTCCACGCCGGCCTCCTGTGGACCGTCGCCGATACCGGTCTCTGGGTATGGTCCATCGGCGGCTTCCTCGGCTTGCTCGTCGCCCTCGGGATCGCCGGCATGTTCCGGCCCAGTTCGGACTCCGTCTCGGTGGTACGCGGAGTCCTGGCGGTCGCCACCGCCGTGCTGGTGGGCGAGGCGACCGGGTCACTGACCACCGTGTTCTGGCCCTGGTTCATGGCGCTGGCACTCATCTACCCGGTGCTGCTGCCCAGCCGAGCGGCGGCAGGTGCGGTCCTGATGACCGCCTCGGCCTACGGCTTGACCATCCACGCCGGCACGGCGGCGTTCCCTCTCGAGGACGCGCTGTTGCGGGCCGGGGTGCTCGGCGCCATTGGCTTGGTCGGCCTCGGCCTCGGCATGATGTTGAACCGTCTGCTGGGTGATCGGGAGGAGGCCGAAAGCCGGGTGCGCGAGGTCCAGGGCGTGCTGGATGCGGCATTCGACACCGCCTCGAGCGGGATGGCCCTGCTCGGACTCGACGGCGAGATCCTCCAGGCCAATCAGGCGCTCGCCGACTTCCTGGGCCGGAGCGTCGAATCCCTCCTCGGGACCGGATGGGGTGCGCTGATCGAACCACAGGAACGACAGCACTACACCAAGCAGGTGAACGCCCTGGTGGAGGGCGGCGTCTGGTCGTTCCAGGCGGAGACCCGTTTCGTGCTGCGGGACCGCCGAATCCACTTCGGGCTCGTCGGGATGTCGCTGGTCACCGACGGCGCCGGCCGGGCCCGCTACATCTTCGCCCACGTGACCAACATCACCTCGAGGGTGCGGGGTGAACTGAAGGTGCGCAAGTCCGAGGCCCACTATCGCAACCTGTTCGATCTCGCACCCGTCCCACTGTTCCAGATCGACCTGACCGCGGCGGCTGCCATGCTCGACGTGTGGCGCTCCAACGGCGTCGGGGACCTCGATGCCCATCTGGACGATGCCGATCAGTTCGCCGGTTGCTCTTCGACGGTCGACTACCTGGCGCTCAACGAGGCGGCCCGCCGCCTGTTCCGTGCCACCGGCCACACCGAGTTCATTGCGGGGGCGATGTCGGGGGCGCTCGGCCCCGGGTACGGCGACTTCATCCGTGAGGTGCTCCGGGCCCTGTGGGATAGGAAGGACTCGATGGAGACGGGAGCGGTCATCCTCGACTTGTCCGGTGGCGTTCATGAGGGAATGGCCCGCCTCGCCATCCCCGACGTGGATGGCCGGCCCGAGTACGCCAGGGCGCTGCTCACCTTTGCGGATCACACCGAGACTCTCCGGTCCCGGTCCGAACTGGCCTCGGTCGAGCGCAGGATGCGGGCCGTCATGAGCGATGCGCCGATCGTCCTCTTCGCCGTCGACCACCGCGGGGTCTTCACGCTCTCCGAGGGTCAGGGCCTGGCCTCGCTCGGCCTCACCCCCGGTGAGGTGGTCGGCCGATCGGCGTACGAGTTGTACCGAGATGTGCCCGAGGTGGAATCGTGGATCCGGAGTGCTCTGGACGGCGAGTCGACGATGGGGGCCGTCAAGGTCGGTGATCTCGTCTTCCAGACCCGCTTCTCACCGATCCGGGACGGCGAGGTGGTGGTAGGGGTCATGGGCGTGGCCGTCGACATCTCCGAGCAGAGCCGGGCCAACGACCTGCTCACCGAGGTGGTGCGCTCGAAGGATCGATTCGTCGCCACGGTGAGCCATGAATTGAGGACCCCGCTGACGGCGGTGGTGGGGTTCGCCCACGAACTCCGGAGGCGGTTGTCCGATCTCGATCGCGCCGAGGTGGCCACCTACGTGGACATGATCAGGGATCAGGCGATCGAAGTCGGCGATCTGGTGGAGGATCTGCTGGTGGCGAGCCGATCCGAGACGGCCCACATGTCGGTGGCGGCCGAACCGGTGGATCTGTGGGCGCAGATCGACGCGGTGCTGGCGGCCCGGACACTCGAGGCGACGCTGACCGTGGAGCGAAGCGGATCGGATGCCAAGGTCGTCGCCGACCCGATGCGGGTGCGGCAGATCATCCGGAATCTCCTCATCAACGCCGATCGCCACGGCGGTGAGCATGTGACGGTGAGAGTGGTCCCGGCGGCCGAGTCGGTCTCCTTGTTCGTGATCGACGATGGTGCCGGCGTCGCCGAGGAGGAGCGGGCGGCCATGTTCGAGCCCTACCACCGGATTCCCACCGCCGAGCATCGCTCCGAGTCGGTGGGCCTCGGGCTCACCGTGAGCCGCAGCCTGGCCCGGATGATGGGCGGCGACCTCACCTACGTCTACTACCGGCAGCACTCCTTCTTCGAATTGCGGCTTCCGACGGCCTGACCGCCTGCGGGACGGGCCGATACACTCAGCGGATGGCCCTGGAGATCGTTCCCGATCCGATCGAACCCGGCTGGCCCGACGCCGGCGCCCGGCCGGTGACCTTCCTGGTGGATGTGTCGAGCAACCTCGAGCGGCACCTGCTGCTGGATTGGATCTGCCGCGAGCGCCCTCCGGGCTCCGGATACCGGCTGGTCGATCTGCCGCCCTCCCGGCGTCATCGCCTCCGCCGCAAGGGAGTCTCCCCGGAGCTCCAGATCGCTCTCGAGGAGGACGGCGAAGCCCTGCTGGCGCCGCTGCGGGTCGCCTGGTTGGCGCCCGCGAAGGATGGGAGGCGGGCGGCCGGGCTCCTCGACCTGCTGCTGCACGGCGACCCGCGCGATCCGAGTTGGCTGCGCCAGCAATGGATCGTGCGGCGGCATCCCGACCGGGTGACCGTGATCGCGGGTGAGCCGGCCCCGGTCGCCGAGGTGCGTGCCCGGTGGATCGCCGCTCGCACCCGCAGTGCCGACGACCCCTCGGGCTTCGCCGAGTTCGTCGCCTTTCAGGGGTCGCTGGCGTTGGAGCGATCGGAGCGGAGGATCCGCGGCAATCGCTACAAGGTGCCCCGGTTCGTGGCAGAGGATCTCCTGTCCCGCACCTCGTTCCGGTTGGGCCTGCTCCGACTCGCCGAGCGATCCGGTCAGTCGCCCGAGGAGGCGGTGCGATTGGCCGCCCGGTACCTCAAGGAGATCGCTGCCACCCACAGCACGTTCGTCATCGATCTGACCGCGGCGCTGATCAGGGTCCTCTACACCCAGGGCTATGCGGCCCGCATCCACTACGACCGTGCCGAGTTGCGGCGCCTGGCGGAACTCGGCCAGCACCACTCACTGGTGTTCCTGCCGAGCCACAAGTCGAATCTGGACCACCTGGTCCTCATGTACGTCCTCTACGACAACGGCCTGCCACCCAACCACACCGCCGGCGGCGACAACATGAACTTCTTCCCGGCGGGTCCCCTGCTGCGGAGGGCCGGGGTCTTCTTCATCCGCCGCACCTTCAAGGACAACGAGCCTTACAAGTTCGTCCTCAAGCGGTACGTCGACTATCTGCTCGCCAAGCGCTTCTCTCTGGAGTGGTTCATGGAGGGAGGCCGATCCCGTTCGGGGAAGCTGCGGGCTCCCAAGTTCGGGATGCTGGCCTACGTGGCCGACTCGGTGAGGCGGGGCTCGGCCGAGGATGCCATCCTCATCCCGGTGTCGATTGCCTACGACCAGGTCCTCGACATCGGGTCGTACACGGCAGAAGCCAAGGGGGGCGCCAAGGAGCGGGAGTCGTTCTCGTGGATTGTCAGGACCATCCGAACCCTGCGGCGCCGCTACGGCGGCATCCATCTGAGGTTCGGCGACACCCTCTCGTTGGCGGAAGAGATGAAGGCGCTGCCACCGGCTTCCGGGGGAATGCCGGAGGAGGGACTGGCGATCCAGAAGCTCGCCTTCGAGGTGGCGCTCCGCATCAACCGGGCCACTCCCATCACGCCGATCTCGCTGGTGACCCTGGCACTGCTCGGCGCCCGCGACCGGGCCCTGACGGTCGAAGAGACCATGGGGGCGCTCCAGCACTTCCTGGACTATGTGGCCGATCGCAACCTGCCCGTCAGCCAGCGACTCTCGCTCGACACCCCCGAGACGGTGGAGGGGGCGTTGGAGGCCTTGCGGGAGAACGGTGTCGTCTCCCGATTCAGTGCCGGCCCCGAGACGGTGTACTCCATCGAGCCCGAGCAGCACCTGGCCGCCGCCTTCTACCGCAACACGATCATCCACTTCTTCATCAACGGAGCCATTGCCGAGTTGGCGCTGCTGGCGGCGGCCGGCGCCGATGGCGATCGAGAGGCGGCCTTCTGGGACGAGGTCATGGAGTTGCGCGATCTCCTGAAGTTCGAGTTCTTCTTCCCCGAGAAGGACGAGTTCCGGACCGAGATCGAGGGCGAGATCCTGTATCACCGGGACGATTGGCGCCTGGTCATGGGGCGGGGGCGGGACGACGTGCTCGACCTGGTGAGGGCCTTCGATCCGTACCGGGCTCACTGGGTCCTGCGCCCCTTCCTGGAGGCCTACCGGGTGGTCGCAGACGCTCTCGAATCGCTGGACTACCGCCTCGACGTCGACGAGAAGACGTTCCTCGCCGGCTGTATGGGATTGGGCAAGCAATACCGGCTGCAGCATCGCATCCAGAGTGACGAATCGGTGTCGACCATCCTGTTCGGCACCGCGCTGCGGCTCGCCGGCAACCGGGGCCTGCTAATGGGCGGCGGCCTCGAACGACTCGAAGAGCGGCGGCGTTTCGCCGCCGAGATCCGCCGCGTCATCCGCCACATCGACGGGATCGAGGCGCTGGCAGCCGCCCGCCGGGCCGGCCTGGAAGCCTGAGGTCCCCGGTCCCCGGACGGAGCAGTTTCCGGCGGGAGGCGGCAGGTGCGCTCCCGGCGGTGTGGTCGCTCAGATCAGGGGATGTTCGTCTTGTTGTGGCGGCCGGTCCTGGATGCCGTCGGCTCTAGCGGCCCAAACGCCTGGCCCAGCGTTTGAGTCGGCGACGGCCATGCCATCCAATGACCACCACGACGACGCCGAGCGCCAGGAGCCAGAAGAGCCAACCCCGCCCCAGCTCTCCCAGGTACAGGTAGCCGCCCACCAGACCGACGGCGAGTGCCAGCATCTCGATGACGGTGCGGACCATCCTGGACATGGGGTCTCTCCGGTACGTAGCAGTCCCGACTCTTGCCGCGGCGGCGCTAGGCGGCGGTGGCTCGCAGCATCCAGGCGGTCTTCTCGTGGGTCTCGATCCTGGCGGTGGCCAGATCGGCCGTGGCGACGTCCCCGGCGGCCTCTGCGGCCTCCACGACCGCTCTGGCGCAGCGAGCGGCGGCCTCGTGGCCCTCGGCCAGGCTGCGCACCATCTCCATGGCGTTCTCCGTTCCCAGGCCCTCGGGGATCTGGGTGAGGCGGGCGAACGCGGCGTAGCTACCCGGGGCCGGATACCCGAGCGCCCGGATGCGCTCGGCGATCAGGTCGGCAGCGTCTCGCAGTTCCATGTAGTGCTCCTCGAACATCAGGTGGAGGCTCCGGAACATGGGGCCGGTGACGTTCCAATGGAAGTTCTGCGACTTGAGGTAGAGCGTGTAGGTGTCCGCAAGAAGACGTTCCAGGTGACCGGTGATCTCCTTGCGAGCGGTCTCCTCGATCCCGATGTCGACAGCCATGATGGCGCTCCTCGATTGGGTGTGGTCGTTCCGAGTATGCCACTCCCGGTGCGGAACCCATCCCGGGGCGGTTCGATGCTCGCGGCGGGACCGGCTACGACCGGTCGGCTTCCCCCGACTACTTCTTGGCGGATTGGTAGTAGGGGTCGGTTCCCGAGGCGTGGTCGGTGACATCCACCACGTTGGTGATCTCGGGGATGGCGTTCTTGATGGCCACCTCGATCCCCTGGCTGAGCGTCACCTGGGCCAGCCCGCACCCGACGCAGCCGCCGCCGAGCCGCAGGAAGACGGTATCGCCGTCGACACCGGCCAGTTCGGCGAAGCCGCCGTGGGCGGCGATGGCCGGGTTGATCTGCTGATCGAGCAGTGCCTGCACCATGGCAGCCAGATCGCCCTCGAGGGTGGCATCCCCCATCTCGAACTTGGGGAGGGGGCTGTTGGGGTTGTCGATGGCCAGACCGCCGTTGCGCACTTCGATGGTGGCTCCGGAGAGGTTCTCGATGCTGCCGCCCGCCACCACTACCGGCAGGGCGCCGTGATGGGTGAGGGAGTCGGCTTCGCCGGCATCCACGATCGGGATGAAGGTCAGCTCATAGGCGAAGTCGACCCCACGCACCCCGGTGACCGCCAGCGACAGGGCGAGGTCGGTGGCATCCGGCTCCTGGGCCCGGATCCCCAGGATCGCCTCGATGGCCTCTTCGGTGACGCTGACGACGATCTGGTCGGTGGACATAGAGAGGGATCGTACCCGGATGCGACCGGTTCCCCTTGCCAGCCGTCGGCGGGCATGATGGAGCCGTGCCGACCGTTCTCGTGATCCTCCCGACCGCCACCTATCGGGCGCCCGACTTCGTCGGGGCCGCCGACGAACTGCGATTGGATCTGGTGGTGGCCAGCGAGGAGCCACACGCGCTCGGGGATCTGATGGGAGAGCGGTTCCTGGTGATCGACTGCGCCGATGTGGGGGCGGCCGCTGATGCGATCGTGGAACTGGCCGATCGCGTCCCGTTGGATGCCATCGTCGCCGCCGACGATCAGGGAGTGGTGGTGGCTGCGGTGGCGGCCGAACGGCTCGGCCTGCCCCACAACCCGCCGGCGGCGGCCCGGGCGACCCGTGACAAGGCGGTGATGCGGGGCCTGTTGGCCGCCGCGAACGTCCCGCAACCCCGCTTCGAGGTACTGGAGGGTGCCGACCCTGCCGGCATCTCGATCGGATTCCCCTGTGTCGTCAAGCCGCTCACTTTGTCGGGGAGCCGCGGTGTGATCCGGGCCGACGACCCGGCTTCGTTGGAGAGGGCAGTGGCGCGGGTACGGGCGATCCAGGCGGAGGCGGGGGAGGGGATCGAGGCTCCGCTGCTCGTGGAGGAGTACCTGCCGGGGATCGAAGTGGTGGTCGAGGGCCTGGTCGGCCCCGATGGGGTGGAGGTGCTGGCCATCTTCGACAAGCCCGAGCCCATGGAGGGGCCGTTCTTCGAGGAGACCATTCTCGTGACCCCCAGCCGCCTCGGCCCGCCGATGGAGGACGAGATCACCTCGGTGGTGCGCCGGGCCGTCGAGGCGCTCGGCGTGTCGTTCGGTCCGGTCCACGCCGAAGTGCGGGTCGAGGGGGATCGGGTGGGTGTCATCGAGATCGCGGCGCGATCGATCGGGGGACTGTGCTCGCGGGCGCTGCGGTTCGGGTT
Source organism: Actinomycetota bacterium (assembly GCA_018821365.1). GTDB lineage: Bacteria > Actinomycetota > Acidimicrobiia > Spongiisociales > UBA11373 > JAHJML01. Next base: position 26,965 of record JAHJML010000098.1, on the reverse strand, counting down.
GCTCGGGACCAGTCTCGAGCACCTGCTGCTGCGGGCGGCCCTCGGCATGCCACCGCGGGCGATGCGCCGGGAGTCACGCGCCTCGGGCGTGATGATGCTCCCGATCCCCGCCGAAGGCGTGTTGCGGCGAGTGGGGTGGCAAGGGGCCGCCATGGAGGTGCCGGGGATCACCGCCCTGGAGATCACCGTCCCGATAGGACAACGGGTGCGGCCGCTCCCGGAGGGGGACCGCTACCTGGGATTCCTGTTCGCCGCCGGCGATGACCCGGACGACGTAGCAGCAGCCCTCCGCGAGGCGCACGGCCTGCTGCAGATCGTCATCGAGCCGTGAAGAGGATCGCCGGCTTCGACCTGGCAAGGGCGGTGGCCGTCGCCGGGATGGTGGCCGTCGACTTCAAGGTGGCGATGTTCGCCGAGCGCCGCGGCCCCGGATGGCTGCAGCAGGCGGCCGGACTCCTCGACGGGAGGGCGGCTGCCATGTTCGTGATCCTGGCGGGAGTCGGCGCCTCCTTGATGACCGCCTCCGCCCGTGGCGATGGCGATCTCGCCGCTCTGGAGGGCGCCAGACAGCGGATGCTGCGGCGGGCCGGCTTCCTGCTGATCGTCGGATACCTGTTCGTACCGATCTGGCCGGCCGACATCCTCCACTGCTACGCGTTCTACATCGGGATCGGCGCCTTCCTGCTGGCCGCCTCCGACCGGGCGCTGTGGCTGTGGGCGGCGCTGGCGGCCGCCCTGTTCTGTGGGCTGTACTCCTTCGCCGGTTACTGGGATCAGTTGGATGTGGTGGACCTGAACTACCGGGGCTTGTGGACTCCGGTGGGCCTGGTCCGCAACCTGCTCTTCAACGGATGGCACCCCGTGCTCCCATGGGTGGGTCTCTTCCTGGTGGGGATGTGGCTGGGAAGGCGGGATGTGCGCAGCGCCGCCACCCGGTGGCGGATCATCGTGGCGGCGGCACTGGTGGCGGGAGCGGCGGAAGCGGTGGCCGCCTTCAACCCGATCGTGTTCGACATCGTCGCCACCGGCCCCAGCACCCTCGGGGTGGTGGCCGGCCGCCGGGCCTTGCTGGCGGCCGAACCGCTGCCGCCCGGCCCCATCTATCTGCTGGCGGCGGGCGGGACCGCCATCGTGGTGATCCTCTTGTGCGTCGGCATCGGGTCGAGGTGGCCGGCTGCTCGCCCGGTCCGCTGGGGCGCCGCCACCGGGGAACTGGCACTGACGATCTACGTCGGCCACGTGCTGGTGGGGATGGGGACGCTGGGGGCCATGGGGAGACTCGGCTCCCAGACCCTGTCGTTTGCGTTGGGGGCGGCGGCCGTCTTCATCGCGGCGGCGGCAGCCTTTGCGGTGATCTGGCGCCGCTTCCGTCGTCGCGGTCCCGTCGAATCGCTGATGCGCCTGATCGCCGGATGAGGCCGATGGCACAAACCCTTGTCGGCCCTTGTCGGGAAACGGGCGGGTGCGCTAGCGTATGGCCCGCGCCCGCCAAGAGGTGGGCGACGCCGGTCTTTGCTCCTCTGTTCCGTCGAGTGAAGTCGCTGCAGGAGTCCCCTTGGGGCGGGCCTGCGGGGCGTACGGTTCCGACGGTTCGATGCCCCAGAAGGAGCAATCCATGTCCACCAACATCTATGTAGGGAACCTCTCGTTCCAGACCGACTCCGATGCCCTCAAGGCCATCTTCTCCGAATACGGCGAGGTCATCAGCGCCCAGGTCATCGCCGATCGCGACACCGGCCGCTCCCGCGGCTTTGGGTTCGTCGAGATGGCGTCCGGCGAAGAAGCCGAGAAGGCGATCGCCGAGACCAATGGCAAGAACGTCGACGGCCGCCAGTTGAACGTCAACATCGCCCGGGAGCGCTCCCGCTAGGTCCACACGGACACAGGAGACAAAGAGGGCCGGAGGTCGGGGACCTTCGGCCCTCTCTCTTTGGCGGTTGGCCCGCCGCTCAGCGGGAGAGGGGTTGGCGAGGTGGAGGCGCCGGTTCGGTCGGCGGCTGCTGGGGAAGGTCGGCCGGATCCATCGGCTGGCCCACCTTCCTCGCCCGCTCCCTGAGCCGGTTCATGGTCGAACGGACCGCCGACACCGCATCGCGGCTGAGGTTGGGATTGCGGAGCAGATCGGGGAACTGCTGGATGACGCCCAGGCTCCGGAGCGAGCCGTACATCACCGAGCCCGCCAGTCCCACGATGCCGACACCGGCCAGGAGCACCACCGCCCGCGGCAGGTCGAGTTCGAAGAAGGTCCGGCCGTTGGACAGGAACAGCACCAGCAGGAAGGCGGCCGCCATCGATCCGATCAGCCACTTCCTCGCCGTGGTCAAAGGCCTGGCGTTGATGACCAGGGCGAACAGGCCGACCGCGAACAGCACCAGGGTGGCGGTGGTGCGGGCCTCGGTGAGCGTCACGCCCTCGGAGATCGCCAACTCGTAGGAGACGTAGGTGGCGGCTGCTGCCAGGGCGCCCACCGGCACCGAGAACCGCATCACCCTGGCCACGAAACCCGATCGGGCCCGGTCCGCCGTCGGCGCCAGGGCGATGAAGAATGCCGGTGCACCGATGGTGAGGGTCCCGACGAGGGTCAGATGGCGGGGAACGAAGGGGAACTGCCGCGCAAAGATCCCCACCAGGACGGCCAGCAGGAATGCGTAGACCGTCTTGACCACGAAGAGGTTGGCGACCCGTTCGATGTTGGCGATGACCCGCCTCCCCTCGCCGACCACCGAGGGGAGCGTGGCAAAGGATCCATCCAGCAGCACCAACTGGGCCACCGCCCGGGAAGCGGACGAACCGGACCCCATCGCGATGCCGATGTCGGCGTCCTTGAGAGCGAGCACGTCGTTGACTCCGTCCCCGGTCATGGCGACGACATGGCCCCGCGACTGCAGGGCCGCCACCATCGCCCGTTTCTGGTGGGGAGTCACCCTCCCGAACACGGTGCTGTTGTCGACCACCTCGGCCAGTTGGATCGGGTCGTCCGGGAGGGTCCTGGCGTCGATCACCCGATCGGCGTCGCGAATGCCCACCTGTCGGGCGATGGCACCGACGGTCTGGGGATGATCGCCGGAGATCACCTTGACGGCGACGCCTTGTCGGGCGAAGTAGTCGAGCGTGTCGACGGCATCGGGGCGAATCCGATCGCTGAGGCCGAGCAGGGCCACCGGTTCGAGCCCGAACGGCAGGTCGTCGCCGTGGAGTTCGGCCGACGCTCGTGCCAGCAGGAGCACCCGCTTGCCCTGGTCGGCGGAGGCGGCCACCCGATCGGTGATCATCGGGTCGTTGGGAAGGATCATCTCGGGTGCTCCCAGGATCCAGGTGCCCAGGCTCCCGAACGATGCCCCGCTCCACTTGCGGGCGGACGAGAAGGGCACCGTGGCGGTGGGCCACCAACCGGATGGCTCCGGGAACTGCTCGGCGATGGCCTGCAGGGTGGCGTTGGGGTTGGCATCGCTGCCCCCCAGAGCCCCGAGGGCTGCTCGCACGTCGAGATGCTCGGCGAGGAGATCGATCTCGTCGACCACCAGATGTCCCTCGGTGAGGGTCCCGGTCTTGTCGAAACACACCGTGTCGACGCGGGCGAGTCCCTCGACGGCGGGCAGTTCCTGGACCAACACGTTGCGCCGTCCCAGGCGGATCACCCCGACGGCGAAGGCCACCGAGGTCAGCAGGACCAGGCCCTGGGGGATCATCGCCACCAGGCCGGCGACGCTGAGTCGGATCGCCTCCTTGATGTCGGGCCACCCCCAGCCCTGGTTGTCGGGCCATCCGGTCAGCGTGGTGAACTGGCTCCAGATGAGGAGCAGAGCAGTCGGCACCAGCACCCAGGTGATGCCTCGCAGGATCTTGTCGATCCCGGAGCGGAGTTCGGAGCGCACCAGGGTGAACTTGCGGGCCTCCTCGGCGAGTCGGGCCGCGTAGGCGTCGGCCCCCACCCTCCTCGCCTTGTAGACGCCCGAACCCGACGACACGAAGCTTCCCGACAGGACCTCGTCGCCGCGATCCTTGGTGACGGCGTCCGACTCACCGGTCAGGAGCGACTCGTCGACCTCGAGGCTCTCCGAGGTGACCACGACGCCGTCGACCACGATCTGGTCCCCGGCTCCGACCGTGAGCAGATCGTCGAGGACGACCCTGTTGACGGGCACCTCGCCGTCCCTTCCGTTGCGAATGACCCGTGCCCGGGGAGCGCTCAGCAGGGCGAGATGATCGAGAGTTCTCTTGGCTCGCAACTCCTGGACGATCCCGATGGCGGCGTTGCCGAACAGCACCAATCCGAACATCGCATCCTGGATGGGTGCGACGATCAGCACCACCACCAGCATCGCCCCCAGCAGGATGTTGAAGAGGGTGACGACGTTGGCCCTGATGATCTCGCGGACCGTCCTGGTCGGCCCCGTCGGAACCACGTTGACGGCGCCCGCCACGATCCGCGCCGCCACCTCGGCGTCGCTGAGGCCCGTAAGGGCGATCCTCCGGGCCCGAGATCCTGCGGCTCCCGTCACCATCGACCGCCGATGGTAGCCAGTGGCCCCTGCCCGGTACCGACGGCGACCGGGATCAGAGGTCGCGCCAGGTAACCGGTGCGTCGTCTTCCTTGGGGGGCTTCCGGAGATCGGCGGCCTCCATGACCATGGCGGCGCCGAGCCCAATGACGATCACCGGCCACAGGGAGAAATGCCGGATCGTCTCGAGATCCTGCAGCAGCATGAAGGCTCCCAGGCCCAGCAGGGTCAACGGCCAGAACCAGCCTCGCCGGCGGCCGGCGATGGTGCCGACGAACAGCCATCCGCCCACCCCCAGCCAGAGGAGCGTCCAGAACCGGATGTCGGGGATGACGCCGATCTCGCGGAGGAGGAACAGCACCCCCACCGTGATCAAGGCCAGGCCCCAGAAGATTGGGTGGGGGACTCGGGAGGATCTCGTCATGCTGGGTCTCTCAATGGTGATCTCCATCACTTCGCCGCCACGACGACGAGACCGGAGCCGGCCCGCCGCGGCGCCACCGGTTGTCCGGTGGGCCTGCCGTCCCGGCGATTGTCGCGCATCCGGGCGGCTGTGGGGTGGAACGGGTCGGTGGGTTGGAGTGCCCGGACCGCAGGGCCGGTGATGTACAGCAACATGGTGATCTCCCTTGACAGCGAAGTGACATCAGAATGATGTTATAACGATGTCAGGTTGTCAAGTGGGGACGGAGGAGGGTTCTCTCAGGCCGCGCCCCCTCGTCGTCGATCGGGGGCGATCGCGACCGGCCGGTCGTTGCCCCGCGCCTCTCGGTCGAGGAGGACGGGTTGACGGCTCGGCCGGCAGTCGGTGCTCAGCGAGCAACCCGGTGGGCGCCGTTGGATTCGAGGGCCTGTGCCAACTGGTCCTTGCGGGTCATCCCACTGGTGCGAAAGCGGGCGGTCATCGGGGCGTCCTTGGGGTCGACGGCTCCCCGTTGGCGCGCCTTCTTGCTGGGCTTCTTGCGGCTCCGGCCCAGCACCACGAACGTCGGAGTCGATTGGATTCGGAACTTCTCGATCGCCCCCGGCACCGAGCCGATGTCGACCCGGACCACATGGGCTTCTCCGACGTACTCTTCGGCGAGTTCCTTGACGATGCCGTCCATCAGGCGGCAGGGTTGGCATCCCTGGCGCCAGAAGTCGAGCAGGATCGGTAGGCCGCTCTCGATCAGCGGGTCGAGGTCGTCGAGGTGCTCGAGGTTGATCGGTTTCGGTCGTTTGCGGAATACCACGTTCGTCTCAACTGGTTGGAGGGCCCCATTGTTCCACGATCACCAGGCGCGGCTGCGCACCGGGGTGATCCGGATCGCAGTGGGGTAGTCGGCGGCGAAGGACTCCGGCGTCCACCCATTGCCGGCGATGAGGCCGGCGTACTTCTCCTGGTAGGGAATGACCAGGTTGGATGGCGGCGCAGCAGGGTCGATGCGGGCGATCCCTTCGATCGAGACGATGTCGCCGCCCTCCCCGTTGCCGTCCAGGTTCAGGGCAACCCTGGGATTCGTTGCGAGGTTGGCGGTGCGAGCAGTGCCGGGGAGGCTGTAGATGAGGAACTCCCCATCCGCGTACAAGAACCAGACCGGGGAGGTCTGCGGCTGGCCGGTGGGGCGCACCGTCGTGAGCCAGATGATCTTCTCGTCGGTGAGTCGGACGAGTGCCCGGCTGCCCCGGGGGGTGTCTGGGTCGAACATGCCGGCAGCCTAGAGACCGAGCGGATCTAGTCGGGTCTCGAGCAGAGCGGTTGCGGGCCGCTCAGGGGTAGGCGTCGTGGAGGACGGCGGCGACGTCCTCGCCGGGACGACAGATCGCCGAAGGGATGCCGGAGTTGCGCCGGGTCCTGCCGGCTACCGCCTTGAACACCGGCCCGCTGTTCTCCTCGTCGCACGCCAGGCAGGCATTGAGGCGGCCGTCGGGGAGGTGGTTGGACTCGTCGAGGGCCTCCAGACACTCGACCAGGCAGGCCGCCCGGGTGTTGGCGCTGTTGAACGCCCAGATCTGGGCGCAGGCGTCGGTGAAGCCGAGGCCGGTGATGCAGTCCAGGGTGGCCCCGGGGTCGTCTCCGAATTCGATGAGCGCGCACTCCCTGACCGGGTCGCCGAGGTTCGGCGTCCCCAGGTACACGGCGAGATCTTGCAGCGAGGAGCATGCCCCGCAGGCGCCGGTGTGGGTCACCACCCCTCCGGCTGCCTCTACCGCACTCCGGTCCGGAAAGGTTGCGAGCCGGTAGGCACCCGGGCCGCTGGGATCGGCGAGCACGGCGCACACTCCGGTAGTCCCGGCGGGCACCAGCGATGGAGATTCGTACGGACTCGCCGGGAGCGGCAAGGGCGGGTCGATCAGGATCCGTGCCCGCAGCGCCTCGATGGCTTCGGCCCCATAGGCGGGTGGTGTGAAGGTCTCGATCCCGTCACAGGCGAGCACGGGGCGGCAGGCGTTCCCAGAGAGGCCGGTGGCGGCCTGGGGCGCTCCGAACAGGTAGTCGCACCCGCCCGTGTCGACTGCTGCCGCACCGCAGCCGGCGGTCACCAGGATCGCCGTGGCGGCGGCGAGGATGCGGAGGCCGTGCATGGCCGGGGACGCTAGCACTGCTCTCAGGGGGCGGGTCGCTGCGCTGCGAGCAGGTGTTCGAGGGCGCGCTGGAACGGTGCGGGTGTCCGGGAGGGCCGCCCCTGCAGGGTCGTGCAGGCGGCCGTGACCCGGGCATCGAGGATGGTGTCGTCTCCCCGAACGATGCGCTGCCGCCAGGTGCTGCTGGCGCCTCGCAGTTCCTCGATGGACGTCTGCACCACCAGTTCGTCGCCTCCGCTGGCGGGCCGCCGGAACCCGACTTCGATCCTGGCCACCACGACCTGGTGGCCGGTGGCGGTGATCTCGCTCATGCCCCACCCGATCGACTCGAGGGCGGCGATGCGGGCGTGCTCCAGGTATGACAGGTAGGCGGCGTGGTTGACGTGGTGGTAGGGATCCAATTCCCCCCACCGAACCCGGATGATGGTCTCGTGCACGAGCAGAGAGGTTAGGCACCGTGGCCGGGAAGGGCGGGGCGCCCACCCGTGAAGTGCAGGTCGGACCGATGCCGGGGAAGCGTCGCCTTCTGACCGGGAGCCGGGCTCAGACGAGCCACCAGGCGAGCGACCCGACTACGAGGCAGTAGATGGCAAACGGGGCCAGGCCCGCCCGTCCCAGCAGTCGCACCAGGAACGAGATGGCGAGGTAACCCGACACGGCCGCCGTCAGCACCCCTGCCAGCAGCGCCGGCTCGAAGCCTCCGGAGCGAACCAGATCGATCCCCTCCAGCGTCCCGGCGCCGGCGATGGCGGGCACCGCCATCAGGAAGGCGAAGCGGGCCGCCTCGACCCGCTCGAATCCCTGGGCCATGGCGGCGGTCATCGTCATGCCGGAACGCGAGATGCCCGGGAGCAGCGCCAGCGCCTGTGCCCAGCCGACCACCAGGGCATCGCCGGTCCTTCCCTCCTCGACCCGGCGGGTCCCGCGGGGGACCAGCAGACCGGCGGAGAGGATCACCCCGGTGCCGATCAGCAGCACCGCCACGATCCAGGGATCGGAGAAGAGGATCTCGATCTTCGTATGGAACAGCACGCCGATGATGGCGGCCGGCAGGGTGCCGAGCACCAGCAGCCAGAGAATCCTCCGTGCCCCGGGGTCGGTGCGGAAGTGCACCAGGTTCATCAGGTCCCGGCGGTAGAACCACACGACTGCCGCCAGGGTGCCGAGGTGGAGGACGGCGGTGGTGGCGAGGTCGGGTTCGTCCATGCCCAGCAGAGCCGGCACCAGAACCAGGTGTCCGCTCGAGGAGATCGGGAGGAATTCGGTGAGGCCCTGGATCAGGCCCCACAGCGCAGCGGTGAGCATCGCCTGGACCTTACTGCTCCTGGCGCTCTCCGCTCGCAGGACGAACGGCCGCCACCAGGGTGCCGCTCGAGGATGCTGCCGCAATCAGCGGGGCCGATGCGGCCGGTACCGCCACCGAGGCCGGGCGGTAGTTCAGCGAGTAGGGGTCCCCGCGCTGGGGGGTGACGACGATGCCGACCACGGTGGTTGGCGGATCGACCACCACCAGGAGCACTTCGTCACCCGCTCCGGCATGGGAGCCGACCGTCACCGGCACGCTCCACCACCCGGGCGGGACCACGGCAGGCTTGCGCAGCATCGCATCGCAGAGAGGCTGGCCGGAGTTGAGGTCGGTGGCCGCGATCGGAGCGGAGAGGTCGGGGGCGGCGATCAGTCCCGCAGGCACCCGTCGCCACTCGATGTCTCCATCCTCGATCGGATCGCCGGCCGACACGTCGGTGATCAGGTAGGGATGGAGGGTGGTGGGCTCCGGTCTGAGATCCCACATCGCGGCTCCGATGACCAGCAGGGCGGCCGCCGCCCAGCGGAGATAGGGGGGACGCTGCAACCAGTACACCGGGCAACGTATCCCGCCTGACCGGCTGCGAGAAGGGGGTCGTCGGAGCCGTCAGTCGAGCAGTGTCTGGTCGAGCAGTGTCTGCAGGTAGGCAGGAAAGGCCACCCCGTCGGGCAGGTCCGGGGCGGGGATCGGATCGCCCGGGGTGAGCCGGTAGGGGACGACCCCGGCCCACACGTCGAGGCCCAGGTCGGCGGGGTCGTCGCCGGGGGGACCGGTCCTCACCTTGGCCGAGGCGGCATCGATGGGCACCGAGACCATCAAGGTGGCTTTGAATTCCTTCTCGGTCGGCCGCCTGGCATCGTCCCAGCGGCCGGGGAGGATCTTCTCGGTGAACACCCGCATCGCCTCGAGTTTCTGGCCGGGATCATCGACGACTTCGCCCCTCCCGAACAGCACGACCGAGCGGTAGACCGCTCAGGGCGTCGGTGGAATACGGCACGATGGGGTCAACCTCGACTGCCGGGCAGCCGGGGTCCTCGTCGTCGCGACTCACGATGACCTGAGCCTGAAGCCGGTCAGCGCCGCGCCGTCCCGCCCGTCGGCCATCCGATTGAGGATGGTGCCGTGCTCAAACTCCGCGACCTGGGCCAGCATCCCTCGGAAGAACCGCCCCGCCGGTGTAGAGATGTCTACTTGCTCCTTGGCAAATGCAACCGAACTCCAGCCTTCTCCATCCGGTCGAGATCCGAGAGACCGGCTCCGGCACTCCGCCCGAGCCGGTCCACCCCGGCATTCGACGAATGAGCGCGAAGAGTCCCCGTTCCTCCCGCTCCCTTGGGCCACCTGCGAGACACCACTGTGGTCGAGTTTGCCAGATACCGAGCCCCGCCAGGACCGCCGAACTGGTGCGACGGGCGAATCGGGCGACTCCCTGAGAGGATCAGAGGTCAAGAGGTGAGATCCGTTTCTCCGAAGCGACGCTGGATCGGGGTGCTTGCAGCCGTTCTGGTCTTGGGTACTGCGGTCCCGGCACTCGGGAACGACTTTGGCTACCCCGGCAACCATGCGGCCAACAACGGCGTCCATGAGGTCTACCGAAGCATCTACTTGACCTACAACATCAGCAACGACACAGGGTACGTGGTCTCGTACGTCCTGAACCCGCTCCCGGATATCACCGCCTATACGACCACCACGTACAGCAACTACGTAAACGACGTGCAGGTCTACGAGGGGACGTACGGGGATTTGGGCGGCTATGCGGCGGCCCCGTGTTCTCCCTACGCGAGGTACGGGGGGTCGGGGACCGGGACCTGGTGCAAGCCCCGGTATGTGAAATACGACACCGGTACACATCCCTCGGCGTTCAATACCTACCAGGAGAGACGACACTTCGCATGCCACGAACTCGGGCACACGCTCGGGCTATTCCACCGGAATTCGGGCTACTGCCTGGATGTCTCCGGTGTCTCCTACACCTTGTCGCCCCACAACCAGAACCACTTGTCCGATCTTTATGGGTGATCGAGAGGAGTCAGTATTGTGAACAACGTGGTCATTCGAACGGTGATGTCGGTGGCCTTGTTGTCCGTCTTCGCCACGTCTGCCTGCACATCTTCCGAGCCGACCGGCGACGATCAGGACTTCTGGTCCGTGCTCGCTTTCCCGATGGTTCCGGTCGAGGTCTATTCCTCTGTTGGAGAGATGGGATCGGCCTCCGACCTTGTCGTGGTGGGAACCGTTGGCGAAGTTGAAGTCGGTCGCGAGTGGGGCGATCCGCGTGAGCCCGACAACAACCTTGTCGCCTCCCTCCTCCTTCATATCAACGTCAGCGAGGTCCTTCGGGGCAAGATGCCCGATGAGGATATCGATGTCGTCACGTGGGAATACACATTCATGCAGTACAACGTTTTGCAACTCAGCCAGAGACTGCAGACTCGCGGCATCGTGGAAGACCGTACCGGCCTCGTGAGGCCGTTCCCGAAGGGAAGGGTCATTCTGTTTCTCAGGGAGCGAAGTGATCGCGGGTCCGAGATCAGGACTCTGCCAGGTGCGAATTTCGTAGGGGGTGTCTCGTATCGGCTGGTGACCCCTGGGGGAATCGCCATGGAAGGCGACTCCACGGCAATCGCGCCAATGGCTGGAGCCACAATCGCCCTCGATGCCGAAGGTCGGCCTCATGAAGTGGAACTGCCTGAACAACAACTCGCCGAGGAGATTGCTACCAGTTCGTTCGAGGAACTGCTTGGCTTGATTCGGTCCATCGATGGATGAGAGTGTGCGAAGGGAGAGGGTTGATGCGATTCACGATGGTGTCCTTGGCGATTCTCGTGCTCTGCGGATGTGCGGCTCAAGACGCGGTCGAGGATTCGATCAAGGATGATTTCACCTATTCCGACACCGTCGCCGCCCTCACCCAGGCCGGGGCCCTCGTCGAGGAGGTGGGGTCGCAGGACTGGGGGCCGTTTTCCATACAGGCCAACTACCTGACGGTCGACGGCCACGAGTTGTGGGTATACGAGTATCCAGACACCACCACTCGGGAGTCGGAGGCAAGCACCATTGCTATGAGGGGTTGGAGTGTGAATAACACACCGGTGGAGTGGCTCGGGAACCCCCACTACTGGCTGAAGGGACGGGTAATCGTCCTCTACTTGGGGGACGATGCTGGTGTGATCAAGGGAGTGACCAGCGCCGTGGGACCACAACTCAACCTCCGGAAACTTGATCGGTAGCCAGGTCGATCCGGGAGGATGGGTCCGAGGGGCATGAGCCCAAGCCCACGGATTCCGCAACCTCGACAACTACCGGCGCCGCCTCATCGGACGCCACGGAATCAAATGGCACACTCACCCCGTCCGCCGAATACGAGGCCGCCAACCACGCTTCATCGCGTAGCGATTCCCTAACGACTGTCAAGTGATGGGCCGGTTGCGGTGGGTGGGCGCGCGGTAGCACGCTGGCGGGTGCCGGCGTGTTGGTGAGCCGGGTCAGCTGGCGAGGCGTCCGCGGCGTGTTGCTGTCGAGTGGCTGCGGGTGCGGGCTCGGATCCGGTCGGGGACGGCGAGGTCGGTGACGAGTTGACGGGCTTGGCGGCGGGTGATCGGCTCACCGGCGAGGCCACGCATCTCGTAGGGGGTGCCGCTGGTGATGATGGCCCAGGTGCGACCGATCAGTTTGCGGGCGACAGCACAGGTGGCTTTGGCGTGGCAGTGTCCTCGTTCGACCATCAACCGCCGATAGAACTCGGCGAGTTGGGGGTCGACCATTCGGGCGGCGTTGGCGGCCTGGTAGAACGCCAGCCGGAGCTCCTCGGGGCCTTCTTTGGTGATCGATCGTGACGGCTGGGCGACGGTGCCCGATGACCAGTTCGACGGGTTCATCCCGACATAGCTCTGCGCGGCTTTGGCGTCGTCGAGGTGCTGGCCGTCACCGAAGAAGGCACGCACGATGGGGGCGGTGATCACACCCATGCCGGGCACCGACATCAGCACCGGGTCGTCGCCCCAGCGTTGTTCCCATCGTCGGGTCATCTCGGCGGTGGCCCGGCCTATCCGCTGCCGGGCGGTGTCGTAATCGTCGAGAAGCTCGAAGAGTTCCCACTCGAGGGCGTCGAGGTCCAGGCGACCGTCCCAGAACTCGACCCAGGCTCGAGCACCGTCACGGACCCGTTCGGCGCGCCGGTGGACGTCGGAGACTCCTCGGGTGTTGGCGGCGATCACCTCTGCGATGGTTGCGGTGCGAGCTCGTGACAGGCCAGCCAGGTTCGGCCATCGGCGCAGCACTCCCAGTGACGCCGCCCGCGACGACGCCAACGGCCGCCACACGTCGGGGAACGCCCACGACGCCAACGACACAATCCGTCGATGCGTCCGATTCTGCGCCACCACCTGCCGGTGCCGGAGCTGCACCACCCGCCGCAACGCCAACTCTTGCGGGGTCGGCGGCCGAGTCGGATCAAGCGCAAAGAACTCTCCCGCCCGGGACAACATGTCCGCATCGATCACATCCGACTTGTGCTTGCCGACCAATGCCCCCCGCAGTCGGGCCGAGTGGCGAGTGCCGATCAACGACATCTCACACCCGGCACGCTCCGCCGCGATCTGGATGCTCAACCACGTCATCGACGTCGGCTCGCACACCACCACCGACCCCGGAAACGCCGACAACCGCTCAGTCAACTGGCTCAACCCGGCGACCGTCGACCCAACCTTGAACCGCTCCACGATCACCCCCGGCCGACCCGGTTCGGGCCGACGCAACGTCACCTGATGATCCGCCACGATGGCCGCGTCGATCCCTACCGCCACCGGGCCACTACTTTCAAAGGTCATCTGAGGGTTCTCCTCTCAGCCGTGGACAGCCCGACCACCATCCCGACGGCCAAGACGGACCCGGTGACCAGGCTGCCCGCTCTCAGTTGACGGGAGAACCCTCAGCCCCACAGGGCATTGGACGTCCCCGACACCACCCCTTCGAAGCAGCTGGCACCACGCGGCTACCCACGCGTGTCCGTGATCCGGTCCCACACCCCCTGCGGGGCCTCGACCGATTCCCTCAACCGGGTCCGCTCGGGAACGAGGCCCCGGCAACCATCGCTTTCACGAGCCCGAAGCTCACCCGAAAACCGTTACCGCCGGGACCCCTCCCGAGGCCACCCTACGTGGCCACCAACCCATCACGGGAGGCACGACTACTGATACAAGCCGGATAATCGTGTGATGGCCCTAGCCCGCATCCTCGGGTCGCAGGACGGCTCCGAGGTCCTCCGTGCATACGCGTTGGATGACGCTGCCGACGCTGTCGCCCGCCGAGACCACGGCATCGACTCTGTGGAAGAGCGCGGTTCGAGGCTCGGTTGGCGGCGCTGGAGGCTCAGCGCGGCTGAGTCGGGCGCGGTCAGTGGCTCGGCTTGTGATACCGCTCCCAATAGCCGAGCAGTCGCCCGGCGTCGTCCCGTATTGCCACCATCGACACCGAGGCCTCCTCGGTGTCGGGGTATTGCACCGCATCGGTTTGGCCGCGTCGGAAGCCGTCGAAGATGGCAAGGAGCCTGTCACGCATCTCGTCGGGGTGGCAGTCGAGCAGGTTGGAGCCGAGTAGTTCGGTGCCGCCCTTGTAGTGCTTGGCAGCGGCGGAGTTCATGGCCCGGACGGTGTGCTCGGCGTCTGCCACAAGGACAGGGCCGGGGTCATTGATGCTGGCAAGGATCGCGTCCCAGTCGGTAGCCATGGGGCGGGAGGATAGACCGGGGGCCACCCTGCAAGGGGTGGCCCCCGGCGAGTCGTGGTCGGTTGTCGGTCAGGCTGCGAGCGTTGTGGCCTCCTCGTGAATCGGACTGGCATCGGTGGTGCCGTCACCGTCGCCCCGAACTCGCAGCCGCACCTCGCACCCGCTTTGCACGACTTCGCCCCTCCCGAACAGCACGACCGAGCGGTAGTTCATCGAGTGATGGAACACCGAGCGGGCCAGCACCAACCCGTCGAACAGGGTGGCCGCGATCGAGACCCCGGCGCCGCTCGCCAGCAGCCGCATCATGCGACCGGCGGGCGATCCGTGGAGGACGATCCGATCGCCCACCCGCACATGGATGGTGGGGATCACGACCGGGTGACCTTCGTGCACGAAGCCGAGATGGCAGTAGAACGCCTCGTCGAGGATCGCATCGATCGTCGCCCGGTCGTACCGGGCCCGCTCGGGCTCCCGGCGGACGTCGATGGAGGGTCGGGGGTCGGGTTCGGCCATGGGCACCGATGGTAGGGGACCTAGACTCGCCGTCGTGGACCCATGGTCTATCGCGGCCGTCGTGGCCGGCTATCTCATCGGCAGCGTCGATTTCGGCGTCGTGGTGCCGCGGTTGCTCGGCGTCGACATCTACGAGATCGGCAGCGGCAACCCCGGCACCACCAACGTGTTGCGCAGCATGGGCAGAGGCGCCGCCGTCGTGGTGCTGGTGGGCGACATCCTCAAAGGTCTCGGGGCGGCCGCTCTGGGCGCCGCCACCGGGTCGGAGGCGGCCGGGTTCGCCGCCGGACTCGCCGCCGTCGTCGGCCACTGCTACCCGATATGGCATCGCTTCAAGGGAGGCAAGGGCGTCGCCACCTCGGCGGGGATGATGCTGTGGATGTCGCCGATCCTCGGAGCGATCCTGCTCACCACCTGGGCCCTCATCACCTTGGTGGCCAAGCGGGCTTCGGTGGCATCGCTGCTGATGGCGATCGCCCTGGTGCCGGGTCTGGTGATTGCCGGGCACCGTGGGTGGCCGCTGATCTGGGCGGGGGCGGCATCGCTGTTGATCCTCTACCGTCACCGGGAGAACATCGTCAGGCTGCTCTCGGGGTCCGAATACACGATCGAGGAGTCTCCATGAACGTCGAGGTGGCAGTCGTTCCGGCGGCGGGTCGCGGCACCCGGATGATGGACGCCACCCGGGTGGTCCCCAAGGCTCTGCTTCCCGTGATCGATCGCCCCGCCCTCCAGTGGGTGCTGCAGGAGGCGGTGGCCGGCGGCGCCGTCGAGTTGATCGTCGTCGTCAGCCCCGGCGTCGACGACCTCATCTTCAGCCATTTCGAGGGCATGGGCGGGGTGGATCGCATCGGCGACCTGCGCGATGTCCGCATCAGGTGGGTCGTCCAGGAGCGGCCCCTCGGACTCGGGGACGCCGTCTTGCGGGCCCGCGAAGCGGTGGCAGGGCGTCCCTTCCACTGCCTGCTCGGCGACAACATCATGCCGCCCGGTGTCCCCTGTCTGGGACCGATGGCCACCGCCTCGGATGGACGGTCGGTGGTGGCACTGCGGGAGATGACCGCCGCAGAGACCAGTGCCTACGGAGTCGCCGAGTTGGGCGAATGGCTGGATGAGTCCGTCGTGGAGATCGTCGGCGCCGTCGAGAAGCCGGGTCCGGAGGCCGCACCGTCGCATCTCGGGTTCCTGGGGCGCTACTTGTTCACCCCGGAGGTGTTCGATCTCCTGGAGGAGTTGGAGCCGGGCTACGGGGGTGAGGTCCAGTTGACCGATGCGATCCGGATGCTGGCCGAGGGGGGCCGCTGCCTCGGCGCGGTCATCGACGCGGCGCCGCTGGACGTCGGCAATCCGGCCTCGTACCTGGAGGCGATCACGCTGCTGGGCCTCCAGCATCCCGCCACCGCCACGCGGTACCGGGCATTCATCGAATCAGTGATCGCAGGCGGATGAAGCCTCTCGCCGAAGCACAGCGCCGGGTGCTGGGGGCGATGGCGCCCTTGCCGATCGAACGGGTCCCTCTCGCCGCCGCCGCCGGCCTGGTGCTGGTCGAACCGGCCGACGCTCCCCACGATGTGCCTCCGTTCACCAACTCGGCGATGGACGGATTCGCAGTGCGGGCCGCCGACCTCGCCGCCGCCCCGGTGGACCTGGTGATCGTGGAGGACGTCCCGGCGGGTTCGGTGCCTGCTCTGCCGGTGGGACCGGGGCAGGCGGCCAGGATCATGACCGGCGCTCCGATGCCGGAAGGCGCCGACACGGTGGTGATGGTGGAAGCGACCTCTTCGTCGGGGGACCGGGTTCACATCGGCGAGCCGGTTCCCGCCGGCGCCTCGGTGCGGGCGGCCGGCAGCGATGTCGCATCCGGTGAGAGGGTCTTCGCCGTCGGCACCCGGCTCGGACCGACCCACCTGGGGCTGTTGGCAGCGATCGGCATCAGCGCCCCGATGGTACGGAGGCGCCCCAGGGTGGCGGTCCTCTCTACCGGGAGCGAGGTGATGCCGGCGGAGACCGGGAGGCTGGCCGTCGGGGCGATTCGTGACGCCAATCGACCGCTGCTGATGGCGATGATCGCCGAGGCCGGTGCCGAGGCCGTCGACTTCGGGATCGTGCCCGACGATGCGGCGTTGCTCCGCTCCACCCTCGGTGAGGCGGCGGCCACCTGCGATGCCGTGCTCACCAGCGGCGGCGTATCGATGGGCGACTACGACCTGGTGAAGCAGGTCCTCGCCGAGACGGGGTCGATCGAGTTCTGGAGGGTGGCGATGCAGCCCGCCAAGCCGTTTGCATTCGGGTTGCTGGGTGAGACGCCGCTGTTCGGCCTGCCCGGGAACCCGGTGTCGGTGACGGTGGCGTTCGAGCAGTTCGTACGGCCGGCGCTACTGCATCGGATGGGCGCCCGGCTCCTCTTTCGCCCGAGGATCGTGGGGGTACTCGACGAAGCCGTCGAGACCGATCCCGCCAAGATCGTGTTCCTGAGGGTCATCGCACGGTACGCCGCAGGCGAGTGGCGGGTTGGGCTCAGCGGCGGGCAGTCTTCACACGAACTGACGGCGCTGGCGGCGGCGAATGCCTTCGCGGTGATCCCGGTGGGGACCGGCGGCCTCGCCGCCGGGGAGCAAGTGGAGTTGGAGATGTTCCGTTGGCCCGAGGCGCGTACTGCCGAGGAGGTGCTGGGATGGACGGGTTGACCCATCTGGACGACGCGGGCAACGCTCGCATGATCGATGTGGGCGGCAAGCCGCCCACCGCTCGGGAGGCAATTGCCGAGGCGATCATCTGCCTGGCCGCCGCCACAAGGGAGGCGCTGTTCTCGGGCGGCCTCCCCAAGGGTGACGCGAGGTCGGTGGCCAGGGTGGCCGCCATCCAGGCGGTCAAGCGCACCTCCGACCTCGTCCCCCTCTGCCATCCGATCCCCCTCACCGGCGTCGATGTCGACATCTCCGAGACACCCGACGGGGCCAGGATCCAGGTGACGGTGCGCACCACCGCCCCGACCGGCGTCGAGATGGAGGCGATGACCGGCGCCGCCATCGGCGTCATCACCATCTACGACATGGTGAAAGGGATGGATCGGGGAGCCGAGATCGGGCCGGTGCGCCTGCTGGAGAAGTCGGGAGGCAGGTCGGGGAAGTGGTCGCGGTGAAGGCATTGGTGCTGACGGTCAGCGACCGGGTCTCCCGTGGTGAGGCCGAGGATCGGTCGGGACCGGCCGCCGCCGCCGTGCTGGCCGGCCTGGGGTTCGAGTGTGAGATCAGCGTCATCCCCGATGGGGTCGGTTCGGTGCAGCGGGCGATCCGCACCGCGGTGGGCGCCGGGTACGAGTTGGTGATGACCACCGGGGGAACCGGGTTCGGGCCTCGTGATCTCACCCCGGAGGGCACCTCGGCCGTCATCGACCGGCCGGCGCCGGGTCTCGCCGAAGCGATGCGTGCCGCCACCTTCGGCGTCAACCCGCACGGCATGCTGTCGCGGGGCACAGCCGGCATCGCCGGGCGGACCCTCATCGTCAACCTGCCCGGATCGGTGCGGGGTGTCGAGGAGTCGCTGGAGGTGATCGCGCCTGCGCTGCGGCACGCCATCGAGTTGCTGCAAGGTGCCGAGGGAAGCCATCAAGCCGGAGTCGATTGATCGGCGCGGCCGCCTCGGTATGCTTCGCCGTGACCGCGACCGGGAGAAGCCGCCGCTTCCATGGAGAAGTTGCTGTTCGCTCTGCTGCTCGGCGTGTGGGCAGCCCTGGTCATCCCATCGGTCATCAGGTCGAGGAGGGAGAACGCCGTGGCAGCCAGGCCGTCGACATACAGAGACGAGGCACCCCCCGGCGGGCACCGGGAACAGGTGCTGGCCCGCCGCCGCATCGCCCTCATCGTCCTCGGTGTGGCCGTCGTCGGCACCCTGGTGGCGGCCATCATCACCGGATCCTGGCCGGTCCTCGCCATCAGCCTGATCGTCGATGTGGCGCTCGCCGCCTACGTGGCCATCCTCCTCCAGATCAAGCAGCGCAAGGGCATGTCGTACCCGCCCGATGACCTCGGCGGCTACGACGATCCCGGTGGCCGCTCCCGGACGTATCCCGGGTGACCTACCCCGATCTCTCCGCAGTGTCCGCCGCGGTCCGGGAGGTGCTCGACGACAAGTACCGGGTCCGCGAGATCGGCCTCAAGAACAGCAGGCAGATCATCCGCCACTCGGCCAATGCGATCCGCTCGATCCACCGGGGGGAGCTGGACGCCGCCGAGGCGCTCATGGAGGAGGCCGGTGCCCTCCTGGCCGAGACCAACCGCGCCCTGGCCGCCCATCCCGACATCCTGCACGCCGGCTTCGTGGGCGACGCCTCCAAGGAGTACGCCGAAGCCAGGCTGACGGCCGCGCTGGCGGCCGGCGAGGACCTTCCCCTGCCCGGCGAACTGGGGGTGCTGGCGGCCCCTTATCTGAACGGACTGGGCGAGGCGGTGGGGGAGATGCGCCGCCGGATGCTCGATCTCCTCAGGGCGGGTGACCTGCCCGCCGCCGAGATGACCCTCGACGCGATGAACACCGCCCACGATCTGCTCGCCGACCTCGACTACCCAGACGGCATGACGGGTGGCCTGCGCCGTACCACCGACGTCGCCCGGGCATTGATCGAGCGGAGCAGGTCGGATCTGACCACCACGGTCATTCAGGAGCGGCTCAGGAGGGATCTGGCCGGTTCCTGACCCATGGAGGCAGCGGTACACTGCCGGTCGCCTCATGGGGGCGTAGCTCAGCCCGGCAGAGCGCCTCGGTCGCATCGAGGAAGTCAGGGGTTCGAATCCCCTCGCCTCCACCGCAAGGAACCCCCGGCGATGCAGGGGGTTCCTCGGCGTTCGGGTCGGTCGCCGGCCGTCTATCCCGCCAGGATGCGCTCCTCGCGCAGCGAGGTCTGCGCACCGCGCACCGCCAGGTCCTCGTAGAAGGGCTGCGGGTCGATGGAGGTCTCCGGGGGCCGCACCCCCTTGGCCGCGATACGGCCCGATGCCAGCCATCTGGCCACGATCGCCGCCGGCGAGCCGACCACCATGGTCCCCCCGTACACCTTGAGGACCTCAGAGGGCCATGCCGTCGTGTCGAGGCGCATCTCGATCGGGATCCCGTCCCTGGTGCCGACCGCCACGGTGGCGATGTCCTTGAACCCGGCGTGCTGGGGCGGGTCCGGCTGGAGTTCCTCCAACAGGTCGACCAGGAGCCGGCGGGGCACGACGCCGCCCACCTCGCCGACGGACCGGGCTTCCTTGGAGGCGAGGCCCAGTGAGGCGAGGAATTGCAGCTTCCGCAATGCCCCCTCGGGGAATCCGAAGAAGTGGATCTTGAACTCGCAGGCCTCGATGCCCTTGTCGGCGAGGCTCAGTGGGATCGTCGCCACCTCGGAGTGCAGGGACAGGTGTGCCTTCTGATAGCCGATCGGCTCTTTGAAGGGGAACAACTCCTCCTCGGACAATGGATCGAGATCCATGAACTCGCCGCCCCGGAACACCATCGGGCGCTCCACGATCTCGTCGAAGATGGTCCACAGCGAGTACGGCCACTTCAGCGAGTCGGAGGGATCCACCGTGGCCCCGTTGTAGATGATCACCGACTTCACCGTGTCCATCCTGGCGGCGAGGTCGCCGGCATGGATGTTGGCGATGCCGGGGCACGATCCGATCCCGAGCACAGCGGTGAGCCCGGCCTCCTCGAACTGCCGATCCAGCAGCAACTGCTTGCGGGTGGTGAAGAACAGGCCGCCGAGGTCGGTGTAGTGGGCCCCGGCCCGCAGCGCCCCCTCCATGACGGCCAGGTTCACCTCGTACTGGGCGGCGTTGACCACCACGTCGGCGCCCCGCAGGAAGGCATCCAACGATTCGGCGTCCCGCACGTCCACCGCAGCCGACTCGAAACCCGCTTCGGCGGCGACCCGGGCGGCCCGGGCCTCGTCGAGGTCGCCGACGACCACCTCGTCGGGTTGATCCCAGGCCGCCAGATCACGGCCGACGACGGTGCCGATGATCCCGGCACCAAGCAAAGCGATCCGCATGAGTGCAGCTCCTAGTCGATGGCTTCGGCGAGCGACTCGTCGAAAGCGGTCAGGGTGGTGGCGACGTCCTCATCGGAGAGGGCGGCGCACAGGAACCATGGCTCGAGAGCGTCGTCACAGGGCATCACGCCCCGAGCGATCATGCCGCGGATGACGGTCTCGTAGAGCTCGGAATCGTGGTTTGCGGAGTGGCGGAACTCGGTCGGCGCCTCCTCCGAGAACACGATGCCGAACATGGCGGGAACCCCGGTGGTGTGGACGGTCACTCCCCGCGCGGCGCAGATCGAGCGGATCCCGGCCATGAGGGCCTTGCCCGCCTTCTCGATCCTCGCATACGGCTCCCCGGTCGAGAGGGCGTCGATGGTCGCCGCTGCCCCCGCCACCGCCACCCCGTTGCCGGAGTAGGTGCCGGCCTGGGAGATGCCCCCGGCGGCCCAGGCCGCCAGCGGCTCTCCCCGCACCGCGATAGCGGCCACCGGCATGCCGTTGCCCATCGACTTGGCGAAGGTGCCCACATCGGGGGTGACGCCGAAGTACTCGGCCGCCCCGCCCAGGGCGATCCGGAATCCGGTCTTGACCTCGTCGAAGATCAGCAGCGCCCCGTGCTCGTCGCACAGGCGCCGAAGATGGGCCAGGTAGCCGTCCTTCGGCAGGATCGCGAAGGAGTTGCCCAGCATCGGCTCCACGATGACGGCGGCGATCCGGTGACCTTCGTCGTTGAACACCCGTTCGACGAGGTCGGTGTCGTTGAAGGGGAGCACCCTGATGAGCGAGCGGATCTGCTCGGGGATTCCCGAGGACGACTGCCACGGGACGGGCCGGTAGCGAGATCCGAGCGACCGGGGCGGCGCTCCTGCCGTCGAGAACATGACGTAGTCGTGGACGCCGTGGTACTGGCCCTCGAACTTGAGGATGGTGTCCCTGCCGGTGTAGCCGCGCGCCAATCGCACCGCGTGCATGGTCGCCTCGGTGCCGGTGTTGGTGAAGCGGAGGCCTTCGACCCAGGGGACCGCCTTGCGGAACTTCTCGGCCGCCTCGACCTCCCGGCGTTGGGTCATGGCGAAGACCGTTCCGGATGCGGCGGCCTCGGCGACGGCGGCGGTCACCCTGGGATCCCCATGACCCAGGATGATCGGGCCGAACCCGCACTGGTAGTCGATGTAGCGCTTCCCGTCCATGTCGTAGACGTAGGCGCCCTCGCCTCGATCGATGACGAGGGTGTCCTCATCACCCCAGTAGCGGAACTGGCTCGACACTCCGTTGACGAGGCTGGCCCTTGCCCGTTCGAACCACTCGGCCGTCTTCTTCCCTTGCAGACCCATCAGTCATCCTTCCGATACGGATTCCGCCACCCCCCGGACGCCGGCCCAGGAATCCTGGCTGCGCCCGTGCCTCGCTGTCCGAGACGGCCCCGGTCGGGGGTCGTGTGGGTGGCTGCTTGCCCGCCACTCGTACGCGTTCACGCTACCCGCGCCGGGTTCCGCCGGCGCCGGCCCGGGCGCTTCGTCCTCCAGAGAGGGGGGAGGAGTTCGGGGCGCTCACACGGCACATCGCCGGCGATCGACCGGTGGCCCCGACTCTGTCGTGCAGTTCCCCCGGCGACGCAGTGGGGCGGCCCGCAGGCCGCCCCACCATCTTGCGTCGTGACGCCGACGTTCGTCCTAGTTCTTGACGTCGGTGAAGGCGTCCTGGAACTTCAACTCGAAGGCGCCGGTGTCGGCGATGAACTCGAGACGTTCGAAGACATCGTCGGGCGGGTAGATCGACTCGTCGCCGAGGATCTCGGGATCCACGAACTCGGCGGCGGCCGCATTCGGGCTCGCATAGAAGTTGTAGTTGGTCAGCGCCGCTCCGTTCTCGGCGTCGAGCATGAAGTCGATGAACGTGTGGGCGGTGCACACTGCATCGGCGGTCCGGGGGATCGCCATGTTGTCCACCCAGGCGACCGCGCCCTCCTCGGGGATGAAGTACCCGAAGTCCTCCCACCCGTCGGTGTCGTCGAAGGCGAAGAAGAAGTCACCGCTCCACCCATGGGCGATCATCACCTCACCGCCGACCAGGTCATCCTCGTACTGGTCCGAGTCGAACTTGGCGATGGCCGGTTTGATGCTCTTGAGCAGGTCGACCGCTTCCTGCAACTCGGCCTCACTGGTCGTGTTGACCGAGTAGCCGAGGTACTTGAGGGCGGCTCCCAGTGCCTCGCGGGCATCGTTGAGCATCGAGATCTGGCCCACATAGGACGGATCCGGATCGAAGATGACCGCCCACGACGGCTCGAAGTCCTCGCCGAGGGCCTCATAGGCGAACCCGATGCCGGTGGTGCCCCACTGGTAGGGAGCCGAGTAGTCGCCGGTGGGATCGAACGGCAGTCCGGTGAACTTGGGATCGAGATTGGCCAGGTTGGGGATCGCCGCCTTGGTGAGGGGGATCAGCATCCCCTCTTCGGCCATGATCGACACCATGTAGTCGGACGGCACGATCAAGTCGTAGGCGGCGCCGCCCGCCTGGATCTGGGCCAGCATCACCTCGTTCGATTCGAAGAACGTCTCGGTCACCGAGACGCCGTATTCCGCCTCGAAGGCGGGGATCAAGTCGGGATCGATGTACTCCGACCAGTTGTAGAGATCGAGGTTTCCGTCGGTCTCTCCCGCCTCACAGGCCACCGGTTCGGCGGCCGTCCCGCCGTCATCGTCGCCGCAGGCGGCGGCCAACAGCGCCATCGGGATCAATAGACAAATGACTCTCTTCATGATTCACCCTCCCCGGGTTGCAGATCCCTGTCGCCGTTGGATCAACAGCGACCCGAGGATCAACAGGATCGAAGCTACCAGCATGAGCGTGGACACCGCATTGATGATGGGGGTCACCCCCCGTTTGATCCGTGCGAACACCTCGACGGCCAACGGAGTGGCTCCCGGCCCCTGGACGAACGAGGTGATGACGACGTCGTCGAGGGAGAGCGTCAGTGCGAGCAGTGCCCCGCCGAGGACGCCCGGCAGGATGAGCGGCAGCGTCACCTTGCGGAACGACTTCCACCGCGAGGCGTAGAGGTCGGAGGCGGCCTCCTCCAGGCTGGGATCGAGGTTGGAGACCCTGGCCCTGACCACGATGGCCACGAACGAGATGTTGAAGGCGATGTGGCTGAGGATGATGGTCGTCAGGCCGAGTGCCTGGTTGATCTGGGTGAAGAAGATCAGCAGCATGACGGCCATGGTCACGTCGGGGATGATCACCGGCAGGTAGAGGAGAGCGTCGAAGGTCCGCTTGCCGAGCCACTTCTTGTACCGCTCGAGGGAGAGGGCCGCCATCGTCCCGAGCACGGTCGCCACCGCCGTCGACTCCAGGGCGATGATGAGGGAGTTCTTCACCGAGTTCATCAGCGCCTGGTCCTTGGGGATGGCCCGGTACCAATCGAGGGTGAAACCCTCCCACCGGTTGGCGAATCGGCTGTCGTTGAACGAGAAGAAGACCAGGACTGCCAGGGGCAGGTAGAAGAACAGGTACACCAGCGCCGAATGCCCGGCCAGTATCCGGTCGAGGCGCCGGGTGGTCATCGAGCGATCCCTGCCGGTCGTCACAGCGTCCTCCCTCCACTGCGGAAGTAGAGAACGGTCGCCAGCAGCATCACGATCATGATCGCCATCGAGATCGACGACCCCAGCGGCCAGTTCCTAGCCGCCAGGAACTGGTTGACGATGTAGTTGCCCAGCAGGGTGGTCTTGGCTCCGCCGAGGATGTCCGGCGTGACGTAGGCCCCCAGGCTCGGGATGAACACCAGGATCGATCCGGCGATGATGCCGGGCCGCGACAGCGGCAAGGTCACCCTCCGGAAGGCCTTGGGGCCGGTTGCATAGAGGTCGCGGGCCGCCTCCACCAGCGACCAGTCGAGGCGTTCGATGCTGGCGTACAGCGGCAGCACCATGAAGGGCAGGAAGCCGTAGATGAGACCGATCAGCACCGCCGGCATGGTGAAGAGCAATTGCCCCCACAGTCCGAGGGCCTCACCGATCCTCGTGAAGATGCCGTCGGCCCCCAGCAGCACCTTCCACGCATAGGTCCGCACCAGGAAGTTCGACCAGAAGGGGATCATCACGAAGACGAGCAGCACATTGCGGGTGCGCTCTGATCGGGTGGCGATGTAGTAGGAGAACGGGTAGGCCACCACCAGGCAGATGATCGTGGTCAGCAGGGCCAGGAGGATCGAGCGCCAGGCGATCTGCAGGAACGCCGAATCGGCCAGTCGTTTGACCGAGTCCAGGTTCCAGTCGTGCAGCAGTGGCTGACCGGTACGGGAGCGGCTCGCAAACGAGTAGACCCCCACCAGCACCAGGGGGACGGCAAAGAGGACGATCAGGTAGACGTAGGCGGGAACCGCCAATCGGAAGCCCCGCCAGCGCTCGGCCCGTTCGGCGCGACGTTCGAGATCGGGGGTGACTTCGACGGCCTCGACGGGATCTGGCAGGCGCCGCTTCATTCCGTCAGTGCCTCCGCCGCGGCGGGGTCGAAGAGCACCGTCACCCGGTCGCCGACCGAGAACCGCTGGATGCGGGGGCGATTCTCCTGGCGGGCATCCACCACCGTGTATCCGAAGTCGATCTCGTAGTAGAGGCTGTCGCCGTAGTACATCCGCCGCTTGACGGTGCCTTCCATTGTATTCCAGTCACCCGGAGCCGTTCCCGCCGCTTCGAGCAGGATCTTCTCCGGTCGCAGGGTGAGCGTCACCGGAGTCCCCACCGCCGAGTGGGTCCCGGCCCTGACCGTGGAACCGTCGGGCAGGGTCACCACCCCGGGTCCGGCCACCGTGCCCTCGATGAAGTTGGTCTCCCCGATGAACTCGGCCACGAACCGGTTGGCCGGCTTTTCGTAGATGTGGTCGGGTCGGCCGATCTGGAGGAGGCGGCCATCGCTCATCACCCCGATCCGGTCGGACATCGTCAGGGCCTCTTCCTGGTCGTGGGTCACGTAGACGAAGGTGATACCCACCCGTGCCTGCAGATCCTTCAACTCCAACTGCATGGCCTGGCGGAGCTTCAGATCGAGGGCGCCGAGGGGTTCGTCGAGGAGGAGCACCTTGGGCCGGTTGACCAGGGCCCTGGCCAGCGCCACCCGCTGCTGCTGGCCGCCGGAGAGTTGGCCGGGCCGCCGATCGCCCTTGCCGGTGAGGCGAACCAGGTCGATGGCGTTGGCGACCCGTTCGACGATCTCGGCCGGCGCCACCTTCTGCATCTGCAGGCCGAAGGCGATGTTGTCGGCGACGGTCATGTGGGGGAACAGCGCGTACGACTGGAACACGGTGTTGACCGGCCGCTTGTTGGGGGGGCGGAGACCCATCTCCTCGCCGTAGATGCGGATGCTGCCCTCGGTCGGGTATTCGAGACCGGCAATCATCCGCAGGGTCGTGGTCTTGCCGCACCCCGAGGGCCCGAGGAGTGAGAAGAACTCGCCATCCTCGATCTCGAGGTCGACGTCGTCGACGGCGACCACGTCGCCGAACCGCTTGACGACGCTGCTCAGGGACACCGCTGCTTCAGTCACATGCTCCTCCCGTGGGCAGGACGAAGCATAAGGATCGCGGATGGAGCCTGCCCACCCCAACGGCTCACGGACCCAGGTGCCGCTGGATAGGCTGCCGATGTGATCTCGACTACCCCATTCTGGGTCGAGGAGCGCCCGCCCGATCCGGGCCTCGCCACCGCCATGGACCTGCCCCGCTCGGCGGATGTCGTGGTGGTCGGCTCCGGAGTGACCGGCCTGACGGCCGCCCGCCGTTTGCTGGGATCCGGGAGATCGGTGGCGGTGATCGACGCCGATCCGATCGGAGGAAGTGCCAGCCGGGTCAGCGGGGGGATGATCATCCACGGATTGAAGATCTCACCCGAGGCCGCCATCGCCGGGTGGGGCGATCGGCTCGGCAGGGAGATGTGGCAGGCGTCGCTGGACAGCGTCGACCTGGTGGAGCGGATCGTTGCCGAAGACGGCATCGATTGCGAGTACGAGC
Source organism: Actinomycetota bacterium (assembly GCA_018821365.1). Taxonomy (GTDB): domain Bacteria; phylum Actinomycetota; class Acidimicrobiia; order Spongiisociales; family UBA11373; genus JAHJML01. The sequence goes on along the minus strand of JAHJML010000098.1, from coordinate 320 downwards.
GGACCGGCGCCGCCGAACTCGGATTCAACGAGCGCGACCTCGCCCGGTTTCGGGCCGAGCAGGCGTGGCTGGGTGACCGGGTCGGCTTCACCACCGAGGTGTACGGGCCCGATCGCATCCACGAAGTGGTGGGGAGCGGCCGGTTCGTCGGAGCGCAGGTGGAGACCTTCAGTGCGGGCCTCCAACCCGCCAAGTACGCCCTCGGCCTGGCGGGGTCCGTGGCGGGAGCCGGCGGGGTGCTGATCGAAGAGACGGCCGTCACCGGGATCGAGAGGTCCGGCGGTGGGTTCGAGGTGACCACGGCACGGGGGACCATCCGG
>JAHJML010000010.1 GCA_018821365.1 Actinomycetota bacterium | reverse complement strand
GCTTCACCACCGAGGTGTACGGGCCCGATCGCATCCACGAGGTGGTGGGGAGCAGTCGGTTCGTCGGGGCGCAGGTGGAGGCGTTCAGTGCCGGTCTCCAACCCGCCAAGTACGCCCTCGGCCTGGCGGAGTCGGTGGCCCGAGCCGGCGGGGTGCTGATCGAAGGGACGGCGGTCACCGGGATCGAGAGGTCCACCGGTGGGTTCGACGTGACCACGGAGCGGGGGGTGGTCCGGGCCGGCGAGGTGCTGCTGGCGACCAACGGCTACACCGGGGGGCTGCAGGCTCCGCTGCAGAGGCGGATCGTCCCGATCGGCTCCTACATCGTGGTGACCGAGCCCCTCCCGGATGAGACGGCCCGGCGGCTGGTCCCGGGGCGGCGCATGCTGTGGACCTCGCGGCGCTTCCTCAACTACTTCCGTCTCACCGCAGACAACCGGCTCATGCTGGGCGGCCGCCAGAACCTGTCGCCCGATCTCGACCTGCAGGAGAGCGCCCGTCTGCTGCGAGCCACCGTGGAGGGCTTCTACCCGGAACTCGCCTGGGTGCGGATCACCCACACCTGGACCGGCCGGCTCGGGGTGACCTTCGATCTGCTTCCGCACATCGGCCGGTTCGACGGGGTCTGGCACGCCCTCGGGTACGGCGGACACGGCATGGGCATCGGCACCTACATCGGGCACGAGGCGGCCGGCCTGATGAACGGGGAACTCGATCACAGCCCCTTCGCCGAGATCCCCTTTCCGACCAGGTGGTTCTACCGCAGGCGAGCCTGGTTCCTGCGCCCTGCCGCGACGCTCTACCGGTTCCTCGATCGCATCGGCCGCTGAGCGCCTCGCCGTCCAGGGTGAGGCGCTGCCGGCGTTACGCTCCCCGCAGCGGCCCGGAGCCCCATGCAGACGATGACCACCAGCGGAGATCCCATCGGCGGTCTCGGGATTGCCGCCGCCGAGACGGTCGGCGCCGGGCTGGCCAGGATCGGCTGCGGCCAATTCGATCGGGTGGCCGATGGCCTGGCGGGACACCCCGATCGGGACACCGGCCTGCACGAGGCCCGCAAGGCGATCAAGCGGCTCCGGGCCCTGCTGCGCCTGGTGCGCCGCCAATTGGGCGAGCCGGTGTTCGAAGAGCACGACGGTGCCCTGCGGGACCTGGCGAGGGCGCTGGCTCCGCTGCGGGACGCCAGGGTCTCGATCGACATCCTGGACGAGGCCGCGACGGCGAGGTGCCCGGGGCTCCGCACCGTTCTCGCCGGGCGGTACCAGGCTCTGCTCGGGGCGACATTCGGTGACCCGGCGGCGCTGGCGAGTCTGGAGCGGGCGGTGGGGGAGGGGCGGCGGCGCTGGGAGGCGGTCTTCCCGGGTGCCCTCCCCGACGGGTTCGAGGTCGTGGCCGCCGGGATCACCCGGACCTACCGGCGCGGCCGCAAGCGTATGGCAAGGGCGATGCGGCGCGGCCGGGACCGGGACTTCCACGAGTGGCGTAAGGAGGCCAAACACCTTCGCCATCAGATGGAGATGCTGCTGCCGCTGGATCCGGTTGCGCTGGCACCTGCCGTCGTGCGGTTGGTCGAGTTGGGCGAGGTGCTCGGCTCCGAGCACGACCTCACCGTGGTGATCGGCATGGTCGATCCGTCCGAAGGCGGCGGCGACGGTCGCAGCAGCCTCCTCGGGGCGCTCTCGCAGCGGCGGGCCGGGCTGCGGGCCGCCGCCCGCCGTCTCGGAACCGAGGTGTTCGGCTCGGAACCCGCCGTCCTGGTGGCGGGCCTCGAGCGTGTCTGGGCGGCCGCCCGGCCCGCCGAAGGGGCCGATTGACCAGTTGCGGGGGTAACCTGCCCGGCATGGTTCGATCCCGCCTTCTCATCGTCCTCGCCGTGTTCGCCGTGTTCGCCGGGGCGACCTCGGGGTGCGGCGACGACACCTCGGTCACCACCGAGGCCGTGACGACCACCACCACCCAAGCCGGTCCGGTCGGCGACCTTGCCGACGAACTGGCGGTGCTGGTGCAGGCCGCCGAGGACGTCCGCGGCCTGGACTTCCTCGCCGATCCGACCACCACGGTGCTCACCACCGAGGAGCTGGCGGCCCGGGTTCGGGAGGACATCCAGGAGGAGCTGGATCCCGACGACCTCGTGATCGACCAGGCCTTCTACCAGTTGATCGGCATCCTCGACCCGGGGATCGATCTCGGTCAGGCGCTCACCGACCTCTACTCGGAGCAGGTGGCGGGGTTCTACGACGACGAGGCCAAGGAATTGGTGGTCGGTGGGGACGAGGAGATGACCCCCCTCACCAAGGTCATCGTGGTCCACGAGCTGATCCACGCCCTCGACGATCAGCACTTCGGCCTTTCGACGCTCTCCGACCTGGTCGATGAGGAGCGGTACCACGAGGCATCCGCCTACCAGGCACTGGTCGAGGGCGAGGCCACCTACTTCCAGGTCGTCTACCTGCAGTCGCTCCCGGTCGCCGAGCAGGTGGCTGCTGCGACCGAGGCCCTCGACTATGACTCCTCGGTGCTCGATGCGCTGCCCGCCTGGTTCGGCAAGGATCTCTCGTTCCCCTACGACCAGGGTTTCCTCTTTGTCGAGGCCCTCATCGAGCGGGGCGGCATCGCCGCGATCGACCAGGCCTACCGCAGGCTGCCGACCACGGTGGAGCAGATCATCCATCCCGAGGTGTACCGAACTCTGGAAGGGTCGCGCCGGGTGGAGCTGCCCGGCAATGCGATCGTGCCCGGCTACGACATCTACGAGGAGGGCGAGCTCGGTGAGTGGAACCTGCGCCTCTACCTGCTCGACGGGGTGACGCCCAGCGACGCCATCATCGGGTCGGCCGGATGGGGTGGCGACGACTACCGCATCCTGTGGAACGGTACCGAGGTGGCGTTCGTCTACCAGTACCAGGGCGATACGCCGCGGGACGCCGAGGAGTTGGCCGGTCTCCTCGAGGAATCGGTCCAGGCCCGGATGGCGGTGGGGAGTCCCCAAGCCGGCGACGAGGCGGTGGTGATGAGCGGCGACGACTACGCCTGGATCCTGCAGCTGGGGGCCACGGTCTACTTCGTGGCGGCCTCCGATCCCGCTGCGGGCCGATCACTGGCCGAGGTCCTCACCCCGACCGACGGCTGAGCCGGACGGGCCGGGAGTCGGCGTCGACGCGGAGGGCTCAGGATGTCTCCGACGGGGGTCCGTCTTCGTCCTCCCGTTCGACTCACCGGGTGGACTCGACTCTCCCAACTCCCAGACGAGGCCGGTGGTCTTCGGCTAGCGTTGAAACGCATGGCGTGACCGTGCACGTGAATCGGGAGAGTGGTCGAGAGAGAGGTCTGTCGTGGATACGAGC
>JAHJML010000097.1 GCA_018821365.1 Actinomycetota bacterium | reverse complement strand
CGTTCATCGCCGCCGCCGCCGAACTCGTCGGCGAGTACGAAGGCGAGTGGGACAACACCACGTTCGGTTCGCCGGGCACCCTCTCCTTGAACATCGTCGAGGCGAACACCGACGCCGGGTACGTGTTGATCCAGGTGGATGCCGACGGCAACGCCTTCGGCGGTGCGGACCCCGACCCGACCCTCATCGAGATCAGCATCGACGGCGACGGCCTCCACGTCGGGTTCAGCGAGTTCATCGGGCCGTCCACCTTCGAGATCGACGAGGCGGGCAACTTCACGCTGACCGCCACGCCGCCCTCGCTGGACATGGAACTCCAGATCACCGGCACCCTCACCGCAGAGGGCTTTGCGGGCACCTACACGATCCCCGGCCTCGCCGAAGGGACATTTGCGGCGACGCCGGCGGGCTGACCTCGGATCGGCCCACACCGGCGTGCCGTCGGTGGCGCCGGTCGGTGGTACCTTGCACCGACCGGGCCGGTAGCTCAATCAGGCAGAGCAGCGGGCTTTTAACCCGAAGGTTGTGGGTTCGATTCCCACCCGGCCTACGCAGCATGCCCGGCTCGATGCCGGGCATGCTGCCGCTTCGCCCCTCAGGTGTCGGTTTGCGCGAGTGGGCCGACGGGTCACGGGTGGTTCCTGGCCCTTCGTCCCGATTGTGCTCTCTTGGGGTGCCAGGACTCCAGTGCGAGGGGTGCTGACTCCTACTGGACGGACCGGAAGGGGCGGTCGATCGGGTGTGACTTCAGGTCCAAGAGGAGTACTGGGCGAGGAACTCCTCTGGTGTCATGATCCTCGTTTCCCAAATGCGCTCTAGTCGCCCCCGGCGGCCATGGTTGATGAAGAACCTCCTGTCACCGGTGACCAGCACATCGTGACCTTCACGGCTGTGGGAAGCCAGGATGAGTGCATCCCGCTTCTGCCTCTCCTGCCCGTCGGTGAGGGAAGTCCACTCCCCAGGTGGTGGGAAACCGCCGTTGGAAGCGAGGTCCAGGGTCTCCCGGAGCCGTTCGTTGTCGCCATCGGCTGCCAGGGCCATGAAGCCGGTTTGGGATTCTCCCAGCATCATCGACTCGGGAATAGTTCTGATACCTAGATCGGTAATGCGCTGATCGAACTCGGAGAGGTCGGTCAGTCTCTTGCCGGGGTTCAGTTCCCGCACGGTCACGGTCACGATCGTGAACTCGATTGCCGAACCGTGGAGGTCCAGAAGTCGGTCGAGGGTGGACGCGTCGATGATCTGGTTTGTGTCAAGGGTCACAGTCAATGGTTCGATCGTCATGAGGCCACCGTAGAGCCGGGTTGTGACTGGAGGACCACTGGGAGGATCGATCACTGCTGGGCCGGGCGTGGGTCGTGCCTCGGGCGACGGACTTGGGCGACGCTGCGCTCCGCGACCCATCCGGGATCGGCCTAGGCGATCCGCCGTTTGATGCCGCCCTTGCGATTCCGTGACCCCACCATGCGAACCATCTCGTGTGGTAGATCGATCCGATCCTGCTGTTTGTGGGAGGCCTCTCTCTCTGGAATTGGGAGCCAGAGTCCAAGAAGACCGAGACACCGGCCGAACCCGCAAGACGTCCGCCGGATCAGGTCCCGTGCAAACACTGCGGCGTCAAGATCATCACAACTGCCCCCCAGTGCTACGGATGCGGCGCTAAGGACTTCATCGAGCGTCTCCAGGAGTGTCCCTGGTGCGCCGAAACCATCAAGGCCGGGGCGATCGTATGCCGACACTGCAAACGCGACATCCCTGGCTCAGCGAACGGTACCGCTTCGAGGAGTCGCTGATTGCCCGAACGAAGATCGCACGGTCAACCGCGGCGATAGCCCCTGTGCTTGACGTCCTGGGTAAAGCGCTCGGTGATGTAGTCCCGGCTGAGGCGTGGATTGGGTCTGCTGGGCCGACCTTGGAGGGTGGGGAGTCGGTGCGTGCGGCGGGCGAGCAAGTCAGCCTTCCTCAGGATTGGCTTCCCCTGCCCCACCCTTCGGGCTGTGCCCTTTGCTCGCTGCTCATCGCTTGATCGGGGTCCATGACCGGTGTGCCCGCTCTGAGTACCGTCGGATCGTCCCCTGTGCCTGCTCTTCCATCTTGTGGACCCACCTGTGGACGACATCGCGACGCCATTCCTCCAGGAGACGCCCATCCGGAACCCTCGGGTCGATGGTCGCCACTGTGATCCCCAACTCGTCGAGGAGTGGCCCATGTGTGTGCGGCATCCGATCGTCGGCTGTGATGAGCATCCAATCACTCCCGGCAAGTTGCTCCTTGAGCGCAGGCAGCAACTCATGGTCTTTCTCACCGGACAGCCCGAAGTACCTAACTCGGCGAGCCACGAAGCCTCGTTTGTTGAGTTCGGTCGCGAGGCGCGGATTGAGGTTCTCGTCGATGACCAGAAGGCGCTTCGCGGGCATGCCCGCTACGCGGCCTCGTCGTATTCCGTCACCTTGTTCCACCAGGCGACCGCGTCGTCGATCTGCGACTGTGAGAGCTTGTAGTCGTGACGCAGCACCGAGTACCCAGACTCTCTCGCGATCACCGCCACATCCTCAGCCGCGATGCGCCGTCCGACAATCGACGGCTTGCCCGACACCTTGTCCGGGTCAACCTCGATGTGTCGAAGTCTGGGCAGGAATCGAACCGCCCAACCGCCCCGCTTGAGATCGAGGGCGATCTGCCGGACTTCGGAGACCTCCAGTACTTCCTGCCACGGGTACCGGTGTTCGGACAGGTCATACAGTCGGTCATCCTCAGCGGCACCGAGTTGGCCATCCACAGTCACGAACAGGCGTGATCCGATCAGGGGCCAGTTCAATCCGTACGTCTCGCCAAGCGAACGAACCGCCTTGCCGATCTTGTGGAGGGCGACTCCATTGTCGAGCAGGGTGTGGACGACCATCGCTTCCGCAACGTCCTGATATGAGTAGACGTTGGGATACGAATCAGATACCTGGGACGCCTGGGTGTAGCCGTAGTGTTTCCATTGGCCGATTGTGTGGCCGGAGACCCCCGCGAGTTGACCCGCCTCCCGCGCCAGGTAGAAGCCCCGGGGTGGCATCTCGGTCGCTCGGAGGTGCGTCGGGTGAGTCACGCGGTGCAATGCTACGCCCCGAGGTTGGCGGATGCCATGTATGTGATTCCGGGATGCTGTCGGCGTTGGTTTGTGGCTGGCGTCGAAACCTGCAAGGCGCCAAAACCGAACTCGACGGCGAGGCGTAGGACCGGGAGGCAGGGGGGCAGGCGGTTCCGACTCCCGTCCACCTACCGATCGACGCCCTTGAGCACCTGCACCCGCGGCTCGTCGGGGTCCCAGGGAACCGACAGCCAGCGCAGCGAGATCTGGACGGCGGGGCCAATGATCACCAGGAACCAGATGGTGCCCCACCCGATGGTGCCCCCCATCAGGAAGCCGGCCACCAGCACTACGACCTCGACGGCGAAGCGGGCCTTCCACACCGTGATGCCCCGCCGGGCCATGGCGGTCATCAGGCCGTCGCGCGGTCCCGGCCCCAACCTCACCCCCAGGTAGAGCCCGGAGGCGACCGCCACCACCAGCGGCCCTCCCATGGTGTAGGCCACCCTGGCGGCGGTGTGGGCGGGCGGGTCGATCACCGCCAGCACCAGGTCCATGACGGCGCCGATCACCAGCACGTTGAGGATGGTCCCAATCCCGATCGGCTCCCGCAGGATCAGCAGGGCGATCAGCACGACCGCACCGATCAGGATCACCGCCATCCCAATCGAGATCGGGGTCCTCTCCGAGAGGCCCTGGTGGAACACGTCCCAGGAGGGCAGGCCGAAGTCGCCGAGCACGTTCATGGCGATCCCGATCCCGAACAGGATCAACCCGGCGAGGAGGCGGGGGAGGCGCCGGACCTGGGTGCGGAGTGGGAGCACCGGCGCACGCTACCCCAGTGGCCGATACGATCTCGCTCCATGGCCGCTTCCAGGTCGTCGTGCTGATCTCCCTGCTGTGGCTGCTCGGCGGCCTGGTGGTGCTGACGCTCGCCGCCGACCGCTTCGTGCTGGCGGCCACCCGCCTCTCCCGGGCGTGGGGCGTGTCCCCGATCCTGGTGGGGGCCCTGGTGATCGGGTTCGGCACCTCGGCCCCCGAGATGCTGGTGTCGGCCCTGGCGGGAGCGCGGGGGGAGATCGACATCGCGGTCGGCAACGTGATCGGGTCGAACACCGTCAACCTCACCCTGGTGCTCGGCACCGGGGCGCTGGTGACCCCACTGGTATCGAGGATTGTGACCATCCGGCGCGAGGGGGTGCTGATGTTCGCCGCCCTGGCGCTCACCACCTTTCTGCTGTGGGATCTCCAGATCACCCGGGCCGAGGCCGGGATCCTGCTGGGGTGCATGGCGGGCGCCGTCTGCCTGCTGATCATCTGGTCGCGCCGGGATTCCGAGCGTGGCCTCGACCCAGCCGGATTGGGAGAGCCACCGGACGGCACCGAGGCCGCAGTCCGCATCGGGGCCGAGGCGTTGATCGGGACCGTGGCGCTGCTGCTGACCCTGGGCGGGGCGGATGCCCTGGTGCGGGGCGCCGGCCGGCTGGCGACGGAGGTGGGGATCTCGTCGGCCTTCGTGGGTCTGGTGATCGTCTCGGTGGGCACCTCGCTGCCGGAACTCGCCACCGCGGTGGCGGCCGCCCGGCGTCGGGAGACCGACCTGGTCATCGGCAACGTGGTCGGGTCCAACCTGTTCAACGCCCTGGCGGTGCTCGGGGTCGCCGGTCTGGCAGGTCCCGGGGCGGTGGCAAGCCGGTTCCATGAGGTGATGATCCTGATGATGGCCACCGCCGCCGTAGCGGGGGTGCTGGTGGTCACCGGGCGGCGGTTGTCGCGCGGAGAGGGGGTGGTCCTGCTGGGACTGTTCCTGGCGTTGATCGCCCTGTCGGCCTGATCGGGCGCTACCGGGGCGGGCGGGGGATCAGGGCGGGGACCCGGTCCATGTGCTCGCGGTAGCCGGGGCGGCGCAGCATGCGGCGGTCCATCAGCGGGACGCTGACGGTGGCGAACAGGATCGTCATGGCGATCGGCCCCGCCACGGTCCACCAGTTTCCCCACCCCGCTGCCAGTGCGAACAGGAAGATCCCCCACCAGAAGCCCACCTCGCCCAGGTAGTTGGGGTGGCGGCACCACCCCCACACGCCGGTGGCGACGAAGCCGGTCCCCCGATAGCGGCGCTTCTGCTCGTCGGCAGCCGTTTCCAACAGGATCGACCCGGCAGTGACCACTGCGGCGGCGACATCGAGCACGCCGAACCCGTTTCCCGCCCCCCGGGTGACGGCCAGCACCGGCAGCATGGCCGCAAAGACGATCAGCGTCGGCATCATCTGCAGCCCCGTCAGGGACACCAGCCGGTAGCGGAGCGTCCCCAGGCGGCGGTGCTCGGTGTAGCGCCAGTCCTCGTGGCCCAGGCCGGGCCATCCCCGCAGGAAGTTGCCGGTGAGGCGGATCCCCCACAGGGAGACGAGCACCACGATCGCCCCCATGCGGGCCGGGTCGGGTGATCCCCCGGCGGCCCACCACAGCGCCAGGGGGAGTGGGGCGACCGACCAGTAGGGGTCGTAGACGCTGGTGTTGTCGGCGGCGACGGCCATCACGAACACGAACACGGTGGCGGCCACATCGGCGAGCAGGGCGGCCTGCCAGTCGCCGAGACCGGTGGACCTCCGGGCGGCCACCCAGGCGAGACCGAGGGCGGCGGCGTAGACGGCGGCGAGGTAGGCGATGCTCCCCGCCCGGCCCCAGGTGCGGCGGCCGATCACGCCGACATCAACTCGACGAACCGGTCGATACCGACATTGCCCCCCGACAGGGTCACCCCCACACGCTTGCCGGCCACGTCGATGTGCCCGGCCAGGATGGCGGCCAGTGCACTGGCGCCCGACGGTTCGAGGACCAGGTTCATCCGCTCGAACACGAACCGCATGGCGGCGATGATCTCGTCGTCGGTCACCAGCACGATGTCATCGACCCGTTCCCGCATCACGGCGAAGGTCCGCTCGCTGGGGGCGGTGGTCTGCTGCCCGTCGGCGATGGTCCGAGGTGTCGGTATTTCGACGATGTGCCCCTCCACGAGCGACCGCCGCACGTCGTCGCCCGCCGCCGGTTCCACCCCGATCACCTCCACCGGCCGACGCTGGGCCTTGGCGACGGTGGCACAACCCGAGATCAGACCCCCGCCCCCGACGCAGACGACCAGCAGGTCGAGGGGGCCGGCGTCCTCGAACAACTCCAGGGCGGCGGTGCCCTGCCCGGCGATGACGTCCCAGTGGTCGAAGGGCGGGATGAGCGTCATGCCCCGTTCGTTGGCCAACTGCTCACCGAGGGCGGTCCGTTGCTCGGCGTAGCGGTCGTAGGTGACGATCTCCGCCCCGTACCCTGCCGTCGCCTCCACCTTGAGTGACGGAGCATCCTCGGGCATCAAGATCACCGAACGGATGCCGTGCAGGGCGGCGGCCAGGGCGACAGCCTGGGCATGGTTGCCCGACGAGTAGGTGGCCACCCCCCGGGAGCGCTCTGCGTCGGTGAGCGAGGCGATGGCGTTGTAGGCGCCCCGGAACTTGAACGACCCGGTCCGCTGGAAGCACTCGGCCTTCAAGAACACGGCGGCGCCGACCCGTTCGTTGAGGGTGCGGCCGGTCACCACCGGCGTCCGATGGGCGACCCCCTCGAGCCTGGCCGCCGCGGCGCCGACGTCGTCGAGGGTGGGGAGGGTGCTGCTCATGGCCCGAGCGCCTCCGATGCATAGAAGGCGGACGGGTAGGCGATGGTCCCGACGATGGCGGGGTCGTAGCCGGCCAGTCTTCTGATCATGAACGCCTCGTCGGGCACCCCGGAGTCGGGCGGCGACATCCCGTGCTGCGAAGCGGGCACGAACCCGAAGCGCGGGTAGTAAGAGGGGATGCCTTCCAGAACCACCAACGGCTCGCCCATCGCGTCGAGGCGCCGCAGGCCCTCCTCCACCAGTGCCGAGCCGATGCCGATGCGCTGATGGTCGGGGTGTACGGCCAGCGGTGCCAGTGCATAGACCTCGGCCGGCCCGCTGCCTTGCAGGCCGACCCGGCTGAACAGCACGTGGCCGACGATCCTGCCGCCGGTCTCGGCCACCAACGACAGGTGCGGATCGAAGTGCTCGGAGCGTCGGACGAGGTCGACGAGGAGAGCCTCTTGGGTGCGGCCGAAGGCGGCGGTGACGACGGCGGCAACGGCCTCGTGATCGGCAGGGGTCTCGGTGCGCAATCGCATGGTGTGATCGTACTTATCCGTTGTGAAGCGGCCCCGGCCCGACGCGGCCCCATGGAGGCGGTGTCGCCGCTCTACCCTCCCGGGGATGCTGGCATTCGGGATCAGCGGCCTGCCGCCCGATGGGGTCGACGACGAGGTGTTCCTCGACAGCGTGGCCGAGGCGGGCCACCGCGCCTACGAGTTGGCCTTCGTCCACGGGTTCCCCTGGAAGGAGGACCGGTGTGAGCGCTTCGGGGCGCTGGCCGAAGCGCGGAACATCCGCTTGTCGATCCATGCCCCCTACTTCGCCATCCTGACCAGCGACGATCCCGAGAAGGCCGTCCACACTCGCTCCGCACTCGAGCACACCATGAAGTTGGGCAAGGCGATGGGGGCCAGGGTGGTGGTGGCCCACACCGGGTACACCCGGGGGCGAACCGCCGAGGAACTGCACGCCCTCGCCGTCGCCAACCTGGAGGTGATAGAACCCAAGGTCCGCCACCTGGGGGTGGCGCTCGGCCTGGAGACCACCGGCACCGAGCGAGCCTTTGGGACGCTGGGCGACATCGCCCTGATCGCCTCCGAGTTCGGGTTCGTCCGCCCGGTGGTCGATTGGGCTTACGTCCATGCCATGTCGGGAAACGGCCTCACCACCGTGGAGGCCTTCGAGTCCGTGATCGCCTTCCTCCGCAGCGAGTTCCCGGGTTGGGCCGTCGATCCACTCCACTGCCAGTTCACCGACAACCTGTTCGGGCCGAAGGGGGAGATCCGCCACGTCCCCTACGGCGAGGGGACACTGCGGGTGGGGCCGTTGGTGGAGGCGGCGGTCCGCACCGGCTTGCAGATGACGCTGATATCGGAAGCCCACGACGACGCCAGTCATCAGCGGATCCACGCCGAGGTGGAGGCCGCCCTGGCCGGGGCACGGCCGGACCCGCCCCGGGAGGGGACCCGCCCGCTCGCCTCGGGAGTGATCACCTTCCCCGCCGGGGTGCGCCTCGCTCCCGATGGTGACGGGTGGGCGCCGGTGGGCGCCGTCCACCCCCTCCGGATCACCAAACCCGACAAGGTGTTCTTCCCGGCCGACGGGTACACCAAGGGCGACCTGCTCCAGTACTACGCCTCGATCGCCCCGCTGCTGCTGCCTCACCTGGAGGGGAGGGCGATCGTCATGTCCCGCTACCCCGATGGTGCCGACGGGGACTCCTTCTACGAGAAGCAGGCGCCGTCGCATCGTCCCGATTGGCTGCCGGTGGCGCCGTTGTGGTCGGAGCACCGCGGCGAGCCGATCGAGTTCGTCACCGCCCCCGACGTGGACTCGCTGTTGTGGATCGTCAACCTGGGCGCGATCGAGATCCACCCCTGGCTGACCAAGGCGGCCGACCCCGGACGCCCCACCCAGGCCATCTTCGACCTCGACCCCGCCGAGGGGGCCGACTGGGAGCAGGTGGTCACGGTGGCCGGTCTGGTCCGACTGGTGCTGCAGCGCCTCGGGTTGGAGGGCCATCCCAAGACCAGCGGCGCCACCGGCATCCACGTGTACGTGCCGCTGGATCCCATCCACGACTACGCCCGGGTGCGGGCCTTCGTCGAGGCGGTGGGGAGGATGATCGTGGCCGCCGCCCCCGATGTGGCGACCATGGAGTGGGACATCGGGAGCCGCACCGGCAGGGTCTTCATCGATCACAACCAGAACGTGGGAGGCAAGACCATCGCCTCGGTGTACTCGGTGCGGCCCCGCCCGGGGGCGCCTGTCTCGACCCCGCTCGTCTGGGGCGAACTCGACGAGATCCTCCCGGACCACCTCACCCTTGCCACCATCTGGGATCGGGTGGCCCGCTTCGGGGATCTCTTCTCCCCACTGCTGGAGGGCACGCAACGCCTGGAGGCGGCCGAGGAGGCACTGGGGATCGATTAGCCCGCGCCGCTCCCTGGTGAAGGCCGCCGTGCACATCGACGGTTTCCGAGGGGAGGCGTCTGCCGGCCGGGGAGTCAGGCAAGCCTTATGCCCAAAGGGTTTTCGGGCGGTTCACGGTGTCGGATCGGTGGCGATGGACTCCCGGCCGGCGACCGGTGTGGCGCCTCTCGAGGAGAGCGGGCCGTCAGCCGCCGAAGCCGGGGGCGGTTCGGTGGTGGGCTCGATCGGCGGGCACCAGCGATCCGGGAGCGGCGGCAGCCTCCCAAGGCCGAGCCAGCACGTGCCACGCCATCACCAACGCCAGCACCTGGATCCCCACATCGGCCTCGACGGTGAGGCGGTTGTAGGAGAGCAACCCGCCGGAGAGGCGCCCGACCGGTTCGTTGCCCACCCGGATCGTCCAGTGGCGCGGCATCGGGTCGGAGGTGAGGACGTATCCGAAGGCTGGGCTGATCAGATCCCAGCGGCGCCCCCACCAGGAGCGGCGCACGATCCGCCCCAACTCACTGCCGTTCTCCAGGGCGACCACCGTCCCCCAGCCGTCGGGTTGCAGTCGGATTTCGCCTCCGTCGGCCAGCGAGACGTCGGAGGTGTGCTGGCGGGGGCGGCGGGTCATGGTGGCCAGTCGCTCGCCGCGACACCACAGCGCCCATGTGTTCGAGAAGGGCGGACTGGTGAACCTGCACTCGCCGGAGACGAGACGGGGGGCCATGGGAGCAGCGTAGCGATCGGTCAGCGGCGCGAGGCGGGCAGGCGGGCCACATACCCGATCGCCCCGATCGCCACTGCCACGACGGCGGCCCGGGCGATCCAATGCGTGGTGACGAAGATGGCCGAGAACCCGAAGGCGGCGGTCATGGCGGCGAGGGCCCATGCCTTGACCGCCCGCGGAATGCCGTTGCCCGCCCGGAAGTTCGAGATCAGGGGGCCGAACCTGGGGTGGCCGATCAGCCAGTCGTGGAAGCGGTGCGAAGAGCGCGCAAAGAAGAAGGCCGCCAGCAGCACCGGCCCGGTGGTCGGCACCAGGGGGAGTGCGATGCCGGCGACCCCGACGAGCAGGAAGATCATGCCGAGCAGGAAGTAGACCGGCCGCATCCAGGGATGAGCGAGAGGGCGGGCCCCGGTGGATTGCATGGGCGGGCAGGGTACCGGCGGGATGATCCGACACCCTTTCGGATCGGGGCCGTGGTTGCGGGCAGCATCCGCCGGTACGATCCGGCCATGCGGGTCCACCTCCTCGACGGCACCTACGAGTTGTTCCGAGCTCACTTCGGTTCGCCACCCCGCACCGCTCCGACCGGTGAGCAGATCAGCGCGGTGCACGGATTGATGGCAACCACGCTGAAACTGGTGCAGGAGGAGGGCGTCACCCACCTGGGAGCGGCGTTCGACTCGGAGGTGCTCTCGTTCCGCAACGATCTCTTCCCCGCCTACAAGACCGACGAGGGAATGCCCCCCGAGTTGCTGGCTCAGTTCCCGTGGGCCGAGGAGGCGCTGGAGGCACTGGGAGTGGTGGTGTGGAGGATGATCGACTTCGAGGCCGACGATGCTCTGGCCACCGCCGCCTGGAAGTACTCCGACGATGCCGAGCAGGTGGTGATCCTGTCACCCGACAAGGACATGGCCCAGTGCGTGGTCGGTGAGTCGCCCATTTGCTTCGACCGCCGCCAGCAGATCTTCATGAACGAGCAGGGAGTATGGGACAAGTTCGGGGTGGCCCCCGAGTCGATCCCCGATTACCTGGGCCTCATGGGTGACTCGTCCGATGGCATCCCCGGCATCCCTGCCTGGGGAGCCAAGTCATCGTCGGCCGTGCTGGCCGAGTACGGCCACATCGAGTACATCCCACTCGACGCCGCCGAGTGGAAGGTTCCGGTGCGGGGGGCGGAGCGCCTGGCCGCCTCGCTGCGGGAGCACCGTGACGAGGCGCTGCTCTACCGGCGTCTCGCCACCGTTCGCCGGGACGTGCCGATCACCGAGAGCATCGCCGACCTGCAATGGCACGGAGTTCCCCGGGCCCGCTTCTTCGATTTCTGCGACCGCTGGGGCTTCACCAACCTGAGAAGCCGCCCGCAGCGTTGGGCCGGGTAGCGCGCCCGGTCGCGGCAACCCCGGTCGCGGCACGTCCGGCGGCGCCGGCAGCCGCGGCCCGGCCGGTCATCGGCCGCCGGACTCCTCGGTCGCGGTCAGCAGGTCGCAGGCATCATCGGCGAGGCCCCGGCCGGCCTCGTCGTACAGGTTGCGGGCCACATCCACACCCAGCGATCGCAACTCCCACACCTCGTCCTGGTAGAGGGCGCCGGCTGCGATCAGGATGTCGGGCCGGATGTCGCGCACCCTGCGGACCGTCTCCAGGCTGGCGGTGTGATCCCCGGTGGCGAGCACCACCATCTGGATCTCGGGGTGCAGGCGGAGCCGGTCCCAGAAGTCGCGGTCGAGGCTGTCGCCCCGCAGCATCCTGCGTCCGGCCACCCGGTTCTGGTCGATCACCGTGTCGTTGCGGTCGACGCCCAGCACCACCTCTCCCCGGCGCTTCACCAGTTCGTCGTACGCCCCGGTGCCGGTCCGGCCCATCCCGAACACCAGGATGCGGGCTCCGGTCGGTTCGATGATCCGGTCGTCGGGTTGGGGAGGGTGCCGCTCCAACCGGCCGATGGCGGTGGACCACCGGTGGTACACCTGATGGCGGGCCGTGTTGAGCGGGGCGGCGAGCAGGAACGACATCGCCACCGCCACCGCCATCGTGGCGGCCCACTGCTGGTCGACCAGACCCCGGTCGACCCCCACGGCAGTCACGATGAGTCCGAACTCGCTGTAGGTGGCCAGGGTCACCGACGAGTGCCAGGCGGTGCTGCTCCGGAGCCGGAAGCGGGTCAGCAGCAGCAGGAACCCGGTCGCCTTCAGCGGCACCAGCACCACCAGGGCGGCCGCCACCGCGGCCGCCATCGGCCGGGGCACCCCGCCCAGGCCGATCGAGAGGAAGAACCCGATCAACAACAGGTCCTTGATGCTGAGCAGGCGGTCGGACAGTTCCGAGGCCCGCCGGTGGTTCGCCAGCGCCAGGCCGGCCAGCAGGGCCCCGAGGTCGGGCTTGAGCCCCACCTCGTCGAACGCCCCGAGCCCCACCCCGATCGCCAGGCTGAAGCCGAACAGGACCAGCAACTCACCGTGCCCCACCCGGTCGAAGATCCATCCCAGCACCGGACGCAGGGCGATCAGTCCGGCGACGACCGGGATCGCCCACCACGTGGGTGGTTCGTCGACCCACAGGGCCAGGAACAACACGGCGAGCAGGTCCTGGACGATCAGGATGCCGATGGCGATCCGACCGGGGAGCGAGGCGACCTCGTTGCGCTCCTCCAGAGCCTTGACGGCGAACACCGTGCTGGAGAACGAGAAGGCGAACCCCAGCACCGCCGCCTGGCGCACGGTGATCCCCGCCACCATCGGGAGGCCGGCGGCGCCCATCGCCAGCAGGACTCCGCCGAGGATCGCCGTGGTGACGATCATGTGGATGGAGGCCCCCGCCCACACCTCGGGGCGGGCCAGCGTCCGCAGCCGGAGTTTGAGGCCGATGCCGAACAGCAACAGCAGCACACCGAGGTCGGCGAGCAGGTCGATGGCGCCGGTGTTCTCGTAGCCGAGGCCGTGCAGCGCGAAGCCGGCGGTCAGGTAGCCCACCAGCGGCGGTAGGTTGACCGAGGCTGCCGCCATGCCGAGGCCGAACGCCATCAGGACGAAGGTGATCTCCACGCAGCCCGCCTCCCGGGATTCGGTGGCATCGTACCGAGCGCCGCCGGCGCCGGCATCCGGCAGCCTTTCAGGACCGGCCGATCCGTGCCGGGCACCGATCGGCGATCACGGGTTGCGGGTCATCGAGGAGATCTGGGAGGCCAAGGGACGGACCGGGGTGGTGTAGGTGCTGACCCACGGTAACGCCGGGTGGCTCGCCACCGTCGAGTGGGGGACGGCCACCGCCCCCATCTACAAGGCTTTCGGGGCCGTGAGGTCAGGCGATCCGCCCGGATTCGGTGAGGGATGGGCTCTTGACGATCATCGGGAACTCGCGGGCGTCGTCGGAGGGTGGCTCCGGCGACCATTCGGGGTCGGGTTGCCGGCGGGCGGTGTAGCGATCGAGGTGGGTCATCTCAGCCAGGGAGCGGCGGGTGGCCGTCGTCGAGTGCCGCCCGACGCCGACCGGAACCACGGCGATCACCCGACAAGTCGGCGGAAGCCCCACCAGGGCGGAGACGGCGGTCTCCACGCTGTTGCGGGTCTTGCGCGGCGCGTACACCCCGGCCCATGCCGAGCCGAGCCCGAGGCTCTGGGCCGCCAGGCACATGTTCTGGGCGGCGACCGCCCCGTCCTCGACGAAGTGGTCGGGGTCGCGGGTCTGATCCACCGCGACCACGATCGACGCCGGGGCGGCGGCCATCCCGCCCCACGCGAAGGTGACCCGTTTGAGGATGGAGCCCAGACCGGCCCGCAGTGCCGGGTCGCGCACCACTATGAACTCCCAGGGTTGTGAGTTGAGGCCCGAGGGTGCCCACCGGGCCGCCTCGAGGATGGCCTCGACCTGTTCATCGGTGACGGGATCGGAGGTGAAGTTGCGGATGCTGCGACGTTGGCGGATTCCCCGCAAGACGGCGTTGTCGATCATGTTGTCTCCTGGGGTCTGTCGGGAGCCTGCGATCGACGTCGGCCGCTCACCTGGGTCTCCGTGACCCCGGGAGTGTACCGGGGGGGCATTCCCTACTCGCGGCCGGCGAATCGGCGGCGATCCCCCGGCCCCACTAGCTTCGAGGGCAGCACACCTGGAGGAACTCATGGACGGATCGGAGGTCGCCGCCCTGCTGGGGTTGGCACCGCTTCCCCATGAGGGAGGCATGTGGGCGCAGACCTGGATCGACGATCTCAGCACCGCCATCTACTTCCTGATGCAACCGGGCGACTTCTCGGCGATGCACCGCCTCGACGGCCCCGAGATCTGGCATCACTATGCGGGTGATCCGGTGCGGTTGGTGCTGCTGCACGCCGACGGCAAGGTCGGCAGGCCCATGCTCGGCGATGATCTCGGGGCCGGGGAGCGTCCGTGCATCGTGGTTCCCACCGGGGATTGGATGGGGGCCGAGACGATGGGCGAGTGGTCCCTGGTCGGCACCACCATGGCGCCCGGCTACCGGGTGGAGGGATTCGAACTGGGCGATCGGGACGATCTGATCGAGCGGTACCCACAAGCGGCCGCCGACATCGTTCGCCTGACGAGGGAGGGTTCGCCATGACGGCCCCCGCCGCGATGCTCGACCTCACCGGCCGGGTGGTGATCGTCACCGGCGCCAGCGGAACCATCGGTGCCGGGATCGCCGGCAGGTTCTCGGCGGCGGGTGCTTCGGTGGTCGCTCATGGGCACACGGGCGGCCTCGGCTCGCCGGATGGGACGGTGCGGTGGGTGCGAGCCGACCTCACCTCCCCGGGGGGTCCCGGAGCGGTCCTCGGAGCGGCTCTCGGGGAGTTCGGCCGGGTCGATGCACTCGTCAACAACGCCGGCATCCAGACCAGGTCGTCGCTGGCGGATCTCGACGACGCCGACTGGGCGGAGATGATCGACACCAACCTCACCTCGGTCCACCGCCTCACCCGGGCGACCGCCGCCGTCATGGAGGTGCAGGGCGACGGCGGGTCGATCGTTCACATCGCTTCCATCGAGGGGAGGCAACCAGCACCCTTCCACGGCCACTACGCCACCGCCAAGGCGGCGCTGATCATGCACGCCCGGGCGGCCGCCCTCGAATACGGGCCGGCCGGCATCCGGGTCAACACGGTGTCGCCGGGCCTGATCGATCGGCCCGGCCTGGCCGACGACTGGCCGGAGGGGGTGGCGCGCTGGCAATCGGCGGTGCCGCTGGGCCGGATGGGCACCCCCGAGGACATCGGGGATGCCTGCGTGTTCCTGTGCAGCGGCCTGGCCCGCTGGATCACGGGGGTCGACCTCGTGGTGGACGGCGGCGTGCTGACCCGCCCCACCTGGTGAGCCGGGGAGCACCGTCCCGGCCGTGGCAGACTGGACGGACGTGAGCAGCGATCGACCCACCCGCACCATCTGGCTGCACGACGATGGCCGCACCGTCGTGGTCATCGACCAGACCCTCCTCCCGCACGCCTTCGAGACCCTCGATCTGAAGACGGTGGAGGACGCCGCGGTTGCCATCGAGACGATGGTGGTGCGGGGCGCCCCCTTGATCGGGGCGACTGCCGCCTACGGGATGGCGCTCGGGATGGCCGCCGATCCCTCCGATGCCGGATTGGAGGCTGCCGCGGCGCGGCTGCTGCGCACCAGGCCGACCGCCATCAACCTCCACTGGGCCGTCGGGGTGGTCGCCGATGCCATGGCGCTGCTGCCCCCCGCCGCCCGGGCCGAGGCCGCCTACACGGCGGCCGCCGACATCGCCGACGACGATGCCGCCATGTGCTCGGCGATCGGCGATCACGGGTTGCGGATCATCGAGGAGATCTGGGAGGCCAAGGGAGGGACCGGTGTTGTGCAGGTGCTGACCCACTGCAACGCCGGGTGGCTCGCCACCGTCGAGTGGGGGACGGCTACCGCCCCCATCTACAAGGCCTTCGAGGCCGGGATCCCGATCCACGTGTGGGTCGACGAGACCAGGCCCCGCAACCAGGGAGCGTCGCTGACGGCGTGGGAGTTGGGTGATCGGGGAGTGCCCCACTCGGTGATCGTCGACAACGCCGGCGGCCACCTCATGCAGCACGGGATGGTGGACCTGTGCATCGTCGGCAGTGATCGCACCACGGCGGCGGGCGATGTCGGCAACAAGATCGGCACCTACCTGAAGGCACTGGCGGCTCGGGACAACGGGGTGCCGTTCTACGCGGCACTGCCGTCGTCGAGCATCGACTGGAGCATCACCGACGGGGTGGCCGCCATCCCCATCGAGGAACGGGACGCCGCCGAGGTGACCCATGTCCGGGGGCAGGCGCCCGATGGGAGCGTGGTGACGGTGCGGCTCACCCCGGCGGGCACGGCGGCCCGCAACTACGCCTTCGACGTCACCCCGGCCCGACTGGTGACCGGGATCATCACCGAACGGGGCGTCGCCCCGGCGAGCAGGGAGGGCCTGGCATCGCTGTTTCCCGATATGACCTGAGACGGCGTCTGGTTCTGGCGGCCCGGGACCTCTTCGACCGCGGGCTCAACACCGGGACGGCCGGCAACGTCAGCGTGCGCTTTGGCGATTGGTTCCTGATCACCCCGTCGGGCATTCGCTACGACGCATTGGAACCCACCCAGATCGTCGAGATGGACATGGAGGGGGCCTCCGAGGGACGGATGCGCCCCTCCAGTGAGTGGCGGTTCCATCTGGACATCTACAAGGCCAGGCCCGAGGTGGGGGCCATCGTCCACACCCATCCCCCCTTCGGCACCGCGGTGGCGGCACTGCGGCGGGAAGTGCCCGCCTTCCACTACATGGTGGCCGTGGCCGGGGGAACCACCATCCGCTGCGCTCCCTACGCCACTTTCGGGACCCAACTGCTGTCGGACTACGTACAGCGGGCCCTGGAGGACCGCACCGCCTGCCTGCTCGCCAACCACGGGATGGTCGCCGTCGAGGCGACTCTCGAGCAGGCCACCCAACTGGCGATCGAGGTGGAGATGCTCTGCCGGATGTACCTCACCGCCCTGGCGGCCGGCGAACCGCATGTGCTCACCGACGAGGAGATGCAGGAAGTCCTCGACAAGTTCGCCGACTACCGCAACCCCCCGGCCCACAAACCCTGGGACTGACGGGGCGGGAGGCTCTTCTCACCGGTTGCCGAAGGCCATATGGTCTACCATATGGTCATGCCTCGCAAACAGGTCCTCGTGCAACTCGATGACGCTCTGGTGGCGTCCCTCGACCGGCTTGCGGAGCGGCTGAAACTGAGCCGATCCGAACTCCTCCGCCGCGGCGCCCTGGCGGTGCTGGAGGCCGAACGCATCGACGAGGCCGAACGGGAACTCGTGGACGCCTATCTGAGATGGCCCCAGGACCCGATCCTCGTGGAGGCGGCCCGCCGCCTGGCCGCCGAGACCGCCCCGCCGTGGTAGCCCGCAACGAGATCTACTGGGCCGACCTCGGGCCACCGGCCGGCCGCCGCCCGGTGTGTGTGCTCACCCGAGATGCCGCCATCGGGGTCCTCTCCACCGTCACCTGCGCCCCGATCACCCGGACGGTTCGGGGCATCGCATCGGAGGTCGAGGTCGGGCCCGCCCACGGCGTCCCCGAGATGGGCGCCATCACCTGCGACAGCATCCTCACCGTGCCCAAGGCCAGCCTGGATCGGGAGCCGATCGGAGTCCTCGGCCCTCAGCAGCGTGCCGAACTCGACGGGGCGCTCCGCTTCGCCCTCGACATCGTGTACTGAACGGCCGGACTCCGGAGGGGAGGGGGGGCACGGTGCTCTCCCCCACCTGTGGGGGAGATGTCGCCGAAGGCGACAGAGGGGGAGCGCAGGCCCTCTGGTAGCGCGCCCCGGGGGAGATGCCCTCGGAGGGGGCAGAGGGGGAGCGCAGGCCCTCTGGTGGCGCGCCGTGCGCGCCCCTGGATGAGCACCGCCCCCCTCTGGCCCCGGCCTGCTCGGCCGGGTCCATCTCCCCCACGGGGTGGGGGAGATGGGGGTCGCCGGGTGAGAAGCGTCACCCTGGGGTGATGATTCGCAATGTCATCCCTCCCGAGGTCGGGTCAGTCGAGACCGAGGACGGTGAGGAGGGCGGTGTCCACACCCCATTGCTCCTCGGGATCGAGCCTGCCGACCAGATCCCCGAGGCGCTGGACGTCCACCGCCCCGACCTGTTCGACGAGCACCCGGGTGCGCTCACCATCGATCTTGATCTCCGGCCTGAAGGACGCTGCCCGGGCGCTTTGCGAGGTCGGAGCAATGAGTACTACCGACCGCGGCAGGAGAGCATTGGCTTGGACGACCACCCCGAACCGCCGCCCGTGCTGCTCGTGCCCGACACCTTTCGGCAGCCTCAAGGCGAGGATGTCACCCCGCTGCACGCAGTTGCTCCATGAGTTCTGCGACGGCGAGCATCTCGGCTCGGTCGGCCTCGTCTGCCTCCAACGCGGCGACTTCCTCCATCAAGGCCTCCCGGCCCTGGAGCTGTCTGGCAGCCTGGATCAGTGCGACCCTGATGGCCTCAGATCTACTCACGCCGGTCGCCTCGAGTCGATTGAGGGCTCGCAGGGCTTCGTCGTTCAGTCGAACGGATATCGCCTGTGACATGATGGAATCGTATCACGATATGTCATACGGGAGAACCCTGTGATCCGACAACCCTGGGGTGGCGATTCTTAAGCACATACCTCAATCGACATGGAATGGGTACGAGATGCGGTTATTCACCATCGCCGGGGAAGACACGCGATGCTGCCGTGGAGATCACACAGGTAAGGATCATCAGCGACAAGACCACGCCCGCACCGTTCACTAGCCACCGCGTGAGTGGCTCCGTGGTGGGTATGCCACCCTGAAAAAGCACGATCCTGGCGCCGTGCTCGAACCCGTGGTGCCAAGGGGCGCCGTTTCGCCACGCATCCACAAAAGCAACACTTGCGATCACTTGGACGAGACTCACAGCTTCGAGGACAAGAGTCCGCCGAGGCCTGATTCCACGTGGTGCGCCGGGCAAGGTCAGGAGGCGGGCGTGGAAGGCAAACAGGTCGACGGTGCGATACCCGATCGGAACAGCCATCGCGATGAAGAGCCATCCGGAGCTCCACCTGGAGGCCACCAAGCCAAGAACGATGGTGCCGACGACCCAACCGACGACCCAGGATTCCCCCCGACCCCGACTCCAGGAGAGGCGGCAGTACCACCATTGAGATGCGCCAGCGATACCCCGCGTGAGCCAACCGTCCTTCTCGCACGGTCTCAGTTCGCAGGGATCACGCGACACACCCGGATAGTACCCAATGGACAGTCTGCCATCCTGGGGTGACGCGCCGCAATGTCACTCATCCGGGTTCGACACCGAGGAACTGCTGTTGGTGTGTACCGAGCAGGACGGTCAGCAGTCGGCCATGGCGGCGAGGGTTCGGCAGATCTGCTGTCGGGCAAGCGGCAGCGTGCCGACTCGCGAGGTCAGGAAGGTTCGTCGGATCGGCTGGAGATTGTCGAATGACGCCGCGCACGGAGCGTCGAGACCATGGTCCTGATCGAGTGAGATCTCGGTGGGGATGCCGCGAACCGTGCGGGTGAGCGGCGCAACCAGTATCCACTTGAGAACGGGAACCGCCTCCGACCTGGTCACCACGAGCACGGGCCGCCGCTTGTCCTCAGCCTCGGCCCACCAGATCTCTCCCTGGCGGGGTGTCACCATGGCTCCTCGGCGATCATCCGCAGCGTCGCCTCGTCGGCCCAGGAGACCTCTTCGTCGGTCTGTGGACGGCTGGTGTACCCGGCGATGATCGCCTCGGCGGTGGTGCGACGGCGAGTCTGCTCGATCAATGCACGGAGGCCCTTGCGGACCGCATCGGAACGTGACTCGGCGATTCCGTCGGCGATCAGGCGGTCGATATTCCGGACAAGCTCGGCGTCGATGCGTGTCACGAGTTGTGTCATGCAAACAGCATACCGCCAGGGGATGCGTCTGTGAAGCGGCCGGTGGACATCGCCGGGAGACCCGCTGCATCGGCAACCCGTCAGATGAGCCACTCGGAGCCTGGGGTGCTGTTGATAAAGGTCACCCCTCTTTGGGGGGATGATGGCGGGGGTTGCGTGGCTGGTAGGTTGACTTTGTGATTACGAAACTCCGCTGGCGAGGGCCCCTGGTTGTCACGGTGGCACTCCTCATGGCTTCAGGCTGTTCGGGTGAGGGTTCGAGTGTGGCGACAACGAGTGCGCCGACGAACCCCTCGTCTGCGCCGGTTGTCGGTTCATCACAATCGGCCTTTCTAGAGCAGTACGAGGGTGATGGCTTCGAGATGCTTCTGCCCTCGAAGTGGAGTGTCTTGACACATTCGGATGCGGATTTCGGATCGATGCTGGAGGGCACCGGTGAGCATTCGGAAGCGCTTGAGCAGTGGGTGATCGCCATGTTTGATCAGGGCGCCAGGCTCTTTGCCTTCGATGAACTCAGCGCACACCCCGGCTCCTTTGGCAACATCAACACCAACGCACAGCCAGGCTCCATTGACAACATCAGCATCATTGAGTTGCCACTACCGGGCCTGACCGTGACGGAGGTGGAGTCCGTAACGGTTCAGCAGGTCAAGGACTTCTGGGACGCAAAGGACATCGAGTCCGAGATTCGGACGTTTCCAGCAGGCGAGGCGGTAATCGTGTACTGCGGACTGCCAAACACCAGAAACGAGGGCATCACTGTGAGGCTCTTGACGGACTCGACGCAGTGGGTCATCACTCTCGTTGCGATGGACGTCGGCCCACTCGAAGAGCATTTCGAGACGATGCTCGACTCGTTCCGGGAGACACCGTAGGCGGCCAGGCCGTGGGAGAACTGACCCTCGCACACCCTGAGCCAGCCCCACCTCACTCGCCCGGCCACAGGACGAAGGCGTCCTCAGCGATCTTGGGTCCGAAGAACTCGTCCCAGATCGATCCGCTGACATGGATCTCGTCGTACATCTGGCCCTCGTGGGCGCTCAGGCTGAGGCGCACGACATCGTCTCCGATCCGCAGGTCGAGGTTCTCGGCGTACTCCCACCCTTCCAGGAGGTTCGAGGTGTAGGCGATGTCCCGGAACGGGGCCAGGTAGGCCTCGAGGAACGCCTCGGCAGCCTGCCGCATCTCCGGATCGAACAAGGCCCGGTCCGACACCAGGCTCCCGTCGGCGTCGAACACCTGGACCTGGGCGACCACATGGCCGGAAGCGAGGTGCTCGGCATGGGCGACGGCATCGGCCCGATCGGCGAAGCCGCCCCGTCCTCTCCGCCCCCGGCATCCGGTGACCCGCCAGGTTCCGGATGGGTCGAGCGCCACGGCATAGACCGGCCGGTACCTGAGATCCCGGGGCTTTTTCTTCGCCATGACCTTCGCCAAGGCTACGCCGCGCCAGAATGGCTCTCGTGGCCTGGTTCCCCCGTGTGTACGACACGTTCCTGGAGCCGTTGGTGCGCGGGTTCCGAGAGGCCGGCGTTCGCTTGATCGATCCGCAACCCGGGACCAGGGTGCTCGATGTCGGCTGCGGCACCGGTACCCACCTGGCTCTCTATGCCGCCGCCGGGTGTGAGGTCGCCGGGGTGGATCTCAACGCCGACATGATCGCCAGGGCGCGATTCCGTCTCGGTCCCGCCGCCGATCTTCGGGAGGCGGATGCCACCCGTCTTCCGTTTGGCGACGACGCCTTCGACCTGGCGATCGGGATGCTGATGCTGCACGAGATGGCCCCGCCGGATCGGGCGTCGGCGCTCGGCGAGATGTCGAGGGTCGCCCGCCGGGTGCTGGTGATCGACCACCACCCCCGGCCCGACGGCACCATCAGGGGCCGGGTCATCCGGACCTTCGCCACCGCCATCGAACGGATCGCCGGCGGCGATCACTACCGCAACTACCGCCAGTTCCTCGGATCGGGAGGCGTCCCCGCGGTGGTGGGGGCCTCCGGCCGGGACATCATCGCCTCGGTCCGGGAGGCATCAGGCTCCATGGGGGTCTACCTGCTCGGTTAGGGAAGCGCCCCAGCGGTCCCCGATGCCATGGCTCGGCCGGCGGTCGCGACGAGGGTGGCGAAGAGCCGATGCGAGGAGTCGTCCCCGGTCAGCCACTCCGGGTGCCACTGCACGGCCAGCAGAGGCCAGGCGGCATCGATCGGCTCGTAGGCTTCGATCATCCCGTCGGAGGTGGTGGCCGTGATCCGGAAGCCGGGTGCCAGGTCGCGGGCGGCCTGATGGTGCACCGAGTTGACCCGCAATGTGGTGGCCCCCAGTGCCGCCGCTGTGGAGGACCCTTCGGCGACCGTCACCACCTGGACGCCCTGATAGGCCGCTTCGCCGGTCACCTGATGGGGGAGCGCCTCGGGGTCGTGGGTGGCGATGTCTTCGATGAGGGTTCCGCCCCGGGCCACGTTCACCACCTGCATGCCCCTGCAAATGGCCAGCATCGGCAGCCTGCGCAACGCCGCTTCGTCGGCGAGTGCCAGTTCGAAGGAATCTCGCTCGGCATCGACCCCGTAGACGGCGGGATGGGTGGTTCCGCCATATCGATTCGGGTCGACATCGCCGCCTCCGGTCATGACCAGGCCGTCGATCCGATCGAGCAAGCCGGGAACGTCTTCCTGGGGGACGGGGGTCAGTATCACCGGCAGGCCGCCGGCCTCCCGCACCTTCCTGGTGTAGGCCGCATAGAGGACATGGGCGCGCTCATCGGCGCCCGCCGAGGTGATGCTGCGGTGTCCGGCGGTGATCCCGATCAGTGGTCGCATGCGGATGAAGGGTAGGCGAGGTTGCGCAGTGAGGCCCGGGCGGCCATGCTTAGCGCCCCGCAACTAGAGGATCCATGGGTTCACTCGTAAAGAAGCGGCGCAAGAAGATGTCGAAGCACAAGTACCGCAAGCGTCTTCGCGCCGACCGCCACAAGCGGAAGAAGTAGCCGCCCGGCGCCGTACGCGCCGCCCAGTCCGTTCGCCCCCTTGATCTCGAGGGGGTCGAGCGCGTCCTCGTTCGACCAGACGGACGCCAAATGGGCGGCCGGCTAGCCGGGCGGGGTCAGCGACCCGACCAGGCGCCCGCCGCCGTCGACCACCGGGATCGGGGCACCGTCCAGGAAGTCGGCCAGATCCCCGGCGGCTTCGATGGGGTCGTCGATGCTCAGGAAGACCGCATCCTCCATGATCGACTCGACGGTGTCCCCGGGGGCGGCCGATGCCAATGCGCTGCTGCGAACGATGCCGACCAGGGCGCCGTCGTCGACCACCGCCGTCACCGGATGGACTGCCAGCAGCAGGGCGTCGGCGACCAGCAACCCGGCCCCGAGGGCGGCGGGCGCATCAGCCCGGTGGAAGCACCGGAGCGGTGCATCCCGGACGACGACGGCGCCGGTCCGGGCCGCCACCACCAATTGGTGACCAGGCCCGAAGAACTGCCGCTGCAGCCAGGAGCCGCCGGGTGCCCCGATCACCAGCAGCGCATCAGGGGGCAAGTCGTTGACCAGTGCCCGGGCGTTCGGTTCCCTCACGAGCGTGTAGGGGATGCCGGGCACCTCGGCCGAGATGCGCTCCAGTGCTCGGTGGGCGCCGGCATCGTGCTCGGCGGTTGGGGAGACCGAGATCAACGAGCCTTCCACCCCGAGGTGCTCGGCGAGCCGGGCCGCCACCCGGGCCGCCAGCACCGAATGGGGACCTGATCCGACGGCCGCCACCACAGCCCCTGCCCCGGCCAGGTCGACGTGGTAGGGCACCACGGTCCGCAGCAGGTCGAAGGAGGTGAGCTTGGTGGTGACGAGGACCTCTGCTCTGGCGGCGATGCACGCCGCCCGGAGGTCCCCTTCGATACGGACCGGGTCCCCATGCGCCAGGGACCTGGCGAGTTCCTCACATCCCTCGCCGCGCGTCCAGACGGTCGTCCACGCCCCCAGCGGTCGCGGACCGATCGAGGCTCCTGGTGCGGCGGTCGTTGCCGTCAAGAGGGTCGGCTCCGCGGGAAGAGATTGGGTCCGCGGTCGGGGCTTCGGTTCATGCCGTGCTCCATCATGCCCTATTCGGCCGACAACCGCGGCAGCGGGCACCCCCGGCCGCCCAGTTTGGCTAATCCCCGTCGCGGAGGTAGTCCTCGATCTCCGACACGAGCATGCCGCCCGCATAGGCAGAATCGATCGGCTCGTCCACCGACTCGCCCTCGAGTTCGTGCACATAGGCGGCGAAGTCCCCGTCGTGGGTGAGGGCGGCATCGACCCGTCCCTGGAAGTCGGCGGCGGCGGCGGCCAACTCGGTGGTGTCGATGTTGACCCCCGCCACGGCTGCGGTCCGGTCCAGCAGGGCCAGCATCGCCATCGGGTTCGGATTGGCGGCCAGGTAGTGAGGGGTGGCGGCCCACAGGCTCACCGCCGGAATGCCGACTTCCCGGCACGCTTCCAGCATCACGCCGACGATCCCGGTCGGGCCCTGATAGGACGAAGCGGCGAGGTCGTGCTCGACGAGGAGTTCGGGGCGGGTGGCGACCGCCACGATCGGAACCGGCTGGGTGTGAGCCACCTGGCCGATGAACGCTCCCATGGTGATCACCATCTCGACATCCGACTCGGCCATCAGAGCGGCCACCAGCCTGGTGTAGGTCTTCCAACGGTGGTTTGGCTCGTCACCCGTCACCACCACCAGATCGCGGGGCTGGGGGGTGAGATCGATTGCGTAGGCGCCCGTCGTCGGCCAGGTGAGGCGGCGGGTGCCGCCCTGGTCGATCACGACCTGGGGGCGATGGGCCTGGAAGTCGTAGAAGTCCTCGGGTTCGATGACGGCGAACGGCTCCGCATCGACCTGGCCCAGCAGGAAGGTCGCCGCACCCGAGGCGGCGTCGGACGCATCGTTCCACCCTTCGAACGCCATCACGGCGCACGGCGAACGGAGCACGGGCCTGGCGATGCGGCGGATCGCATCCATACCGACAGGCTACCGACCGCGACCCCATCGTTGCCGGGGAGCGCTAGGTTGCTGGCTCATGCGATCCCGATTCCTCGGCATCCTGGTTGGTGCCGCCCTGGCACTGTCTGCCTGCGGCGACGATCCCGGCGGAACTCTTCGCATCTACACCTCGGTCACCCAGGAGACCCTCGACGCGGTGGTGGCCGGGTACCAGGGTTCCTATCCCGGCGTCGAGGTCGAGGTGTTTCGCGCCCCCACCGGCGAATTGACCGCCCGGATCGCCGCCGAGCAGCGAGAGGGGGGCCTGACCGCCGACGTGCTGTGGCTGACCGACCCGCTCTCGATGGGCCAGTACGCCGCCGACGGCCTGCTGCTCGCCTGGGCACCCGCCAGCCTGGAGGCGGTGCCCGAGGAGTTCCGGACCGACTCGTCGTGGGGCACCAGGGTGCTGACGATGGTGGCGGTCCACGGCCTCGACGTGCCGGCGCCTGCCTCGTGGGAGGACCTGACCGGCCCGGCGTACGCAGCGGGGGTGGCGATCCCCGACCCCGGGTTTGCCGGATCGGCGCTCGGCGCCCTGGGGTGGTTCGCACTCGACCCCGGATACGGGTTCGACTTCTACCGGCGCCTGGCCACCAACGGGGCGGTCCAGGTGCCGTCTCCCGGCGAGGTCGTGACCGGTGTCGCCGAAGGGCGGTTCGCCGCCGGGATCACCCTCGAATCCTCGGCTCGTGACGCGATTGCCAAGGGGTCGCCGATCGCCATCACCCGTCCCGCCCCCGGCGCCATCGGCATCTATAGCCCTATCGCAGTGGTGGCGGGCGGCGCCGGGGAGGCTGCCGCTCGGGACTTTGTGGAGCACGTCCTGAGTGTCGCGGGGCAGGAGGCCATCGCATCGACGGGTTGGCGCCCGATCCGCGAGGACGTCGCCTGGGATCGCTCCGGCGGCCTGGTCTACCCCGACTGGAACCGGGTCGTGGAACTCCGGGACCAACTGCTCAACGAGTACCTCGTAGTGTTCGGAGGGTGACCGGACTCTCGCGCCCGGCCCGGGAGCGAACGGCGCTCCTCGGGTTGGCGGCCCTGCTGGTGGTGCTCATCGCCTATCCGCTGTTCGAGTTGGTGCGCGCCGCCTTCGACCAGGGTTGGGGCACCTTCGTCGATGCACTGCGGGGCAGGGGCACCCCCGCCGCGGTGTGGAACACGGTGTGGACCGGGGCGGCGGCGACCGCGATCGCCCTGACGGTGGGGACGGCCGCCGCGTTGGTCACCGAGAGGTCGGCGGCGGGGCGGCGGCGCTGGCTGCGGGTGGGGATGTTGCTGCCGATCCTGATTCCTCCCTTCGTGTCCGCCCTCGGGTGGACGGAGGCGTTCGGACCGGCCGGCCTCCTCGACGATCTCTTCGGGATCGACCTCCCCGGCCTGTTCGGTCCCCTTGGGGTAGTCGTGGTGATCTCGATCAACACCGCCCCTCTCGCCTACCTGGTGGTGGCAGCCGGCCTGACCTCGCGGGCCGAACCCGATCTCGAGCGGGCGGCCCGCGCCTCGGGAGCGACCGCCTGGCAGGGGTTCAGGACGATCACGTTGCCGCTGTTGCGGCCGTCGCTGATCTCGGCGGGGGGCCTGGCCTTCGTGGTGGCCGTCAACTCCTTCGGGGTCCCGGTGCTGCTGGGCACCCCGGCCGGATTCGAGACCATGACGACCCGCATCTACCGGAGCCTGGCGCTGTCGGCGGATCCGGAGGCGTTCGTCGGGGTGGTGGCGGTGGCGGCCGCCCTGGTGGGGATCACCTTCCTGGCGGTCGCCGTGTCCGATGCGTGGAGTTGGCTGGGCGGCGCCGTGGTGCGGACGGGAACCCCGGCGGGCACCCCGGCCGCCGGGTGGACATCGCGCTGGCCGGTGATCGGATTGTCCGGCTACGTGATCGTCACCAGCCTGATCCCGTTGGTGGCCCTCTGCCTGCGGGCGCTGACCAGGGCGGTCGGGGTGGCCCCCTGGCCGTCCAACTGGACCCTCGCCAACTTCGGCGAGGCCATCGACGGGGCGGGCGGGGCGTTCCTCAACAGCGTGCTCCTGGCGGCGGCGGCCGCCTTCCTGTCGGTGGCGCTGGGCGGGGCGGTCGCCGCCCTCGGCAGGGGCCGGCGCCGCGGTTGGCTCGGATCGGTGCCGGTGCTGACCTTTGCGGTCCCGGGGTCGGCCCTGGCGGTTGCCGTGCTGCTGGCGTACGGGGCGCGGCTGCGTGACTCGCTGTTGCTGATCCTGGTTGCCTACCTGGCCAAGTTCTGGGCGCTGGGGCATCGCCCCATCGCCGGATCGCTCGAGAACCTCCCCCTCGATGCCGTGCGGGCGGCCCGGGCATCGGGGGCGGGGGCCGCAACGGCGCTGCGCACGGTGGTCGTGCCGATGCTGTGGCCGGCGGTGGCGGCGGCGTGGGTGCTGGTGTTCCTGTTCTCGTTCCACGAACTGACGATGTCCGCTCTGCTCTATGGTCCCGGGAGCGAGACTTTGGCGGTGGTGATCCTGAACCTGCGACAGATCGGCGACGTGACCGTGACGGCGGCGATGGCCGTGCTGCTGACCCTGGTCGTGCTGGCCGCCGGCGGGTTGCTCGGGCTGGCCAGGCGGGGCGGGGCGTCATCGTGAGCGCACTGGAGATACGGGACCTCGACGTCTCGCTGGGCGGCACGCCGATCCTCCACGGGGTCGACCTCAGTGTCGCCGAGGGGGAGGCAGTCGCCCTGCTCGGCCCGTCCGGATCGGGCAAGACCACTCTCCTGTATGCGGTGGCAGGGTTTGTGACGCCGACCGGCGGCGAGATCGCCATCGGCGGCCGAACGGTGTCCGGCCCCGGCCGGCACACCGCTCCCGAACGCCGGTCGGTCGGGTTCGTGTTCCAGAACTACGCCCTCTGGCCCCATCTCACCGCTGCCGAGACCGTCGCCTACCCACTCCAGCGGTCCGGGATACCCGCCGCCGAGGCGGCGTCGGAGGCCGGGGCGCTGCTCGCCAGAGTCGGCATCCCGGATCTGGCGGGCCGGAAGCCGGCCGAGATGTCGGGAGGCCAGCAGCAGCGGGTCGGGCTGGCGAGAGCGCTGGCGAGGAAGGCCGCCCTGTACCTGCTCGACGAACCGACCGCCCACCTCGACGCCGCCCTCCGTGCCGACCTCCAGGAGGAGCTCGCCGCCCGGATGACCGCCGACGGCACAGCCACCATCTACGCCACCCATGATTCGACCGAGGCAATGGCGATCGCCGACCGGGTGGCCCTGATGCGTGAGGGCCGGATCGTGCAGGCGGGCGCTCCCGACGAGATCTACGCCCGACCGATCGATCTGTGGGCCGCCCGGCTCACCGGCCCCGCCTGGGAAGTGGACGGGCCGCTGATCGGGGCGCCGCCCGGGCGGGTGGTGGTGCGCCCCGACTGGGTGGAGCCGGGCGCCGGGTTGGAGGGCGAGGTCGGGGCGGTCTGGTTCCGCGGGCCGCACACCGACTACCGCATCGAGACCCGGGCCGGCCGGCTCGAGATGCGGCGGCCGGGTGCTCCGGAGTGGGCTCAGGGTGATGGAATCTCGGTCCGGGTGCGGCACTGGTGGGCGATCGAAGGCTGAAGCCTCTATTGCTTGGGGACGGGTCTCCTTCGCAGCATCATCCCCACCGATCGTCTGGGGAGATCGAACCCGAACTTCTGGTAGAGCCAGTCGATGTCGGCGAGCAGACTGACGACCGCGCACTCGGGGATCTCGCGGTGCACGAAGTCCATGATGTGCTCCATGACCTGGCGGCCCAGTCCCCGGCCCTGGTGACCGGGGTGCACGGCGATGTCGACCACCTGCACGTGGAGGCCGTCGCCGACCAGTCGGCCCATGCCCACCAATCGGCCGCCGTCGCGCACCGTCACCGCAAACAGCGACCTCGGAAGAGCGTCTGCCGCCGCCCCCTCATCCATGGGAGACAACCCGGCCGCAACCCTGAGTTCGCAGTACTCAACGGCTGCGGGCACCGCGTGCTCGATGGTGTGAGGCATCTGGTGAGCGTACCGCTGCCGCGGGTGGCGGAGGCCTTCCGGCGGAGTACGTCGGCGAGACGAACCGACTTGTCCGCATCTCCAGCCGGGTGGGGCACCCGCAGCAGTCGTGCATCGGCAGGGTCGTCCCTATGACCGATACCGCGGAGGCCTTCACGGGCTGCTCTCACCGAGTGGCAAACCCTCACGGGCGACGTTGATGATCACCACACCGAGTGTGCCGCCCGGGTCGAGCGCCGAGAGGTCCGATCGGCCGGCCACCTCGTTGATGCTGCACCCGAGGTCCCGGGCTTTGGCGTCAATGGCGGCGACTCTCTCCGCAAGACCAGTCCTGTCGAGCGCGGCCCGTACCTCGGATAGATACTGGAGGAACACGGTGCGATTCAGTGAATCCACTTGTCGCACCTCCGGCATCTCTTTGAGTCTGTCGACGACATCGGGGATCGAGTGCCAGTCCACACCCAGGCGAAACGACGTCGGCAGGACCGAGGGGTCACTCTCGATCACCTCGACCATGTCCGGCTGATCGGCGAACGACTCCCGCGCCTCGTCCAACGCTTCCTCGTGGTCGACGTAGTGGACGTGCCACACGCCTTCCCAGGTCTCGAGGTCGGCCTGGAGAGCGGCAACGCCCGGTAGTGCGTCATCGTCGAGGAAGGCGATGACGTTGGTGAGGACCTCCCAAACCTCCAACTCCATCGCGAGTGGGTCCCCGTCACCCTCTCGAGAAACCAACTCACCTACCAGGGTCTGGTAGGGAGCAACCAGATCGTCACAGGTGGAGGCATCGCGAACCTCCGGAGGAGCGTCGCTCCCGGAACACGCCGCGGTCACTCCTGCCAGCAGCAGCCAACAGCCGATCAGGCGACCCACCCGGCTCCTTGGTGGTCCTGTCATGGACGATCCCGTGCCCCTTCGAGTCGCGGATGCTCCATCCGCCATCAGGGTACCCAGCCCGCATGGACTGGCGATTCGCCCCCTTCCCGACGGCCCCCGATCGCCCGGGTTGCGGCTCGCCCGACCCCGAAGAACTCATCTGCTCCTTGCCCCGGCTTCGCGAATCTCTTACAACCGTCCATCATGCTGCGGGATGCGGGCATGGCACCGGTCTTCGTGTCGTGTGTCCGTCGTGCCGGCACCGCATCGCAGCGTCTCTGGAGGAGCGTGGTCACAGTGAGAAGAGTGTCCATCCTGGCGCTCGGCGTGGCGCTGGCGCTGGGGTTGGCTGCCTGCGGCGGAGGTGGGACCGCCACGACCACCACGACCGCCACGACGGC
The DNA here is from genome assembly GCA_018821365.1 of Actinomycetota bacterium. Taxonomy (GTDB): domain Bacteria; phylum Actinomycetota; class Acidimicrobiia; order Spongiisociales; family UBA11373; genus JAHJML01. The sequence continues at coordinate 13,235 of JAHJML010000097.1, read as the reverse complement.
GGCCGGAGATGCCGCCTCGGTCACCGAGGCGGTCGTTGCCGCCCTGGCCACCGACATCGGCGAGACCAGTCCCTTCGATGCCGCCTCGGCGGGGTGCGTGGCCCTGGGCGCCATCGATGCGGTGGGATTGGACCGCATGGTGTCGGTGACCGCTGCCGCCGCGGCCGACGCCGGCCTCGGGGACCCGACGCTCATCTTCGGCCAGATGACCGACGGCGAGATTCCGCTGATGATGACGGTCGTCGAAGGATGTGTTGACATCGATTCGGCGGTGCCCGCCGTCATCGAGATCTTCGGGTTCACGACCGATGTGGCGGTCTGCGCCGGGCCCGCTCTGGTGGCGGACGGCTTCGGCGAGACCATCATGGAGGCCTTCGTGGTCGGCAGCGACCCCACCATCGTCACCGGGTTCAACGCCGCATTCGTCGACGCCCTCGCCGGGCCGTGCGCCGACGCCACCCGCCTGTTGCTGGTGGACGACCTCGTCATCTACGGGGTGAGCACCGAGAGCGCCACCTGTGCCGCCGACGCGTTTGGGGAGGCCGACAACTTCGCGGAGGTCGTGACGGTGTGGATGGGGATACCGGATGAGACCGTCGACACCACCGCCATCAACGATCAGATGACCCAGGCTCTGATCGACTGCCTCACCGACGACGAGTTGGTGGCTCTCGGAATCGACACCGGCGCCGAGACCACCGTCACCACGACGACGCAGCCCTGACCCGCCTGCTCGCCCCGGGGTCGTGGCGTCGGATCAGGGTGCGGCGAACTCGGGGAAGGCGAGCACTCGCCCGATGGCGAGGCCCGGCAGCATCCTCCGGACATCGAGTGTCGGGGTCATCTCGAACAGCGCCGGGTCCCGTGCATCCCCGGTGACGTCGGCCGCCGCCACCAGGAATGCCCCGCTGCGGGTGGTGACGAGTCCCGGGGCGCACTCCAGGGTCATCAACGCCGTGTTGTCGGTCGGGCCGATGACGGTCCCCTCAGGCTCCACCACCACGAGATCGCCGCCGCACTCGCAGCAACCGCCGGTCTCGGCCAGGAGGACGGTGCCGATCTGGAGGGCGTCGAGGTAGCCGGGTTGGTAGCCCTCGCAGTCCTCACCACCCGGGCCTACCGGCGGGGTAAGGGCTTCGGGCGCCGCGCCGTCGATCGGCACGAGCCAGAGGCGGGTGCCGCTGCCCGGCCAGCATGCCGCCGTGCCGGACATCGCGTAGTCCGGGTCGACGCAGGAGACCAGGACGCTGCCATCCGTCCACCACCGACTCACCAGGCACCCTTCCCCGGGGAGATGCAAGAGGCCGACCTGGCCGCCGGCCCCATCCCACAGGGTGAGGAGGTCGTCGTTGGTCACCGCCAGCAGATCGTCCGCCGGGTGCCGCTTCCAAGAGGGCCAGAGGCCCCAGTCCTCGATCGATCGGTCCACCAGCACCGAAGTCACGCTGCCGTCCTGGGTGCGGATGTCGATGGAGAAGCGATCCTCTCCGATGAGTCCGATTGCTCCCACCACGACGGCCTCGGCGTTCGGAGCCAGGCCGGCGTCGAACCACGTCAGGTCTTCGCCGTCAGAGGCGGCGAACCCCGCGTCCACGGCCCCGTTCACCGGGTCGAGGATCACCAGGCTCGTTTCGTCCTGGTAGAGAATCCGCCGTCCATCCCAATCGAGCAGGAGCCATTCGGCATTCCAGCCGCCGAGACCGTAGGCACGGTCGTCGGGGGCCAACAGGACGAGCTCGTGGGGATTGGGCCATTGCCCCGACATCATCAACAGCCACCCGGGACCGACCTGATCCCAGCGAATGTCGGCGGCGGTGAGCAGGAGGGCGCGGTGGCCGTCGTCGAGCGAGGGAAGGGCAAGGAGAGTTCCGTCCTCGCGCAGCGCCGGGTTCGGTGCGATCGTGGGGGTCACCGTCATGGTCGGAGAGGTGGTTGCCGTCGTGGCCGGGTCGGCGGTGGCGGCGGCAGCATCGAGTGGTACGGCAGCGGGGACGGCGGGTGTCGGATCCGGGCCCGGTCCCAGCGCCGGCTCGCCGCATCCACTCGCCAACAGAGCTAGCGCGATCGCTCCTGCCAGGTGCCGAACCCGAGAGTGCTGGGCTCCGGCCATCGTCGCCCCCTTTGGCTGCCGGCGATCCCCTCACCATCGTATGTCCGGCAGCGTGCCCGGCTTACCGATCAACTCATGGCGATCTGCGGCCCGGGATGGGCGAGGTGCTCGTTGGTCATGTCGACGTGATGGTGGGTGTAGCGGCCCAGGTTGCGGTGCTGCCGGTCGGTGATGCGGTCGCACACCCAGTCCCAATGGAGCGCCACCCACTCGCCGGGTTGCAGATCGGTGACGAACCCGTAACCGTCGAGGCCGGTCACGGCCGTCTCCTCCATGTCGGGCCCCAGATGCAGTTTGAACCCGTCGAACAAGAGGGGGCGACTGCGAACCACCACCTGGTCGCCGTGGACGGAGACCACCTGCCCGCTGCGGATCCGGCATCGATCCAGGACCTCCAGTGGGTGGTCACCGTGCTCGCCCCGCAGCATGCCGACCCAGGGGTAGATGCCGAAGACGTGGAAGGAGTGGTGGGGACGCGCTCCGGCGGGGATCGTCTCGGCGAGGTACGACCACGACGATCCCGACCTCGGCCCAAAACGATCCCGCAGTGCGTGGCCGAGGCTGGTCACGTCGATGGTGTCCAGCAGGGAGTTCCCGATCCAGTACGCCTCGACCACCCGGAAGTCGAGTGGGTCGGGAATGCCGGAGGCGGCGGCGATCAACTGGAGGTACGGCCACGCCCCGCTGAACCCCTGGGCGAGTTCGGCCAGGCCTCCGTCCACGACGCCCGACGAGCCGTACTCGAGCAGCGATCGGCTGTCGGCGGGACCGCAGTAGCCCCGAGCGTTGGGCGGATAGGCGTAGCGGGCGAAGAGCAGCGGTCCGGACCGGGGTTGCGGCTTGGCTTCGTCTTGCATCAGACGTCACTCCTCTGTGAACGCACCTTCAATCGTACGGTGCCATTCAGCAGGGTCCCAAGGGACCCGGAACCGCTTCCAATGTGCCATCCGGCCCTAGGTAGCTCGACGCTACTTGCGTAGCTTGGGCTGTTGAGGAGGTGTGATGTCAACAACACCACTTCTGCTGACCCGGGCGGATCTGGATCGCATGATCGAGATCCTGTCGGAGAGGGGCTACCACGTGGTAGGTCCGACGGTCCGGAAGCAGGAGCACATCATCAGCTACGGGGAGATCTCGTCGACCGACGACCTCCCGATCGGGATCGGAGACGAACAGGAGGCGGCCAGGTACCGGCTTGTCGAGCGAGGCGACGGCAGGCTGTTCGGGTACGTATTGACGGATACTTCGCCCATCTCCTTCCTGCTGCCGTCGGAGGCGGTGGTCTGGTCGGGGAAGAAGAGCGACAACGGGTTCGAGACCGCCGAGATGGCGGCGCCACCCCGGCTTGCGTTCATCGGGACCCGGCCCTGCGAACTGGCTGCCGTTGCGATCCAGGACAAGGTCTTCCTCGGGAACGGCCACCAGGACCCCACCTACGCCCAACGACGCGCAGGGACCTTCTTCGTCTCGGTGGACTGCACCGAACCGGGAGGCACCTGCTTCTGCGACTCCATGGGCACCGGCCCCGGAGCGGACGGCGGTTTCGACATCGGATTGATCGAAGTGCTCGAAGGCGACGATCACTACTTCGTGGCGAGGTCCGGCAGCGACGAAGGCGCCGCGGTCCTCAGCGAGGTCGGAGGGACTCCGGCAGATGACGGGCGGGTGGCGAAGGCCGCCGCCATGGTCGAAGCGGCCGCGGGTGAGATGGGCAGGACCCTCGACACCGAAGGCCTCAAGGAGATCCTGGCCGGGTCGCTCGACGATCCGATCTGGAAGGAACTAGCCGGCAAATGCCTGACGTGCGCCAACTGCACGATGGTCTGCCCGACCTGCTTCTGTGCTGCGGTCGAGAACCGCACCAACCTGGATGCGACCGAAGCGGAGCGGGTCCGCCGGTGGGACTCCTGCTTCAACTTCGAGTTCTCGTACATCCACGGGGGGCCGCTTCGCCCGAGTGCGGCGGCCCGCTATCGGCAGTGGATGACCCACAAGCTCAGCTCGTGGGTGGACCAGTTCGGGATGCTCGGCTGTGTCGGATGCGGGCGATGCATCACCTGGTGCCCGGTCGGCATCGACATCACCGCCAATGCGGCTGCGATTCGAGCCCGGATGGAGGAGAAGGCACATGTCTGAAGACCTCGACATCACTGCAGAGCTCGGCCGGCACTCCTTCATGAAGGGTGTCTCGGAGGAAGTCGTCACCCGTATAGGTGCCTGCGCCGACGGCGTAGCGAGCTGGGGCGAGGACGAGATGATCTTCCGGTCGGGCGGCGAGGCCACCAAGTGCTACCTGATCCAATCCGGAGAGGTCGCCATCGAGGTCTACTCGCCGGGCACCGGCTCGCGGATCGTCCAGACGGTCTCTCGCGGCGAGGTGCTCGGCTGGTCCTGGCTCTTCGAGCCGTACGTGTGGTCGTTCGACGCCAGGGTGCTGACTCCGGCCACGGCGATCGTCCTCGACGGCGAGGCGATCCGCCATTGCATGAACGACGAACCCAACCTGGGGTACCCGATGATGGTCCGCTTTGCGCGGCTCATCGTGGGGCGCCTGCAGGCCACCCGACTCCAACTCCTGGATTTGTATGCAAGCCGCAACTGAAACCATCACCCGGAATCCCATGGCGCCGGTGCCTTACGAGGTCGTCGCCAAGCGACGGGAGACCTACGACACGATCACGCTGGAACTGGACGCCCCCGACGGGTTCGAGTTCCGGCCCGGGCAGTTCAACATGCTCTACCCCTTTGGGATCGGCGAATCGGCGATCTCGATCAGCGGCGATCCGGCCAAGACGGATCGCATCGTCCACACCATCCGCAACGTGGGTGCCGTCACCGCGGCACTCCATCGCCTCGAACTCGGCGACTACGTCGGGGTCCGGGGGCCGTTTGGCACGGCGTGGCCGATGGAAGCCGCCGAAGGCAAGGATCTCGTCATCGTCGCCGGTGGCATCGGTATCGCTCCGGTGCGTCCCGCCATCTACGAGGCGCTGAATCAACGAGAGCGATTCGACCAGTTCGTCCTGCTGTACGGGGCACGAACTCCTTCGGATCTGGTGTATCAGGGCGAGGTGAAGGATTGGCGGAGCCGGTTCGATGCGGTCGTCGACGTTTCCGTCGACTCCGCAGGAAGCGACTACCGGGGCTCGGTGGGTGTCGTCACCCGACTGATCCCCAATGCTCCGTTCGATCCCGACAACGCAATTGCGTTCGTCATCGGGCCCGAGATCATGATGCGATTCACCGTCACCGAACTGCGCAACCGCGGGGTGCCGAGGGATCAGATCTACATCTCGATGGAACGGAACATGCAGTGTGCGGTGGGCTTCTGCGGCCACTGCCAGTTCGGGAATCTGTTCGTGTGCCACGACGGCGCCGTGTTCAACTACGACGCCGTTCGTTCGTACCTCCCTGTGAAGGAGGTGTGATGGCTGAGAGACTGCCCAAACTCGCCGTCCACAAGTTCGCGTCCTGTGACGGTTGTCAGTTGACTCTCCTCGATTGCGAGGACGAACTGCTGGCCGTCGCCGGGGCGATCCAGATCGCCAACTTCGCCGAGGCGTCTCGGGAGATCATCGAGGGGCCCTACGACCTGACGCTGGTCGAGGGCTCGGTGAGCACCCCGCACGACCTCGAACGGATCAAGGAGATCCGCGAGGAGTCGAAGGTCCTGATCGCCATCGGCGCCTGCGCCACTGCAGGCGGCATCCAGGCGCTTCGCAACGCCAGAGACGTCGAGGAGTTCACCCGGTACGTGTATGCGACCCCGGACTACATCGACACGCTGGCCGAGTCGACCCCGATCTCGGACCACGTCAAGGTGGACCTCGAGCTGCGGGGTTGCCCCATCAGCAAGGCGCAGTTGCTCGAGACGGTGGTGGCCTTCCTCAATGGGAGGAACCCGATCCTGCCGACCTACAGCGTTTGCATGGAGTGCAAGCGGCGGGGCAACCCGTGTGTGATGATCGCTCAGGGCGTTCCCTGCCTCGGCCCGGTCACCCAGGCCGGATGCGGGGCGATCTGCCCTGCCTACAACCGCGGCTGCTACGGCTGCTTCGGTCCCATGGAGAGTCCGAACACGACGGCACTCGGCGACCAGTGGATGGAGATGGGAGTGGATTCCAGGACCGTCTCCGACGCCTTCCACTTCTTCAACAACTACGCGGACGCGTTCCGCAAGGCCGGTGATATGTATGCCGACAGGTAACGGAGTCCGTTCGATCAACGTCGACTACCTCGCCCGTGTCGAGGGCGAGGGGTCGATGAAGGTCAAGATTCGCGACGGCGAGGTCGAGATCGCCGAGTTCGGGATCTTCGAGCCGCCCCGCTTCTACGAGGCCTTCATGCGGGGACGCCTCCACACCGAGGCGCCCGACATCACGGCCCGTATCTGCGGGATCTGCCCGGTTGCCTACCAGATGTCCTCCTCCCATGCGATGGAGCAGGTGATGGGCATCACGGTGGGCGGGCAGTTGCGCGAATTGCGGCGGCTGCTCTACTGCGGCGAGTGGATCGAGAGCCACGTGCTGCACGCGGCCATGCTCCATGCCCCGGACTTCCTGGGTTATGAGAGCGCCATCCACATGGCGGCCGATCATCGCGAGACGGTCGAACTGGTCCTCAAGCTGAAGAAGGTCGGCAACGACATCATGGCGCTGCTGGCGGGCCGCGAGATCCATCCGATCAACGCCAGGGTCGGTGGCTGGTACAAGGTGCCGACCGAGGCCCAGCTGCAGACGCTCGTCGAGGACCTGGTGTGGGCCAAGGACGCAGCCATGGCGCTGGTGTCCTGGACCGCCTCGCTGCCGATGCCGCAACTCGAACAGGACTACGAACTGGTGTGCCTGTCACACCCCGACGAGTACCCGCTCACCGAAGGGCGGATGGTCTCGAGCAAGGGGATCGACATCGACATCAGCGAGTACCTCGACGTGTTCCAGGAGATCCACGCCGAGCGGTCGAACGCTCTGCAATCGGTGATCAAGGGCAAGGGCGCCTATCTGGTCGGTCCACTGGCCCGCTACAGCCTCAACTACGAGAAGCTGACACCGGATGCCAGGAAGGCCGCCGAGAGCGCCGGGTTGGGCGCCACCTGCTTCAACCCGTTCCAGAGCATCATCGTGCGGGCCGTCGAGACGGTGTACGCCGTCGACGAGGCCCTGCGGATCATCGACGGCTACGAGATGCCCGACGAGCCCGCGGTGCGCTACGAGGTCAAGGCCGGTGTCGGCCACGGGGCCTCCGAGGCGCCGCGGGGGACCCTGTACCACCGGTACGAGGTCGGGAGCGACGGCCGGATCATCGATGCGCACATCATGCCGCCGACCGCCCAGAACCAGTTGTCGATCGAGGAGGATCTCCTGGCGGTGATCCGCGACAACATCGATCTGCCGGACGATCAGCTGCAGTGGAAGTTGGAGCAGTCGATCCGCAACTACGACCCGTGCATCTCGTGTGCCACCCACTTCCTCGACCTGAAGGTCGATCGTGGGTGACGCCGTCGTCGTGATCGGCGTCGGCAACCCCGATAGAGGCGACGACGCGGCAGGGCGGCGGGTAGCCGCCGCCCTGCGCGGCGCCGTGCCCGGGGGAGTGGTGGTCATGGAGAGCGACGGTGATCCCGCCGCCATCATGGATGCCTGGAGTGGCGCCGACCTGGCAGTTGTGGTGGATGCGATGGTGTCGGGGTCGGTGGCCGGCACCGTGCGGCGCTTCGACGCCACCGCGACGCCGCTCCCGCACTCCGTCAACCTGGCATCCACCCACGGCATGGGAGCTGCCGAGGCCATCGAACTGGCCAGGTCGCTGGAGCGGTTGCCCCTCAGGCTGCTGGTCTACGGCATCGAGGGGACCGACTTCCATCCCGGCCATGAGATGAGCCCGGCGGTCGCCGATGCCGTCGAGGTGGCCAGGGGCATGGTGCTCGCCGAGGTGTGCGATGCATGACTCCTCGACGATGAAGGGGTTGGCCGGCCTCGAATCGGAGGTGGGCTGATGTGCCTCGCAGTGGCCGGCCCGGTGCTCTCCGCCCGGGGTGAAGGCGTGACCCGGGTCGGCATCGTCGACCTGGGCGGCCGGCCGCGAGAGGTCAACCTGGCCCTGGTCCCGGGAGTGGAAGTCGGCACCTGGGTGATCGTCCACGCCGGGCATGCCATCGAGGCGCTCTCCGACGAGCAGGCCGCCGAACTGGTCGGGCTCACCGACGAGATCGCCGGCCTCCTGTAGCCGCCGCCGTCAGCCGGCCAGCAGCGGCAGGGTCACCCGGATGCTCGGGTCGTTGATCCTGCTCAGCGCCAGACGCTCGTAGGCCACCGCCGGGGCATCCGGGAACTGCAGGTCGTCGACCGGGAGTCCGTACATCCGCAGGGCGGCCTCCACGGTCACGGTGCGCTCCACGTCCAACTGGATCGGCCATCCCCCGTCGGCGGCCACGGTCAACTCGTAGCGAGCGAACTCGTCGATCTCGGCTTCCAGGAACCCGGCCGCCATCATCGCTGCGTGATCCCTGGAGAGGTCGGAGCGGAGGGCGTCGACTCCCGAGACCACCACCTGCTCGCCGTCGCCGACCACGAGTCGGTGGAGTTTGGTGGACTCCCAGTGGATCGGGTGCCCCGGACACGACCGCAGCGCCGAGAGCGCCGTCGGGTCGCGGAGGAGCAGTTCCTGGTAGCCGGTCTGGTCCCCGAGCCAGACCCGGGTCCCGGCTGCGATCAGATAGGTCTCCATCGGTGAGAGACCGGCGACCGCGATGGTGGTCCGGCACGAGGTGCGGTCGGGGCCTTCGAACTCGCCGACGATACGGACCACGAACCTGCCCTCGTCGGCCTCGACACCGTATTCGTAGGTGAAGGCGAAGGAGTCCAGCGCCAGCGTGGGTGGATCGGTGAGGCCCAGCGAGGCGTAGTCGCGCGGCGGCAGGGTGCCGTCGGCTACCGCGGCCACCCTCACTGCCGCGAGGTCGGTGAAGTCGTCGAGGATCTGCTCCGCCCGGGCGCCGTTTCCCCACACCCACAGCACCAGAACGCCCTTGCGGACCGCCACCGCCCCCCCGGGACGGGTCGAGGAGGATCCGTCGCTGAGGAGGAACCTGCCGGTGTAGCCGACCCTGATCGCCTGGTCTCCAAGGCCGGCGAGGACCTCGGAGTGGAAGCCCTCGAGAACGAAGCGGACGTCCGACGGCGCTTCGGCGGAGGAACTCAGGTCGCTCACCCAGTCCTCCAGGTAGGCGGCCCCACCCTCGGGGGTGGCGAATTGGGCGGCGTTGAAGGCGACACCGACGACATTGGGGTCGCCGTAGGCGGTCGAGAACTCGGCCACCTCCCCGAAGCGGATGATGTCGTCGGCCTCGTCGCCCGGGTCGAGGGCGCTGGAGAGACTGCCGCCCGCCGGGCTGTAGCCGGATTCGACCGGGTCGAAGGGGAGGCCGTCGTAGGGGGCGGGCAGTTCGCCGGGGAACAGGACCAGGGCGGCGAGCAGATCGGGATCTCCCTCCGGCACCAGGTCGGGATCCACCGGGATGGCCGGTGCAATGGCCGGGGGGGCGGCGGTCGAGGCCGGAGGGGTGGTGGTGGTCTCCCCGGCATCGGTGCTGGTCGAGAAGGAGGCACCGCTCGAGCAGGCGGATACCAGCACCGATGCCACGGCGAGAGCGCAGACGAGTCGGCGGGTCACGTCCGGTCTCCCAACGCATAGGCGATGGTCCGATTGGTCACCCGGTATCCCAGGCCGGCGTAGAGGGCGGTCGCATCGAATCGGCTCTCCTCGTCGACCGTGAGGACGGTGGTCAGGAGGCCGGCCGCCGCCCCCGCCCCGAGGCTGCGGGCCAGCAGGTGCGAGGCGAGTCCGCGCCGCTGCCACTCCGGATCGGTCCCGACTCTGGCGATCCACATCTTGGCGTCGTCGTCTTCCCGGTCCACCTCGGCGAGGCAGATGGCGACGGCCGTGCCGCCGCAGGCGGCGACGAATGAGCAATCACGGCGGATCACCTCCTCGTCGATCTCCCGCGACGCCCAGGTCGCCGGGTCGATCGGGAGGCTTCCCCAGTGGTCCCGGAAGGCGGCATTGGAGACCAGTCGGGCCGGTTGGTCGCGGTCGGGGGTCCAGTGGATCACCTCGACCCCATCCGGCAGTGGCCGGGGTTCGGGGAGGTGGCCGGTGAGGGAGCGTTCCATGTCCACGAACCGGCGGGCCTCGGCGAACCCGTTGGCCTCCAACAGTCGGCGGCGCCGGGTGCGGTGCTCCTCGGTGAACACCCGGATCGCCTTGTCGGGGTGGGCGGCGGCTTCCACCTGCTCTGCGGCCGTGGCGATCCCCCAATCGAGCAGCACCGGTTCCAGGTCGAGCCTGGCGGGGTGGCCGTCGAACCAGATGATCGCCCTGGCGCCGGCGTCGGTGTCGGTGCGGTGGCTGCCGGCCACGCCGACCACGGTTCCCTGCTCATCGACGGCCAGGATGGTGTCGACGGCCAGGTCGTGTTGGGCGAGCCACCACTTCCAGTGCTCCGGCCCCCCGACGAATTCGAGACGCTCGGCGGCGTCGACGGCGGTGGCGAGGGCCGCCACCGCCGGGATGTCGCCGTCTTCTATGGGACGCCAGGTGACGCCGGCGGCGTCGGGTGGGGAAGCGCTCATGGTGCCGGCAGGGTACCGGCGGCCCGCCGATCAGGCGGCCCGGGTCCGCCCGAACCGGCGCAACCGGAGCGAGTTGCCCACCACCGAGACGCTGGAGAGCGCCATGGCGGCGGCGGCGATCATCGGATCGAGCATGCCTGCCGCGGCCAACGGGATGGCGGCGGTGTTGTAGCCGAACGCCCAGAACAGGTTCTGGCGGATGGTGCGGAAGGTGGCGTCGGCCAGGCGCAGTCCGGTGGCGGCGAGGGCGGGGTCGCCCGACATCAGCACCACGTCGCCGGCCTCGATGGCGATGTCGGTGCCCGACCCGACCGCCATTCCCAGGTCGGCGGCGGTGAGGGCGGGGGCGTCGTTGACACCGTCGCCGACGAACGCCACCCGGTGGCCTTCGCTCTGGAGGCGGGCGACCTCGGCGGCCTTGTCGCCCGGCAGGACTTCGGCCATCACCGAGGTGATGCCGACCTGGGCGGCGATGGCCTCGGCGGTTACCCGGTTGTCGCCGGTGATCATGGCGACCTCGGCGCCCATCTCCCGCAGGGAGCCGACGGCTCCGGCCGCCGTCGCCCGCAGGGTGTCGGCGACTCCGAGGGCGGCTCTCACCTCGCCGTCCCAGGCCGCCAGGAAGGCGGTCTGCCCCCCGAGTTCCATGGCGCGGGCGGCCTCGATGAACCGGCCGGGCACCACTAACCCGGACTCCACCATGAGCCGCTCCCGGCCGGCGGTGACGACGATGCCGTCGACGGTGCCTCTCACCCCGAGGCCGGGGAGGGCGGTGAAGTCGGCGGCGGTGGCCAGGTCGATGCCGCGCTCCTCGGACCCCAATGCCACGGCCCTGGCGACCGGGTGCTCGCCGGCCGCCTCGACCGATCCGATCAGGTACAGGGCTCGGTCCGGATCGTCGGCCTCGATGGCGGCGAGGGTCATCGCTCCCCTGGTGAGGGTGCCGGTCTTGTCGAAGACGATGGTGTCGATGGTCCTGGAGCGTTCGAACACCTCGGCGTTCTTGAAGAGGACGCCGAGTTCGGCCCCCCGGGCTCCGCCCACCATGATGGCGGTGGGGGTGGCCAGTCCGAGGGCGCACGGGCAGGCGATGATCAGGACGGCGACGGCGGCCCGCATCGCCTCGGTGAGGTCGCCCCCGATGACGAGCCAGGCCGCCAGGGTGGCCAGGGCGATCAGGATCACGAGGGGGACGAACACCCCGGAGACCCGGTCGGCGAGATGCTGGATCGGCGCCTTGGTGGCCTGGGCCTCCTCGACCATCCGCACGATCTGGGCGAGGGCGGTCTCCCCTCCGACCCGGGTGGCCTCGATCACCACCCGGCCCTGCTGGTTGATGGTGGCCCCGAAGACGGCATCGCCGGGCCCTTTGCCTGCCGGGATCGACTCGCCGGTCAGCATGCTCTCGTCGAACGAGGAGCCTCCTTCGACGATGGTCCCGTCGGTGGGGACCTTCTCGCCGGGCCGCACCACGATCAGGTCGCCGACCGCCACCTCCCCGATGGGGGTCGCCACCTCGATGCCGTCGCGCAGCACCGACGCCTGCTTGGCCCCCATCTCGAGCAGTCCGGCGATCGCCTGCGAGGCTCGCCCCTTCGACCTGGCCTCGAAGAACTTGCCCAGCAGGATGAAGGTGATGATCCAGCCTGCCGTCTCGAAGAAGACGGGGTGCCCGGCGAAGAAGGCCCACACGGAGTAGCCGTAGGCGGCCAGGGTCCCCATCGAGACGAGGGTGTCCATGCTGGCGCCCCCCGATCGGAGCCTGACGGCGGCGTTGCGGTGGAACTGCCATCCGAACACGAACTCGACCGGGGTGATCAACCCCCATACCACCAGCATCACCCATCGGGCATCGGGTCCGAACATGGTCAGCAGGAAGGCCGGGGTGGCGAACAGCGCCGCCAGCAGGGTCATCGTCCCCTGATAGCGGGTCTCGATCGAGTAGCGCTCGACGATGCTGTCGCGGGTGTCGCCCTCCTCGATGAGGGTGGCCGAGTAACCGATCCGTTCGATCGCAGCCGTCAGCGTGCCGAGGTCGACCCCGGGGGCGACCCGCACCCGGGCCTCCTGCCCGGCGAAGTTGACCAGGGCCTCCTCGACGCCCTCCTGCTTGCCGAGCACGCGCTCGATCCGCAGTGCGCACGAGGCGCAGGTCATCCCCTCGACGTCGAAGGTGATCTGGTCGGTCATGGTTCCCCTCTCGCCCGTGTCAGCCCTGGTCGGGCACGGCGTAGCCCTGCCCCTCGATGGCGCCGACGATGGCCTCCATGGCGGCGGGGGCGTCGAAGGTGACGGTCACCGTCGCGGCGGGCACGTCGACCTCGGCCTTGGTGACCCCTTCGAGGGCGCCGACGGCGCCTTCGATGGACATCTTGCAGTGGTCGCAGTGGATCTCGGGTACGGACAGGGTGGTCTCGGTCATGGCGTCTCCTCGGTCGGGCCGGTCACGGCGGGTGTGTAGCGGAGGGTCTCCATCAACTCGTCGACGATCTGGG
>JAHJML010000096.1 GCA_018821365.1 Actinomycetota bacterium | reverse complement strand
GTCGCCACCGCTGCCGCCAAACAACACATCCTCACCCTGGTCGCCATTCAGGTCATCGGCCCCGTCGTCGCCATAGAGGACATCGTCTTCATAGCCGCCGGAGATGGCGTCGTCGCCGGGCCCGCCCCACACCTGGTCCGCGCCGTCCCATCCGGTGATGGTGTCGTCACCGTCGTCCCCGTAGATGGAGTCCACGTCGTTGTGTCCGTCGAGATCGTCGTCCCCGGGACCCCCGTAGATGGTGTTGTTGCCCGGCCCCCCGTAGATGCTGTCGTTGCCGGCGTTGCCGCTCAGTCGGTCGTCGCCGTCCTCGCCATGGAGATAGTCGGTGAAGGATCCCCCCGAGATTCGGTCGTTGCCGTCGCCGCCGTAGAGGATGTCTCGTCCTCGTTCGCCGTAGATGTGGTTGTTGCCATAGCCGCCGTAGACGAGGTCGTTGCCGTCGCCGCCCCAGATCCAGTCGTTGCCGTCGTCTCCATAGATCGTGTCGGCGCCGTCGTCGCCGGCCATCTGATCCTTGCCGGAGCCGCCATAGATGGTGTCGTTCCCGTCGTGACCGAAGATCTTGTCCCTGCCCTTTTCGCCGTAGAGGATGTCGTCGCCGGCTTCGCCGCGCAGGTAGTCGTCGCCGGGACCCCCGCACACGATGTCGTTGCCGGCGCCGGCGTTCACAGTGTCGTTGCCCGCCCTGGTGACGATGACGTCGTCCCCGGCGGTCCCGTTGATCACGTCGTCGCCCAAGGTGCCGACCATCGTCGCCTTCACCCCGTTGCAGATCACCGCCCGGGGTTCGCCGGTGGCGAAGGTGGGGATGGCCACGGTCATCAGCATCACCGCGGTACAGGCGGCCACCGCCGCCGACCGTCGTCCGATTCTGCCCATTACGCAACCTCCCGGATGTCGATCGACCGCGACGGGATGCCAAGGGTGGAGGCCGGGTGCCAGAGTCGAATGACCCTGCCCTTGCGCCCCGGGCACCGGTTGCGGCTACCTCCCCAACGCCCACTCGACGGCGGCCTCGGCATGGAGGCGGGTGGTGGGGAAGTAGGGAACCGTCACGTCGGCGGCGGTCACCAGCAACTCGATCTCGGTGCACCCGGCGATGACTCCCTCGGCCCCCTTCCCGACCAGCGACTCGATGATGGAGAGGTAGCGGTCGCGGCTGGAATCCCGGACGACGCCGCGCACCAGTTCGTTGTAGATGACGCCGTGGACGACGGCGCGGCCCGCCGCGTCGGGGACTCGCACCTCGAGGCCGTGCCGTTCGAGGCGTCTCCGGTAGAAGTCGTGCTCCATGGTGAAGCGGGTGCCCAGCAGGGCGACGGTGGTGATTCCGGCGGCCTTGACGGCAGCAGCCGTGGCGTCGGCGATGTGGAGCAGGGGGATGCCGACGGCCGCCTGCACCTCGTCGGCCATCCGGTGCATCGTGTTGGTGCAGATGACCAGGCAGTCGGCCCCGCCCGCCTCGACCGCCCGGGCGCCATCGATCATGGCCCGGGTGGCGGCCTCCCATTCATTCCGATGCTGCAGCGCCTCGATCTCGTGGAAGTCCACCGAGACCATCACCGACCGGGCCGAGTGGGTCCCCCCCAGGCGGCGGCGGGTCTCCTCGTTGATGATCCGGTAGTACTCGACGGATGATTCCCAACTCATCCCCCCGAGCAGCCCGATCGTCTTCATGTGAGGAGTCTGTCACGTCCTGACCGTGGGGGTTCGGGTCGGCTCTCCGACACGCTGAAAACTAGACCCTCCGGTGGGGCCGACCTCCCTGAGGGTCACGTTCATTCTGGGAGGGCCGGAGACCTTGATCCCCATGTTCGCCCGATGGAGTGACCCTGCACGGCGATAGCGACGCCGATTTCGCCATAGCGTTCGCCCGCCGCGGCTCGCAGTTCTCGCGTTCCAACTCGCGCATCCGCTGCAACTACTCGGTCGTCGTCCCCGGCCGATCACCACGATCCCGCTCCGGAACTCACAATGGCTACCCGGCAATGAGACGCCCGAACACACCCGGCGTTTCGCACCAGGTAGCGATGTAGCGGTTCGCCTTGCGGCTCCAGGCAACCCCTCCCGACCGAGACCCCGGGTCCCACACCACGCTGAAACTGATCCTGAACGAGGGCCCGACAGGAGAACCCGAACGCGACAGAATCTGTCCCATGGTGGCGTACTTATTGGGGTCGGTAAAGAAGACCTTGTCATACTGGACCAAGTACTGATTGGCGTTTCGGTTGTAGGCTATCGTCGGCTCCCCCGAGCTCCCCCCTCCATTTGGCGTGTCACTGATCATGACTTCGCTGCCGATCAACGAACCTGTGCCCGAGACCAGTTGCCCCAATACGTCCATTCCGAAGCCGGTCGTCGGCCTATCAGCGGAAAAAGCAACGAGGTATTGGTGATTCTTGGAGTTGTAGGTGACCTTGGCCCCCGCGTCCCAGTCGCCGCCTGCACTGATCGGGAAGTACGGTCCGATTCGTGTGCCCGTGGCGGCCACCCGCTGTCCGTAGATCGTTCTAGAAAACGTGGCTCTATCTGTCGCCGCCGTGAAGTCGTTCCAGACGATCAGGTACTCGTTTCTAGCGCGGTTGTAGGTGACATCTGGCTTATATACGGATCCCATCTTGCCGCGGGTGATGCGGCGCTCGGAGCCTATGCGCTGTCCGGTGACCGAGATACGCTGGGCGAAGATGTCCTCCCACTCCCCATTGCGAAAATCCTCCCAGACGACCAGGTACTCGTTGGCAGTTGAGTTGAAGGTCACAGCCGGAAGCCACTTGGTGGAGTCGATGGCCCGATTCCCGCTAATCCGAAAGGGCTTCCCCAGCGGCTTGCCTTTGGCCGATACACGACGACCGAAGACAGTGGTGTGCCTGTCGCTCTCGCGGGTGTCATGCCAGACCACCAGGTACTCCCTGGCAGTGGGGTTGAACACCACCTTCGGCCATGCCCCCCAATCGGGCGCTCCTGCTTCGCTGACATTGCGCACGGGCGAAATCGGGTCACCGCCGGCCGACACCAATCGCGCAAGGATTTCCCAACCGTCCCCCCACACGGCCAGGTACCTCTTGCGCCCGCTGTCGGCGGCCACCAATGGTGCACCCGCATCCCCAGTTGCGATCCGGAATTCGTCGCCCAGAAGGGGCGACGAATCAGGCAAGACCAAACCCGGAATCTCCTCGGGATCCACTCCCAAGACGGTGCTCGGCTTCTCTGTGTCCGACTGGTCAGCCGACGCAGGGAGCACTCCCATCAACAGGCCCACCAACACCACTCCAGCCAGCCCCACCCTGACCGTTCCACCCTCTGACCGCCCCATCACGCCTCCCTGTACCGCCAACGATATGCAGGTTGAAGTCGACCCGCGGATGCTACATCCACAACCACCCAGGAAACCATGCCGATCCTCGAAACGCCAAATGACGCTCAGGATTCCGAGGTCGCGTTCGTCCTCTCAGGTTGCCAATCACCCGCTAGACGTCAACCAGGCGCCCCGCCTTACCGCGCCGGGACTCCGGTCCTGACGCCACCGGCGGCTCAACCTACCGGCGCTTGGCCTTGTTCTTCACATCGTGGGCGACGTCCCTTGGCTTTGTGGTGGCGTCGGCCACCGTCAACCTTTCGGCCGTCTCCCTCTCACCATTCCCGGCAGCCCGGGTCCAGGACGGGCGTGCCGGCGGTGTCAACCTGGACCATCTTCGTTAGCGCCGCCGGGGTTGCGAGGCTCCGACGCCGCCGGCAAGGTGAGGTCGGCCCCGCCCCCCTCGACCGCCCGGGCGCCCCGGCCACGGTCGCCTTGCGCCCTTGTGCGGTCGGGGGACGGAGTGGTATAGTTTGCCTATGTTTGAGGGTCTGACTCCGGTCCGCAGCCGGTCGTCACGAAGGCGGCTGTCGGTCGTCACGCTGGTTGTGATGTCTGTCGTTCTCATGACCGCAGTGATGTCGTTTGCCGCTACGGCAGTGGGGTTGGGGTCGGCCGACAGCTATGCGGTGCTGGCGGGGTCGACGATCACCAACACCGGGCCGACGACGATCACTGGGGACGTGGGCTTGCATCCCGGCAGCTCGGTGACCGGGTTCGGGTCGGTGACTTTGAACGGCGCCCTCCACGTGGCGGACGCTGCTGCCGAGCAGGCCAAGAACGACTTGGTCACCGCATACGACACCGCGGCGGGTAGTGGACCGGCGACGACGGTGGCCACCGAGCTGGGCGGGGCGACATTGACAGAAGGCGTCTACGACTCGGCCTCGGGCACATTCGAGATCACCGGGACGCTCACCCTTGACGCCGAGGGTGATCCCGATGCCGTCTTCATCTTCCAGACGAACTCCACGCTGGTCACGCACACGAACAGCGTCGTCAGCATCATCAACGCTGGCCAAGCGTGCAACGTCTTCTGGCAGGTGGGCAGCTCGGCGACCCTCGACGCGGGCTCCGCGTTCCAGGGGAACATCCTCGCCCTGACCTCCATCACCCTGGTTACCGGGGCGACCGTCGAGGGTC
>JAHJML010000263.1 GCA_018821365.1 Actinomycetota bacterium | reverse complement strand
TGATCGTGCTCGGCCTGTGGCTCCTGCTGTCGCGGCGCGAGCGCGCCGCCGGCTGGGGCGACGCCCGGCGCGGCCTCTACGAGAGCCTGATCCGCTGGGCCCTGCTCAGGCTCGACGCCCGGCCCGTCAGCCCCCGCAACTGGCGGCCGCACACCCTGGTCTTCGTGGACGGCATCGAGCGCGAACTCGATCAGGTCCGCTTCGCCGACTGGTTCAGCCAGGGTCGCGGCGTGGTCACGGTCTGCGAACTCATCGAGGGGTCGATCGAAACCTCGGTTTCGCAGGTGCCGGAACGGCTCGCGCGGATGCGCGACGTGCTGCAGCGGGAGAACCTGCACGTGTTCCCCGAGGTGGACATCGTGGGAGATCTGGCGAGCGGCATCGTCGAGGTGTCCCAGGCCAACGGCATGGCGGCCATCTCCAGCAACACCGTGATGCTGGGCTGGCCGTCGGATCCCCAGCTGCGCACGGTCTTCATGGGCGTCCAGCGCGAGCTGCAGGCCCTGGGCATGTCCCTCATCATAGGGCGCATCAAGCCCCGTCACCTATTCCGGCGCACGCAGAGGCACCGCACGATCGACGTGTGGTGGAGCGGACTGCGCCGCAACGGCGACCTCATGCTGCTGCTGACCTACCTCCTGACGCGCAACCCCGAATGGCGCAACGCCCACGTGCGCATCATGAGCGTGGCCACCACCGAAACCATGCGCGAGCAGACGACCCTGTATCTCCAGCGCATGCTCGCCACCATCCGCATCGACGCCGAGTTCGAGATCCTGCTGAAACCGAAGGACGTCCGCGTGCGCGACATCATGCAGTCGCAGAGCGCCGAGTCGGACGTGGTCTTCATGGGACTCGACCCCGCTGTGCCGGGCGAGGAGGCGGCTCAGGCCGACCGCCTGGAACAGCTGGCCGGCGAGCTGCCGGTGGTCTTCTTCGTGAACAACGCCAGCCATTTCACAGGGGAACTGCTCGACTCGGGCGAGGAGATGGACATGGAGGAGATCGCCCGTGGACGGCTGCCCGGGTCGGCCAAGCCTGCGAGCAGCGGCGACGACGTGGCGGACGCCCAGGGGAAGAGACCGTGAAGGTTCGCAACATCCATCAGAGGACGGTCGATGCGCCGGCCGCCGTCGTGGGACGACTCTTCGACGGTCTCGCCTCCGTGAACGACCCCCTCTGGCCCGCGGACCGCTGGCCGCCCATGCGCTTCGACCGCCCCCTGCAGGTGGGCGCCCGCGGCGGCCACGGACTCGTCCGCTACGACGTAGGCGCCTGCGAGCCGGGCCGTTCGATCCGTTTCGATTTCACGGCCCCGCGCGGCTTCGACGGGCACCACCGCCTGGAGGTGGTGGCCAAGGGGGAGGAGCACACCGTGCTGCGCCACGTGGTGGAGATGAATACCCGCGGCCCGGCCGTGCTGAGCTGGCCGCTGGTCTTCGGTCCCCTGCACGACGCCCTGCTGGAGGATGCGCTGGACCGGGCCGAGCGGAGCCTGGGGTTGGAGCCGGCGGGGGCGCGGTGGAGCGCGTGGGTGCGGTTCCTGAGGTGGGTGTTGAAGCCGCGGGGACGGCGTTCCCGGCGAGAATGACGTCCACGTTCCAAGTGATCATGCGTACACGTCGAAAGCGGGAATCGATATCGGTCCGGCCTCAGCGCGAAACGCCGATCGGCCCCGCCTCGCTGCCCGTTCCGATCACCTCGCCGCCGTCGGTCAGCAGCCGCACCGTGACCATCCGTCCCGACCGGGCCCAGTTCCCCTCGACCACGTCGGCGCTCACGACCACCTCGCCTTCGCGGGTCTGCGCCGTGAAGCGGGTCAGTCGGTACGCGCCCTCGCGGTAGCCGAAGCCTTCGCCCGCGTCCTCGTAGAGCAGGCCCTCGGCCTTCCCCTCGTCGTCCAGGCAGACCACGAGCTCGAGCTCGTCCAGCGGGCGCTCGCCCGACCACTGCACGACCGGTCCCAGGGGCAGGATGTGGCCGGCGCCCAGCATCAGCACCGGCAGGTCGAGGTCGGCGCCGTCGCCCTCGACTAGGGAGAAGGCGCGCCAGTCGCCGTCGGGGAGGATCGCACCGCGCGAGGCGCCCGGCGACGTGTTGCACGACACCAGCAGGCCGTCGCCCAGCAGGAACGCGTCGTCGGCGCCGCGCAGGGCCCGGTCGGCGGGGTCGGCGAAGAAGAGCGGCCGCGCCGGCGGCAGGCCGCTCAGCGACGCCTCGCGCATCAGCGTGTAGAGGTGGGGCAGCAGACGGTAGCGGCGTTGCAGGGCGAGGCGGCAGGTCGCTTCCACCTCGGGGCCGAACGCCCACGGCTCCTTGTCCACGTTGCCCTTGCCCGTGTGTCCGCGGGCGAAGGGCAGCAGGGCGCCG
>JAHJML010000095.1 GCA_018821365.1 Actinomycetota bacterium | reverse complement strand
CACCGCCCAGGAACCCGCCCCGACTCCGGGCCCGGCTCCCGTGGCCGATGCCGCCCCGGCACCGGCGATCGGCCCCGACGGTGAGATCGACTGGCAGGCCGCCTCCGCCGCCGCCGGGATGCCGGCCAAGTTGCTGCAGCGCTCGGTGGAGGCCAAGGCCGCCGCCTCGGGACGCTCCGCCGCCGAGGTGCTCGCCGAGATGATCGGGTCCCCGGCAGCCGCCCCCGTCCCGGCTTCCGCCCCCGCTTCCACCCCGGCGGCTGCGACGCCGGCCCCGATTCCCCTGACCGCCACCCCGGCTGCGGCCGCCACCGAGGGCGCGGCGGCGCCGTCACCGGAACCCGCCCTCGAACCCGCTCCCCAACCTGCGCCCGCGCGGTTCGAGTCGGAGGAGGAGGCGGCGGCCGCCGCGGCGATCCCCCGCTGGCTGGCGGCCGCCTTCGTGCTGATCCCCACCATCGCCGTCCTCTATGCGCTGTTCCTCCCCAACGGGCCCAACTGCGGCGACGCCGGGAGCCTGGCCGTCGATCCCGTCACCGGGGTGGCCGTCAACTGCGACGCCACCCCCTACGGAGTGGAGACCATCGACTTCTATGCCATGGGCCAGGCAGAGTTCACGGCGTGTGCCGCCTGCCACGGCGACAACGGGGGAGGGGCCGGCAACTTCCCGGCGTTCGTGGGTGGGGCGCTGCTGGAGACGTTCCCCGAGGGCCAGTGCCAGGCCCATGTCGACTGGGTCTCGTTGGGGAGCACCGGGTGGCCCGAGGCCACCTACGGGGCCACCGGCAAGCCGGTCGGCGGGAGCGGGGCGGTGATGCCGGCCTTCGGCGCCACCCTGACCGAGGAACAGGTGCGCGCCGTGGTCCTCTACGAACGGGTCCGCTTCGGCGGCGAGGACCTCGACACCGCGCTGGCCGACTGCGGCCTGACCGACCCGGCGGCGAGCACGGAGTGACGTTACCGTAGCGGGTCGGTCGAGGGCTGCGCCGAGGGTCTGCGTCCGGAGCGTGCCATGGGGTTGATCCTGCCTGTCATTGGTGGCGTTTGTCGGAGGACGATGCCGGCGGCGCCGTGTTGGTTGGCTGGGTTGGTCAGGCGAAGAGAGCCAGGCGTTCCTTTTCGGTGAGGGTCTTGCCGGTGTCGGGGTCGACGGCGTCGCACCCGCCGTCGACGACGGTAGCCGTGCGGCCGGGGGCGACCCCGCTCCCGGCCAGGTAGGGAGCATCGAGGTAGCCGGAGCGTACCGCTGCAGCGAGAGCGTCGGGGTCGCCGGCGAGCGTGCCGGGGAAGCGGTCTTCGATGGCGTTGAGCAGGTAGCCGGCCTCATCCATGAGGTGGACTCGGCGGCCTGCCACCCGACGGTCGGCGAGGGCATCGGGAAGGCCGAGCAGGGCGTCGTCGATCACCTGGTGAACGAGGGTGCAGGATGAGATGAGTTCGTCAGGACCGGCGGCATGGTGTGCTTCGGTGTGCCCGACCACGTGGAGGATGTGGGGTCGGAGCAGCATGGCGGTGCGGGTCGCCGACGCTAACTGCCCCCGGGCCCGATCCTCGTCGACAGGCATGGAGAAGAGGCCGGCCCGCAGTTCTCGCAGCACGGTGACGTCTTCGCCGGCGGCACCCCTCACCATGGCTTCCATGGCGCTCATCTTGGCGACGTCCATGGCGGGGGAGGTGCCCGGCGGGTTGTTGAGCATCATCTGAAGAACGTAGGTGGTGACCCCGGCGGCGATAGTGAGGCCGGCGGCGAGGGCAGCGGTGGCCACCTGCACTACATCGGAGGCGTGCCGAAGGCCCCATTGGTTCTGGTCGTTGCGCTCCACCGGCACCGAATGGACGGCGCACCAGGCGACGAGTTCTCCCTGTTCGGAGATTGCGGCTTCAAGGGAACGGTCTGAGCGCCCGTCGAGTTCGGAGTACCAGAACACGGGCACCGCACACCAGGCGTTGCGAATGGTCTGGTGCAGCACCTCGGCGAGGGCCACCTGGTCGTTGGTGCCCGAGTAGCACCGCATCAGTGGGTAGTTGCCCTGTCGGGTGGCGGCGTACAGACGGCGCAGACCATCAAGGGAACGGACGGGCACCCCGCCGGCGCCGTCCTGGGCGGGGTCCATGCGCTCGGGGTGGAAGGCGTGCTCCTGGAAGTTCTGATCGGGCCCCAGGGACACCACGTCCACCACCCCGGCGGCGGCGATGCGCTCGATGCCGGCCACGGTGGCTTCGAGGTCGGGAAGTCCGAAGTGGTGCCGGATGAGGGGCCGGGGCGCCTTCTGATGGCATCGCTCCGCCAAGGTCTGAGCCCACGTCTGCTGGGCGGTGGCCGGTGTCCCGCCGGCGAGGTACTCCTCGGCCGTCAGACCGCCAGGTGCCCCGAACACCGCTTCGAAGAGCCCGCTGCGGGTCGCTATCTCGGCGGTGACTGGGGTGCCGCCGAACACGAGGCGCTGTGCCTCCAGACCGGCGTCGGCAAGGCGGGATCGGAGTTGATCGAAGAGGCGCTCCGCCGCTTCGGGGGTGAGTCGGTACGACAGGGCCAGCAGGTCCGGGTGCCGGGTTGCTGCCTGCACTACCTGGTCGACCCGCACGGCCGGCCCCAGGAACTCGGTGTGCCATCCGGCCCTGCGGGCCACAGCCAAGAAGTTGAGTACCCCGGCGGTGTGGACGCAGTCCCCCAGGGCAGCGCCCACCACGAGGAGTCCCTCACCCATCCCAGACCCCGGTCTCGGCGATACGGCGGATCTCCCCCGGGCTGAGGCCGGCCATGCCCAGAGTTTCGAGGGTGCGGCCCCGGGTCCAGTAGTTGGTGTCCATGATCAGGCCGGCCAGGAGGATGAGCGACTCGATAGCCCGGGTGTTGAGGCCGAAGGCCTTGCCGGCCGATGCGATGGGCACCAGGCTCATCGGCACGTCTTCCACGATGTAGCGGTGCTCCAGGGTGGAGGGAGCGGTGATGCCCCGGTAGCCCACGTTGGCCCGCACCGCTTCGAAAAGGTCACTCCCGGTGGCCCGGTAGGCGCTGGCCAGCCACTCCACGAGACTCGGCACCTGGACTCCGAGCAGGGCGGCCACCGCCTGGCGTTCCCGGTCCACGGCGGCGAGCACCTCGGCGACCCGTGGGCTGATGCCGTCCATGTAGAACTCGAAGCGTCCCTGGTCGTTCTCGATGCGGGCGGCGTTGAGCAGGGTGATCGCCGGGTTGATAACCGCCCCCACGTTTGCAAAGGAGGTTTCGAGCGTGTTGACGGCGGGGGTGAACTGCGGGTACCACTCGCCCAGGGCGGTCACCACCTCGGGCGTGCTCTCGGCCCGGAGAGCGGCCACCGGGACGGCGTGCTTGATGCGAGCAATGTGCGACTGCGCCGGACCAGTCGAGCGGGCCGTCATCAGGTTGGTGGCCGCCTCAGCAACGAGAACGCCAGTCGTGCACCCCGAGGCCTGCAGGCCTCGGCTGAACTCCAAAGCGCCGAAGGTACGGCCGGGGTTGAGCACGACAATCTGGCGGTCGCATAGGTAGGGGGCGCAGCACTCTGCCAGGTCTCGGTGGGCGAAGGCTGGGACGCAGACCATCACCAGGTGAGCGCTGCGCAGCACCTGTTCTAGGTCATCGGTGATGAGGGAGATGCGGCCGAACCCCTCCACCTCTCCCTCGACTTCGACACCGCCCCGAGCACGGAGCACGGCGATGTGGGAGGCAGTGCGGTTCCACAGGGCCACTGTCGCCCCACGCAGAGCCAAATCGCCGGCCATCGCCCGGCCGGCATGACCGGCCCACAGAATGGCGATCACAGTTGACCCCCCTTGATCGTCTAAGCCAGCACTATAAGCGAGGCTGCCTGCGGGCGTTCGATGCGGGGGCCCCGGGCGGGGGACCCGGTCGGAGGTCAGCCCACAGACTGAGGCTGGTAAACGTGAAGTCGATACCGGCGAGGTTCTGACAGGAGTCCCCCGGCGGTCGCATACCCGTCCGCCTACCCCTAACCCCCCGTCCGCTCCTAATCTCACGCCGCATGCCGAACCCCGAAGTCCTCGTCGTCGGAGGCGGCCCCGGTGGGGCCGCCGCTGCCTATCACCTGGCCGAACGGGGCCACGACGTGATGCTGGTGGAGAAGAAGGAGTTCCCCCGCGAGAAGACCTGCGGCGACGGCCTCACCCCCCGCTCCATCTACGAACTGATGCTGATGGGGTTCGACTTCTCGGTGCCCGAATTCCACCGGGTCGGCGGGTTGCGGGCCTACGCCGGGGACCGGATGATCGAACTCGACTGGCCGGACCACCCCCTCTACCCCGACTGGGGCGGTGTGATCCGCCGCATCGACCTCGACCACGAGGTGGTCCGCCTCGCCGAGAAGCAGGGGGCGGTGGTGCGCACCGGCACCGAGGCCCGCCCGATCGTCGAGAACGGGCGACTGGCGGCCGTCGAACTCACCGCCGGCGGCGAGACCGAGATCGTCCGCCCGACGGCGGTGGTGGTGGCCGACGGTTCGCTGTCCCGCTTCGGGAGGAGCCTCGGCGCCTCCCGCGACTTCGACCGGCCCTTCGGACTGGCCGCCCGCGGCTACTACGCATCCCCCCGCTCCGACGACGACTACATCGAGAGCCACCTCAGCCTCACCGATGCGGCGGGGGCCAACGTCCCCGGCTACGGGTGGATCTTCCCCCTCGGCGACGGAGAGGTGAACGTCGGGGTGGGAGTGCTGTCGACCTTCCACCGCTGGAAGGAGGTCAACACCTCGATGCTGATGGGGTCGCTGGAGGCGACCGCACCCACGTCGTGGGGACTCTCGCCCGGGACCGCCACCAGCAACCCGCGCGGCGGCAAGCTTCCCATGGCGTTGTCGGTGGGTCCCACGGTGGGGCCCAACTGGGTGCTGGTCGGCGATGCCGCCGGCGCCGTCAACCCCTTCAACGGGGAGGGGATCGCCTACGCCTACGAGACGGGGCGGATGGCGGCGGGCCACGTCCACGCCGCCCTGGCGGCAGGTGACCTGACCCTGCTGCAGGGGTACCGCAGCGAACTCGACGACACCTACGGCCTCTACTACCGGACCGCCCGGGCGTTCGTGAGGGCGATCGGGAGGCCGAGGGTGATGCGGACGCTGACCCGGACCGGGCTGCGGTCCCGGTCGCTGATGGAGTGGGTGCTGCGGACGATGGCGAACCTGCTGCGGCCCGGCGAACGCCACCCGGCCGAACTGGCGTACGCGATGGTGGAGCGCATCGTCCAGATCGGTCCCGAGCCCTAGCCGAGCGTCCGTTCCCCGAGTTTCGGGAGCGGACCCGCGGCATCTAGTCTGCGGGCGTACCCGAGGGTTTGCGGAGACCATGGCGCTGGCCGACTACCTGCCCATCGCGATCATGTTTGGCCTGGCGATGCTCTTCGCCGGAGTGGCGCTGATCCTCTCCCGCCTGATCGCCCCCCACAATCCGACCCCGGAGAAACTGGAGCCCTACGAGTGCGGGATCGTCCCGCTGCAGGATCCGGTGCAGCGCTTCCCGGTCAAGTTCTATCTGGTGGCGATGCTGTTCGTCATCTTCGACATCGAGATCGTCTTCCTGTTCGCCTGGGCGGTCCGCTTCGAGACGCTGGGGTGGCCGGGCGTGGCCGCCGTCGGCATCTTCACGCTGCTGCTGCTCGAGACGCTGGTGTACGCCTGGCGGCGGGGCGCCCTCGATTGGAACATCCCCCGCCGGGAGCGCTACCGCCCGGTGGTGGCGCCCGAGTTGGAGGAGGCCGCCTGATGGCCGCCGCCTCGGGCCACTCCAACATCCTGCTGACCACCCTCGACAAGGGGATGCGCTGGGCCCGCACCCGTTCGATGTGGCCGGCCACCTTCGGCCTCGCCTGCTGCGCCATCGAGATGATGGCCACCGGGGCCGCCCACAACGACCTGGCCCGCTTCGGCATGGAGGTGTTCCGCGCCTCGCCCCGCCAGGCGGATCTGATGATCGTGGCGGGCCGGCTCTCCCAGAAGATGGCTCCGGTCCTCCGTCAGGTCTACGACCAGATGCCCGAGCCCAAATGGGTCATCTCGATGGGCGCCTGTGCCTCGACCGGGGGCATGTTCAACAACTACGCCCTGGTGCAGGGCGTCGACCAGATCGTCCCCGTCGACGTCTACGTGCCGGGATGCCCGCCCGGACCGCAGTCGCTGATGCACGGCATCCTCACCCTCCACGACATGGTGATGAGCGGGGAGGCGGCCAGGTGACCGAGGAGACCGGGGTGACCGAGGAGACCCTGGCCGGGGAGGCTCCGGCGGTCCTGACCGAGGACCCGGTGCTGGCCGGACTCGCCGGGGAGTTCCCCAACGCCGGGTTCGAGGCGGCCCGGGGCCACGACATCGCCAGGGTGGGCCCCGCCGAGGTGGCCGGGTTCGTGGACGCCGCCCGGCGGGCCGGGTTCGACTACTTCCTCGACCTGTGCGCCGTGGATCACCTGGATCGGCGCCCGCAGCGCTACGAGGTGGTGGTCAACCTGGTCGACCCGCGCCGGCCCGTTCGCCTGCTGGTGAAGGTGGCGCTGGAGGGGCCAGATCCGGTGATGCCGTCGCTGACCGGGGTGTTCCCCGGCGCCAACTTCTACGAGCGGGAGGCGTTCGACCTGATGGGGGTGAGGTTCGAGGGCCACCCCGATCTCACCAGGATCCTGCTGCCGGAGGAGTGGGAGGGCCACCCACTGCGCAAGGACGCCCCGGTCGGCTCGGTCCCGATCCAGTTCAAGGAGTCCGAGGCCCGATGAGCAATCCCCCCGACATCGTCACCGGCGAACTCGAGGCCACCGGCGTCGAGCGGCCCCCGGCCGGCGCCCTGGAGGAGCGGGAACTCTGGCTGTCGGGCACCGAGGCGGCGGCCGGCATGGGCCGCTGGACCGGGGAAGGCCCCCAGGAGATGGCCCCCGGCGACGCCGGCATCGCCCTCGCCGGGCAGATGGGGAGCCTGGTCGACGACGACTACATCGGCGAGGAACGGGTCCCCACCGGCGCCGAGACCCAGATCATCAACATGGGGCCCCAGCACCCCGCCACCCACGGAGTGCTGCGGCTCAACCTGGAGTTGGACGGCGAGACCATCAGGAGGGTCAAGCCGGTGATCGGCTACCTCCACACCGGCATGGAGAAGACGGCCGAGACGCTGACCTATGCGCAGGGCTCCACCAACGTCACCCGGATGGACTACCTCTCCCCGTTCCACAACGAACTGGCCTTCTCGCTGGCCGTCGAGCAACTCCTGGGCGTGGAGATGCCGCCGCGGGCCAAGGCGATCCGCATCCTGATGACGGAATTGAACCGGATCGCCTCCCACCTGGTGTGGGTCGCCACCCAGGGGATGGACGTCGGGGCGCTGTCGATGATGCTGTACGGGTTCCGGGACCGGGAACCGATCCTCGACTTCTTCGAGAAGACCACCGGCCTGCGGATGAACCACAACTACATCCGCCCCGGAGGGGTCGCCGCCGACCTCCCCGACGGGTGGGAGGAGGACGTCGCCGGGATCCTGGCAGGCGTCCCCAAGGGGTTGGCGGATTACGAGACCCTGCTCACCGAGAACCCGATCTTCCTGGATCGGACCCAGGGTGTGGGGGTGATCACCCCCGCCGAGTGCAAGGCCCTCGGGGTCACCGGGGCCAACGCCAGGGCCGCCGGGGTCGCCTGGGATCTCCGCAAGGCCTTCCCATACTCGGGCATCGAGGAGTATGACTTCGAGGTCCCCACCGGCATCCACGGCGACGTCTACGACCGCTACCTGGTCCGGATGGCCGAGATGCGCCAGTCGCTGCGGATCGTCGCCCAGGCCGCCGAGCGGATGCCGCCGGGTGACTACCGCACCGACGATCGCAAGGTGACCCCCCCGCCGCGGGCCCGCCTCGACCAGTCGATGGAGGCCCTCATCCACCACTTCAAGATCTTCACCGAGGGTTTCAAGGTGCCCGAGGGCGAGGTGTACCAGGCGGTCGAGTCGCCCCGCGGCGAACTGGGCATGTACCTGGTGTCGGCGGGAGGGTCCAAGCCGTGGCGCCTCCATGTGCGGGCCCCCTCGTTCGCCAACGTCCAGGCGCTGCCGGTGATGCTGGCCGACTCGCTGATCGCCGACACCATTGCGACGCTGGCCTCGCTGGATCCGGTGCTGGGAGACGTCGACCGATGACCCCGACGGCTCCTGCACGAGGGATGGTGCACCAATGACCTGGGACCGCCGCACCGAGGATCGGGCCGCCGCCATCGTGGGGCGCTACCCGGAGAAGCGCTCGGCGGTGATGCCGTTGCTGTACCTGGCCATGGCCGAGGACGGCTACCTCTCCGAAGACGGGATGCGCCGGGTGGCCCAACTGACCGGGTTGTCGAATGCCCAGGTGCAGGGGGTGGCGAGTTTCTACACCATGTACAAGCGGGACGGGGTCGGGGAGTACCTGGTGTCGGTGTGCACCTCCATCTCCTGCATGCTGCTCGGCGGCGACGACGTCCTCGATGCGGTCGCCGCCGAGACCGGTGTCGCCGACGGGGAGACCGGCGAGGACGGGTTGTTCAGTGTCGAGCATGGCGAGTGCATCGGCGCCTGCGGCGGGGCGCCCGCACTGCAGGTGAACTACGAACTGATCGAGGGGGTCACCCCCGACCATGGCCGGGCCCTGTGCCGCTGGCTGGCGGAGAACCGGCCGGCGGTGGTGCGGGGCGACGACCTCCAGGAGCGCTTCGGCGGGCGTCGATCCTTCGACTGGGGCCCTGTCGAAGCCGGCGGCGCCACCGGGGCGGTGCCCGCCTTCGGCCCGCTGGGCACCGCCGGGGAGGGGTCATGACCCAGATCCTCACCACCCGGATGGAGGCCCACCCCTCCGACAGCCACACCCTCGGCCGCTACGAGGACACCGGGGGATACGCGGTGCTGCGGACCGCGCTGGCCGGGATGCAACCCGACGCGATCGTGGCCGAGGTCAAGGCCTCCAATCTGCGGGGACGGGGCGGCGCCAACTTCCCGTGCGGGGTCAAGTGGGGCTTCCTGGCCCCCTCCCGACCCCGCTACCTGGTGATCAACGGAGACGAGTCCGAACCGGGCACCTTCAAGGATCGGCAGTTGCTGGAACGCGACCCGCACCAGTTGATCGAGGGCATCATCCTCTCCGCCTACGCCCTCGGCGTGCATCACGCCTTCATCTACATCCGCGGCGAGTATCCCCGGCCCGCCCGCCGGGTGCAGCGGGCCGTCGAGGAGGCCTACGGGGCCGGCTACCTGGGTAGGGACATCCTCGGGTCCGGGTTCGACCTCGAGGTGACCGTCCACCTCGGCGCCGGGGCCTACATCTGCGGCGAGGAGACGGCGCTGCTCAACAGCCTGGAGGGCCGCCGCGGCGAGCCTCGTATCAAGCCGCCCTTCCCCGCCGTCGAGGGCCTCTACGCCAAGCCGACCATCGTCAACAACGTCGAGACCATCAGCAACATCCCCTGGATCGTCGGCAACGGCGGGGCCGCCTACGACGCCATCGGCCCCGAGGGGTCGCGCGGCACCAGGATGTTCTCGCTGTCGGGCCACGTCAACCAACCCGGCAACTACGAGGTCGTCATGGGGATGACCTGGCGCGACTTCATCTACGGGTACGGCGGAGGGATCCGCCACGGCAACGCCCTCAAGGCCTGGATCCCCGGCGGGGCCTCGGCTCCCTGGTTCGTCGAGGAGCACCTCGACACACCGCTGACCATCGACGACGTCGCCAAGAACCGATCGATGCTCGGGTCGGGGGCGGTGGTGGTGATGGACGAGACCACCTGCATGGTCAAGGCCGCCCTCCGGGTGGTGCGGTTCTTCGCCCACGAGTCGTGCGGACAGTGCACCCCCTGCCGGGAAGGCGCCACCTGGCTGCAGCAGGTGCTCACCAGGATCGAGGCGGGGGCGGGGCGGGACATCGACCTCGACCTGCTGCTCGACATCAGCGACAACATCAGCCCGGGACTGGCCTGGCCCCCTGCGATGACGACCATCTGCCCGCTCGGCCCGTCGGCCGTGTCGCCGATCACCTCGATTGCCACCTACTTCAAGGACGAAGTCGCCGCCCACGTGCACGGGGGAGGCTGCCCGCTTGGCTGAGCAACCCACACTCGTGACGATCACCGTCGACGGCAAGCCGGCCCAGGTCCCCGCCGGGACGCTGCTCATCGAGGCCGTCAAGGCCGCCGGGGTCCACATCCCCCACTTCTGCTACCACCCCCGGATGAAGCCGGTCGGCATGTGCCGGATGTGCCTGATCGAGGTGGAGGGCCCCCGCGGCATGCTGCTGACCACCTCGTGCACGACACCGGTCGCCGACGGGATGGCGGTCCACACCGAGAGCGATACGGTCAAGAAGGCCCAGGAAGGCGTGCTCGAGTTCCTGCTGCTCAACCACCCCCTCGACTGCCCGGTGTGCGACCGGGGCGGCGAGTGCCCGCTGCAGGACCAGACGATGGCGTGCGGCCCCGGCGAGAGCCGGATGGTCGAGGAGAAGCGCCACTACCCCAAGCCGATCCCGATCTCCGACCTGGTGCTGCTCGACCGGGAGCGCTGCATCCTGTGCGCCCGCTGCACCCGCTTCTCCGATGAGATCTCCGGGGACCCGCTCATCGAGTTCAAGGGCCGCGGCAACGCCGTCGAGGTGAACACCTTCCCCGACGAGCCGTTTGCCTCGTACTTCTCGGGCAACACCGTGCAGATCTGCCCGGTCGGCGCCCTCACCGCCACCCCCTACCGGTTCCGGGCCCGCCCCTGGGACCTCGAGGCGGTCGAGAGCACCTGCCCGCACTGCTCGGTCGGGTGCCGCATCTCGGTGCAGTCGAGCCGCAACCAGGTGCTCCGCTTCATGGGAGTCGACAACGGCCCCACCAACCAGGGCTGGCTCTGCGACAAGGGCCGCTTCGGCTTCGAGTACCTCGGCAGCCCGCAGCGGCTGGCGGCCCCGCTGATCCGCAACGCCGACGGCGTGTTGCAGGAGGCCGCCTGGTCCGATGCCCTCGACCTGGTCGCCGAGCGGCTCGGGGCGCTGGCCGCCGGAGGGCCCGACGTTGTCGCCGGGCTCGGTGGAGCCCGCGGCACCAACGAGGAGGCGTTCGCCTTTGGGAAGTTCCTCCGGGAGACCCTGGGCACCAACAACCTCGATGCCCAACTGGGCGACGGACTCGATGCCCGCCTGCTGGCGGGCATCACCGCCCGGGGAACCATCGACGACCTGGAGCGGGCCCGCACCGTGCTGGTGTGGGCGCCCGACTTGAAGGAAGAACTGCCCGTCCTCTACCTGCGGGTGCGGCGGGCCGCCACCGAACTCGGCGCCAGGCTCATCGTGGTGCATCCCCGGGAGACCGGCCTCGACCCGGTCGCCGCCCACACGATCCGCTACCGCCCCGGGGCCGGCACCGAACTGCTGCGACGCCTCGCCGACGGCTCCGGGGACCTCGCCGAGGCCCGCCGGGCATTGGGCGAAGGCCCGGTGGTGGCGATCGTCGGCAGGCCCGGCGCCGGTGACGACCCCCGGCTTGCCGAAGCGGTGCTCGCCTTCGCCGCCGGCCTCCCCGGCGCCACCCTGCTGCCGGTGACCCGGCGCAGCAACGTCTACGGGGCCGCCGACATGGGACTCGACCCCGGCCTGCTGCCGGGCCGGGTGGCGGCTCCGGCCGGCACCGGGGGCCGGGACGCCGCCGGCATCATCGAGGGGCTCATCGCCGGGGAGGTGGCGGGCCTGGTGCTGCTGGGGGCCGACCCGGTGGCCGACTACCTCGAACCGGCCCGGGCCGCCGCCGCCCTCGAGGCCGCCTCGTTCACGGTGGCGATCGGCCTGTTCCTCGACGAGTCGGCGGCCATGGCCGACGTGGTGCTCCCCGCCCTCGGCTTCGCCGAGGTCGAGGGCACCGTCACCAACCTCGAAGGCCGGGTGCAGAAGGTCAACCGCCTCCTCCCCGGCCCAGCCGGCGCCCGCCCCACCCACGAGATCCTGGAGGACATCGCCCGCCGGATGGGCGGCTCGATCGGGGCCGCCTCGGCGGAGGCCCTCGCGGCAGAGATGGCGGCCACCGCGCCCGCCTACGCCGGCATCACCTGGGAGGCGCTCTCCTGGGGGGAGGGGCGGCGGGGGATCGTGGCGCCCGGGCCGGCCGGGTCGCAGCCGCTGGTCCATGCCCCCGAGGACCATGCCCCGCCTCCGGTCGGCCGCAACCTGGTGCTCCACCTGGCCAGGGTCCTCTACGACCAGGGAACCCTCACCCAGGCCGGCCCATCCCTCGCCAAACTGGCCCGCCCGGCGGCCGCCCACGTCCATCCCGAGGACGCCACCCGCTTCGGAATCCCGGCCGGGGCGACCGTCCGCGTCACCGGCAGCGGCGGATCGGTCGAGTTGCCCACCGTGTTCGACCCGTCGCTGGTGGCGGGAACCGTGTACCTGCCGCTCCACTGCGGGGCCTCGATCGGCGCGGGCCTCGAGATCACCATGGAGGCGGTGTCGTGACCGGCTTCCTCGAGCGCCTCTTCGCCTCCCTGTTCTGGTCGGCGGTCATCAAGGTGGTGTTCGTCTTCGTCTTCCTGCTGGTGGTGGTGCTGCTGCTGGTGTGGATAGAGCGAAAACTGGTCGCCGACATGCAGAATCGTCTCGGCCCGATGCGGGCCGGCCCCTTCGGGGTGCTGCAGACCGTGGCCGACGGCCTCAAACTGTTCATCAAGGAGTCGGTCATCCCCGCCAAGGTGGAACTCGGCGTGTACCTGGCCGCCCCGGTGCTGGCGATGGTGCCGGCCTTCCTCATCTTCCTGGTGATCCCGATCCGCGGCCCGATCACCATCGGGGGCACCGAGGTGACCATGCAGGGGATGGACCTCAACGTCGGGGTGCTCTACATCCTGGCGATGTCGTCGCTGGCGGTGTACGCCATCGTGCTGGCCGGGTGGTCCTCGGGGTCCAAGTACCCGCTGCTCGGCGGGGTGCGGGCCACCGCCCAGATGATCTCCTACGAGGCCGCCATGGGCCTGTCGCTGGTGCCGGTGGTGCTGTTCGCCAGCCACCAGATCGGCGCCGGATCGATCGGCATGGGGACGATGTCGCTGTCCAAGATCGTCGAACTGCAGAGCGGATCGTTCCGCGACCTCTTCACGATCGGGGACACGGTGGTCGGAGTCCCCGGGTGGTTCGTCTTCTGGCTGATCCCCTCGTTCATCATCTTCATGATCGCGGCGGTCGCCGAGGCCAACCGGGCGCCCTTCGACCTGGTGGAGGCCGAGACCGAGATCGTCGGCGGCTTCCACACCGAGTACTCCGGCATCCGCTTCGCCCTGTTCTTCCTCGCCGAGTACATCAACATGTTCAACCTGTCGGCGATCGCGGTGACCCTCTTCTTCGGGGGATGGCTCGGCCCGACCTTCCCCGGAGTCCTGCCGGGGTTCCTGCCGGCGCTGATGCCGATCTTCTGGTTCATGCTCAAGACCTTCGTGCTGCTGTTCGGGTTCATCTGGCTGCGGGCGACGCTGCCGCGGCTCCGCTACGACCAGTTGATGGACCTTGGCTGGAAGCGGCTGATCCCGGCCAGCATCGCCTGGCTGGTGCTGTTCACCGTGGTGACGGCCTGGAAGGCATGGGGTGTGCCGTGGTCCTAGTGGCGGGTCGCCGAGATGATCGCCGAGCCTCTCCGGCTCTCGACGCCCCCTGCGGCGTCCTCCGCCTTGACGCATCCATGGATGCGCCTTCGTTGTGCGTCCTTGCCGGGAACGCCGAGTGCTCGGAGATACGCGGGCGCCATCCCAACGACCCATCACTGATGGAGATGCACTGATGGGCCTGTTCGCACCGATCGCCGGCTTCGGGGTGACCCTCAAGCAGATGTTCCGCAAACGGGTCACCATCACCTACCCCAAGCACAAGCGGGTCAAGCCGCAGCGCTTCCACGGGCGCCACGTCCTCAACCGCTACCCCGACGGCATGGAGAAGTGCATCGGGTGCGAGTTGTGCGCCGGGATCTGCCCGGCCCGCTGCATCTACGTGCGCGGCAAGGACAACCCCGCCGACGCTCCGGTCAGTCCCGGCGAGCGCTACGGGTTCATCTACGAGATCAACATGCTCCGCTGCATCTTCTGCGCCATGTGCGTCGAGGCGTGCCCCACCGAGGCGATCACGATGACCCACCTGTTCGAGATGTCGGTATCCAACCGGGCCGACGCCATCTACACCAGGGGCGAGTTGCTGATGAGCCCCGAGGGCGAGGTCCCCCACCCGCAGCCCGCCTCCAAGCTGATCGACCTCGACGAACTGCGGCAGGCCGACGGATGGATGCGGGCCACCGCTTCCTCGGGCCGGGCGGCCTATGAGGGGGTGCGGGGGTGGACCCCGACCGCCGGGGCCGGCCATCGCCCCCCGGAACGGGGCCAGTCGGAGCATCCCGAGGGCGAGGAGGAGAGCGACTGATGGTCGAGACCGTCCTCTTCGTCGTCTTCGCCATCACCGCCCTCGGCGGGGCGATCTCGATGGTGTGGGCCCGCAACCCCGTCTACTCGGCGCTCGGCCTGATGCTGACGATGTTCTCGCTGGCGGTCTTCTACGTCTCCAACGCCGGCCACTTCGTGGCCGTGGTGCAGGTGATCGTCTACGCCGGAGCGGTGATGACGCTGTTCCTGTTCGTCATCATGCTGATCGGGGTCGACAAGGACGAAGATCGATCGGAGGACATCCCCTTCCAACGGCCGCTCACCCTGATCCTGCTGGGCCTGTTCGCCGGTGGGGTGCTGGTGGCCGGCGCCCGGGCGTGGACCACCGGGACCGTGTCGCCCACCGAACCGGTCAACGGCACCATCGAGGCGATCGGCGAGAGCCTGTTCGGAGACTGGGTGCTGCCCTTCGAGGTGACGGCACTGCTGCTGATCATCGCCGCCGCCGGGACCATCGCCCTCGCCTTCTTCGGGGGCGACGACGAGGAGGGGGGGTCATGACCGTCACCCCCGGTTGGTACATGGCGCTGGCGGCGGTGCTATTCGTCATCGGCGCCGCCGGGGTGCTGCTGCGCCGCAATGCCCTGGTGATGTTCATGTCGGTGGAGTTGATGCTCAATGCCGTCAACCTGACCTTCGTGGCGGCGGGCCGCCAGTTGAACCTGCTCGACGGCCAGGTGTCGGTGCTGTTCGTGATGGTGGTGGCCGCCGCCGAGGTGGTGGTGGGCCTGGCGATCATCGTGACCGTGTTCCGGCGGCGGGCGACCGCCTCCGTCGACGAGTTGGCCGAGTTGAAGGGGTGATGGTGGCGGTGCTCATCTCCCTCGCATTGCTCCTCCCCCTGGCGGGGTTCGTCGGGTTGCTCGCCTTCGGCAAGCGGGTGCCGGAGCCGTGGCCGGGGGTGGTGGCCACCGCCACCGTTGCCGTGGCCTTCGTGCTGGCGCTGATCGCCGCCGTCGACGTGTTCTCCGGCACCGCCGTGCCCGAGACGGTCACCTGGTTCGACTGGCTGCCGGCCCTCGGGGTGCAGGCGTCGTTCCTGTGGGATCCGCTCTCGGTGCTGATGACCCTGGTGGTGACCGGGGTGGGGGCGCTGATCCACGCCTACTCGATCGGCTACATGCACGGCGACGAGCGCTACGGGCGCTTCTTTGCCTACCTCAACCTGTTCATCTTCTCGATGCTGATGCTGGTGCTCGGCAGCAACTTCGCGGTCATGTTCGTCGGGTGGGAACTGGTGGGACTGTCGTCCTACCTGTTGATCTCGTTCTGGTTCGAGAAGCCCACCGCGGCGGCCGCCGGCAAGAAGGCCTTCGTGGTCAACCGGGTCGGCGACGTCGGGTTCCTGGTGGCGTTGATGCTGATCTTCAACGCCTTCGGCACCTTCGGGTTCCACGCCGTCTTCGAGAACGCCCCGGCCACCCTGGGGACCGGGATGGCGACCGCCATCACCTTGATGCTGATGCTGGGTGCCGCCGGCAAGTCGGCCCAGTTGCCGCTGCACGTGTGGCTGCCCGATGCCATGGAGGGCCCCACCCCGGTCTCTGCCCTCATCCACGCCGCCACCATGGTGACCGCCGGCGTCTACATGGTGGCCCGCACCGGGGCGCTGTTCCAGTTGGCCCCGATCTCGGCGGGGGTGGTGGCCACCGTCGGCGCCGTCACCGCCCTCTTCGCGGCCACCATCGCCCTGGCCCAGTTCGACATCAAGCGGGTGCTGG
This sequence comes from Actinomycetota bacterium, assembly GCA_018821365.1. Taxonomy (GTDB): domain Bacteria; phylum Actinomycetota; class Acidimicrobiia; order Spongiisociales; family UBA11373; genus JAHJML01. Next base: position 17,797 of record JAHJML010000095.1, on the reverse strand, counting down.
CGTACTCGACCATCAGCCAACTCGGCTACATGTTCATGGCGGTGGGCGCCGCCGCTCATGTGGCGGGCATCTTCCACCTGATGACGCACGCCTTCTTCAAGGCGCTGCTCTTCCTGGGGGCCGGCTCGGTCATCCATGGGGTGGCCGGCGAACAGGACATGCGCAAGATGGGCGGCCTGGGCCGGGCGATGCCGTGGACGCTGGGGACGATGACGGTCGCCTGGCTGGCGATCTCGGGCATCCCGCCGTTTGCCGGCTTCTGGTCGAAGGACGAGATCCTCGCCTCGGTGTTCGGGCGGGGCGGGCCGTGGGTGATCCTGTGGGCGGTCGGCCTGCTCACCGCCCTGCTCACCGCCTTCTACATGACCCGGATGATGTGGATGACCTTCGGCGGGACGCCGCGCTGGGACGACGGGGTCCACCCTCACGAGTCCCCGTGGACCATGGTGGGGCCGCTGACTGCCCTCGGGGGACTGGCGCTGGTGGGCGGCCTGGTCAACACCCCGTGGAAGCCGGCGCTCGAGCACTTCCTCCATCCGGCCTTCGAGGGGGTGGGCCTGGCGGAACTCCCGGGTGGGGCGACCCCCTGGGTGCTGGCCTTCGTGTCGGTGGCCGCCGGCATCGTCGGCATCGCCGCGGCCACCCGGCGCTATCGGGGCACGATGCACGTCGAGGACTCCGGCGCCTGGAAGCTGCTCAACCGGGGCTACTACGTGGATGACGCCTACGCCGCCGCCTTCGCCGGCGGGGGCGGGGCGGCGGCCACCTGGGCGGCGGAGTCCTTCGACGGCGGGGGCATCGACGGGGCCGTCAACGGGATCGCCCGCCTCACCGGCAAGGTGTCGGGGTGGCTGCGGCCGCTGCAGACCGGACTGGTCCGCTCCTATGCGGTGGCCGTCATGATCGGCACGGTCGGACTGCTCGCCTGGTTCTTGACGAGGGGAGGTTTCTGATGGACTTCCCCATCCTGACCACGCTGATCGTGCTGCCGATGGCGGCGGGGATCGCGGTGCTGCTGCTGCCGCGCCGCCGCCCCGAGTTGGCGCTGCCGGTGGCGATCGCCTCCAGCCTGCTCCCGTTGGGTGCGGCGCTGTGGATGCTGGTGCAGTTCGAGACCGGGGTGGGCGGGTTCCAGTTCGTCGAGGACGTCTCGTGGTACCAGCCGTGGGGCATCTCCTACCACCTCGGCGTCGACGGCATCTCGCTGCTGCTGGTGGTCCTGACTGCCCTGCTGTTCCCGATCTCCCTGCTGGCGTCGACCTCCATCAAGGACCGCATCCACGGCTACGCCGCCTCGATGCTGTTCCTGGAGGCAGGGATCATCGGGGTGTTCCTGGCGCTCGACCTGGTGGTCTTCTTCGTGTTCTGGGAGGTCATGCTGGTCCCGATGTACTTCATCATCGGGGTGTGGGGCGGCGGCCGCCGGGTCTATGCGGCCATCAAGTTCTTCCTCTTCACGGCGTTCGGCTCGGCCCTGATGCTGGCGGGAATCCTGTCGCTGGCGTTCCTGGCCCGGGACCAGTTGGGGGCGCCGACCTTCGACTTCGTGAAACTGCTCGACGTCGACCTGGCTCGAACCGCCCAGTTCTGGCTGTTCGCCGCCTTCGGCCTGTCGTTCGCCATCAAGGTGCCGCTGTTCCCGCTGCACACCTGGCTCCCCGACGCCCACGTCGAAGCCCCCACCGCCGGGTCGGTCATCCTGGCCGGGGTGCTGCTGAAGATGGGCACCTACGGCCTGATTCGCTTCAACCTGACGCTGTTCCCGGAGGCCACCGTCGGCCTGGTCCCGGTGCTGGCGACCCTGGCGGTGATCGGGATCGTCTACGGGGCGGTGGTGGCCATCGTCCAAAAGGACATCAAGCGCCTGGTGGCGTACTCCTCGGTGAGCCACCTCGGCTTCGTGGTGCTGGGCATCTTTGCGCTGACGGTCCAGGGCCTCCAGGGCGGGGTGATCCAGATGGTCAACCACGGCCTCACCACCGGCGCCCTCTTCCTCCTGGTGGGGATGATCTACGAGCGGCGCCACACCCGGGAGATCTCCCAGTTCGGGGGCCTCGGCAGCGTGATGCCGATCTACGCCGGGGTCTTCCTGTTCACCGCCTTCGCCTCGATCGGGTTGCCGGGCCTCAACGGGTTCGTCGGCGAGTTCTACATCCTGATGGGATCGTTCCTGACGCTGCCGGTGTGGGCGATCATCGCCGCCACCGGGGTGGTGCTGGCGGCGGTCTACCTGCTGTGGGCCTACCAGCGCATGTTCACCGGGCCGATCACGGTGGAGGAGAACCGGGGCCTCCGCGACCTCAGCGTCCGCGAGATCGTCATCCTGGCGCCGCTGGTCGCCCTCATCGTGTTCCTGGGGGTCTACCCCAAGCCGGCCCTGGAGCGCATCGAGCCATCGGTGGACGCCATCCTGCACCGGATCGAGCAGACCACCGACTACCGGGTCCCCGACTTCGGGGCCGGTGTCGTGATCACGGTCGGGGAGCACGGCGAATGACCAACATGGACTTCCTCGCCATCGGCCCCGAGGTCGCCGTCACCGCCGCCGCGGTGCTGCTGTTGATGGTGGAGGTGGGCGGCAAGCCTCCCAAGTGGGTGTGGGGGTGGATCGCCGGCCTCGGGGTGGCGGCCGCCCTCGGCCTCTCGATCGCCCAGTGGGTGCTGGGGCGGGGCGCCGACGCCAACACCTACTTCTCGGACATGCTGGTGCTCGACGGGTTCGCCGCCTTCGGGGGGATCGTGGTGTTCACCCTCACCGCCCTGGGCCTGGCGGCCTCCTGGCGATTGGTGGCCTCGCTGCAGCGGCGGGGCGCCGAGTTCGTCGCCCTGGTGCTGATCGCCGCCGCCGGCATGCACCTGATGGCCGCCTCGGCCCACCTGATCATGCTGTTCGTGGCCCTCGAGGTGATGTCGATCTCCTTCTACGTCCTGGTGGGGATCACCCGCAACCGGGCCGACGCCGACGAGGCGGCCCTCAAGTACTTCCTGCTCGGCGCCTTTGCCTCGGCCGTGTTCCTGTACGGCATCGCCCTGGTCTTTGCCGGCACCGGGCACCTCTCGCTGTACGGGGAGGAGGACTTTCTCGGTGCGACCGTGATCCTGCGCCCGGGGGTGCTGCTGGCCGGCATCGCCATGCTGATCGTCGGCCTCGGCTTCAAGGTGTCGGCCGCCCCGTTCCATGTGTGGGCCCCCGACGTCTACCAGGGCGCCCCTTCCGGCATCACCGGGTTCCTGGCCGCCGGGGCCAAGGTGGGCGGGTTCGCCGCCCTGGCCAGGGTGCTGACGGTGTCCTTCGACGCGTACTCCGACGACTGGGCCCCGGCGGTGGCGGTGCTGGCGGTGGCTTCGGTGGTGATCGGCACCCTGCTGGCAATCACCCAGGAGGACATCAAGCGGATGCTGGCCTACTCGTCGGTGGCCCATGCCGGGTTCATCCTGCTGGCGCTGACCGCCGGCGACGCCGGGGTGGAGGCGGTGTGGTTCTACGTGGCCACCTATGCGATCCAGGTGGTCGCCGCCTTTGCGGTGGTGGCGGCCGTCACCGGGGCCGCCGGGGGCCGCTCCCCGCTCGACGCCTACACCGGCCTCGGCAGACGCTCCCCGATCCTGGCGGGATCGTTGGGCCTGATGATGCTGGCGATGGCGGGGATCCCACTGACCACCGGCTTCATCGGCAAGATCGGGGTGTTCCGGGCGGCGATCGACGCCGGCTACCTGTGGGCGGTCATCACCGCCCTGGTGGCGACGGTGGCCGGGCTCTACTTCTACCTGCGGGTGATCGTGCGGATGTACATGGATGCACCCGAAGAGGCGGCGCCGGCGATCCCGGTGCCCGCCGGGGTCGGCTGGACCCTGGCGCTCACCTCGGCAGCGACCGTCGCGCTCGGCATTGCGCCGTGGCCGCTGTTGAATATGCTGCGCGATGCCATCCCGCTCTAACCGGCTGCTCTCCATCGGAATCCTCGGCCTGCTGGTTCCCGTCGTCTTCGGCCTGGTGCGGACCTCGAATCAGATCATCGTCCCCGCCGGGGACACCATCGCAGAGGACCTGTACGCCTTCGGGGGGAGCGTCTACGTCGAGGGCACCGTCGAGGGCGATGTCTTCGCCATGACCGGGATCCTGTCCGTGTCGGGGACGGTCACCGGCGACGTGGTCGGCTTTGCGGGCACCAGGGTGCAGATCACCGGGGCGGTGGGGGGTTCGGTGCGGGTGGTGTCGCCGACGGTGAGCGTCACCGGCACCATCGGCGACGACCTGGCGGCGGTGGCCGCCGGGACGACCCTCGATGCCGTCATCGGGAGGGACGTCCTGCTGGTGGCCGGGAGCGCCGACATCGGGGGCACCACCGGCCGCGACGTGCGGGCGCAGGCCTGGCGGCTCGGCGTCGGCGGCGAGGTGGGCGGCGACGTGCTGGTCAAGGCCGACCGGGTCTCGCTGGCGGCGGGGGCGCGGGTGGTCGGCGATGTGATCTACCACGCCTCGGCCGAGGCGACGGTCGCCGAGGCGGCCGCGGTGGACGGGAACCTGGTGCGGAGCCGGGTGTTCTCGCCGGTCTGGGCCAGAGCGGTGCAGCGGGCGGTCGCCGTGCTGGGCTTCCTCGGCTTCCTGCTGGCCGGTCTGGTGCTCGGGTGGCTGTTCCGGGGCACCGCCCGCCGAGCGGTCGGGGCCGCCTCGACCAGGCCGTGGCCGACCGTCGCCATCGGGGCCGGGGTGCTGGTGATCACCCCCCTGGCGGTCATCCCGCTCTCACTCACCCTGGTGGGATTGCCGTTGGCCCTGCTGCTGGCGGTGCTGTGGCTGCTGGCGGTCTTCCTCGGCGCCCTGCCGGCCGTCGCCGGGTTGGGGCGTGGGTGCTGCGGGGGCGGGGCGGACCGGCGGGCGGACTGGTGGTGGGGGCGGTGCTCTGGTGGGCGGCGATGTGGCTGCTGCCGTTGGCCGCGGTCGTGGTGTACCTGGCAGGCACCATCGTCGGCCTCGGTGCGCTGGGGCGGGCCGCCTGGGCCGGCCGGGCCGGCGGGACACCCGCCGGCGCCGTCTGAGCCCTCGATTCCGGTGGCCCGGAGCGCCCGGGTGGCCCTCGATGACGCAGGGTGGAATCGGTTCCGTTAGGCTCTAGGTGATCGTGGGCACGGCTCCGCCCGTTTGGGTGGGTTCCCTCCACGAGAGACACAACCACCGGGAGGAATGTCTCATATGAGAAGAATGAAATGGCTCGTTCCCCTCACCGCCTTTGCGCTGATCGTCGCGGCATGCGGCGACGACGACAGCGGTGTGGAGATCTCCGTGTTCGGGGCGTTCAGCAGCATTGAGGCCGACGCTGTGAATGCGGTGATCGACGACATGATCGAGCCGGATGCCGACTACACCGCCTTCTACGAGGGCTCGGAGTCCTTCGAAGAGCAGATCAAGATTCGGGTCGATGGCGGCAACCCGCCCGACATCGCCATGTACCCGCAGCCAGGCTCGGTCGTCGAGATGGCTGCATCCGGTGATGCCATTGCCCTGGAGGACCTCGGCTTCTCGCTGGCGGACCTCGAGGCGACGTTCGGCTCGTACCTCCTCTCGCTCGGCGAGTACGAGGGCAAGCACTACGGCATCCCCACCAACGTGAACTCGAAGAGCCTGGTTTGGTACAACAAGCCCGTCTTCGATACTGCGGGCTACACCACCCCGACCACCTGGACCGAGTGGATCGCCCTGATGGATCAGATGGTCACCGACGGCTACGCGACCCCGTTGTGCATCGGCACCGGGTCCGAGGCCGCCACCGGTTGGCCTGCCACCGACTGGATGGAAGACATCATGCTCCGGACCGCCGGCGCCGACGTCTACGACCAGTGGGTCTCCCATGAGATCCCCTTCAACGACCCCACGGTGTTGCGGGCGATGGATCTGTTCGAGAGCGTGTGGGGCTACAGCCTCGGTGGCGCCACCGCCATCCCGGACATCGACTTCCGTGATGCTCCGGACCCGATGGTCGCCGAGGAACCAGGGTGCCTGATGCACCGCCAGGCGAGCTTCATCGTCAACTTCTTCCCCGAGGGAACGGTTGTCGGTGAGGACATCGACCTGTTCGCATTCCCGGACATCGATCCCGGAGTCAAGGGCTCCCTGATCGCCGGTGAGCTCGCGGCAGTCTTCACGGACAGCCCTGAGGTTCGTGACTTCGTCGGGAAGCTCATCTCGACGGATGTCCAGTGCGCCATGGGTCAGCAGGAAGGCGTGCAGCGCATCTCTCCGAACATCAACACGACCGGCGCCTGCTACGGCGACCCGATCGTGGCGACGATCGCCCAGTCGATCCTCGATGCCCTCGCCGCAGGCGGGGCCCGGTTCGACGCCTCCGACCTGATGCCTTCGGCAGTCGGTTCGGGCTCGTTCTGGACAGGGATGAACGAGTGGATGCGCGGCAAGGATGCCGCCACCGTCGCAGCCGAGATCGAGGCCTCCTGGCCGTAGATCGAGCTTCGACAACGATCTGAGAAGGGCGGCCCGCAGGGCCGCCCTTCTCTCGTCTAGTCTCTCCCCCGGGAGGTGGTCACGTGACCGAGCGGGACAAGCTCATAGAGGTCGTCGAGGAAGACCCGCCACTGCCCGAGGACGATCGATCGCCGCTGATGCGGCTCGGCCTGACCGTCTTGCGGTTCCTGTCGGCGGTGGCGGTGCCGATCGTTGCGTTCATCATCCTGTGGCTCTCCTTCGAGTGGCTGCGCCAGGCCGATGTGAATCGCGGCGTCATCGTCCTCGTGGCTCTGGGGGTGGGCGTCGGCGGCATCTTCGCCCTCTACTGGGCCATGGACTACGCCGTCAACCGGATGCCCGAGGAGTGGAGAGAATCGGTTCGCCCCTGGGTGTTCGTGGGCCCGGCCCTGGTGATCCTGAGCATCTTCCTGCTGTACCCGGCCCTCAACACGATCTGGCTGTCGTTCCTCGACGGCAACTCCGACAAGTTCGTCGGCTTGGAGAACTACGGGTTCGTCTTCACCGACGACGGGATGCTGCGGGCGATCCGCAACACGATCATCTGGATCCTGGTGGTGCCGTCGGCTTCGGTAGGCCTCGGCCTCGGGATCGCGGTGCTCGCCGACAAGCTGCGGCGGGGTGAGGCGTTTGCCAAGTCGCTGATCTTCCTGCCGATGGCGGTCTCGTTCGTGGGCGCCTCGGTGGTGTTCGGTCTCATCTACAAGTACAAGGTGTTCGGCGCCCAGACCGGCCTCCTCAACGGCATCGTGCAGGGCTTCGGCGACGAACCGATCGCCTGGCTCTCCCAGGAGCCGTGGAACAACCTGTTGCTGATGGTGATCATGATCTGGATGCAGACCGGGTTCGCCATGGTGATCCTGTCTGCCGCCATCAAGTCGGTCCCCGACGACATCCTGGAGGCGGCCCGCATCGATGGGGCCACCGAGATCCAGGTGTTCTGGCGGGTGGTGCTGCCGTCGATCCTCTCCACGGTGGTGGTGGTGATGACCACCATGATCATCACGGTGCTCAAGGTCTTCGACATCGTGTTCGTCATGACCAATGGGGAGAGCGGCACCGAAGTGATCGCCGAGCAAATGATCCGATGGTTCTTCCGGAACGATCACAACGGGAGGGGCGCGGCCATCGCCGTCGTGCTGTTCTTAGCGATCGTCCCGGTGATGTGGGTCAACGTGAAGCGGTTCCGGGCTGAGGAGGCCATCCGATGACCGACCTTCTCATACTGGCGGCGATCTTCATCGCCTGGCTGGCGGTGGCGGCGATCGCCGGCATGGCGACCAAACGAATGGGCGTGAGCCGCGGCTCCACCGACGAGGAGATCTGGTTCGCCGCCGGGTTCCTGCCGGTGATCCTGGGAGGGATCGCCTTCGTGCTCTTCCGGTTTGCGCTGCCTTCGGCGCTGGCGCTGACCGCGGCCCTGCTGGTGACGGGGGCGATCGCCTGGGGCGTCGGCGGCAAGGGCTTCCTGCGACGCATGATCTCTCACCCGATGGTGAAGGTGTCGCTGGTGGTGATCGTGGTGCTGTGGCTGATCCCGACCGTCGGACTGCTGGTGTCGTCGTTCCGGACCAAGGCCGTCGTTGAGGCCGAGGGGTGGTGGACGATCTTCAACCAGTCGCCCTTCACCGAGGGGTGGAAGGATCAATGGACCTTCGACCACTACACGACGGTGCTCGGCGCCCGCAACTTCGGCAACGCCTTTCTGAACAGCCTGGCGGTGGCGATCCCTTCGACGGTGATCCCGATCACGGTGGCGGCGTTCGCCGCCTACGCCTTCTCCTGGATGGAGTTCAAGGGCCGGTATCTGCTGTTCGTCGCAGTGGTCGGCCTGCTGGTGGTGCCGCTGCAGATGGCGCTGATCCCGCTGTTGAGGTTGTACACCTCGGGTGAGTTCTTCGGGATGTCGACCCCCTTCCCCCATCCGATCAACGGCACCTACATGGCGGTGTGGCTGGCTCACACCGGGTTCGGCCTGCCGCTGGCGGTGTACCTGTTGCGGAACTACATCGGGTCGCTGCCGTCGTCGTTGATCGAGTCGGCCCAGATCGACGGGGCCACCCACTTCCAGATCTTCGTGAGGCTGATCGTGCCGCTGTCGGTGCCGGCCCTGGCGTCGTTTGCCATCTTCCAGTTCCTCTGGGTGTGGAACGACCTGCTGGTGGCCCTGGTGTTCCTGGGCGGGACCCCGGACGTGTCGGTGGTCACCCAGGCGCTCGCCGAACTGAGCGGCCAGTACGGGCAGTTCGAGCATCTGCTCCCGGCGGCGGCCTTCATCTCGATGGCGTTGCCGGTGGCGGTGTTCTTCAGCCTGCAGCGCTACTTCGTGCGGGGCCTCACGGCCGGTGCGGTCAAGGGCTAGAGCGGCAAGGGAAGGGGCCGGAGCATGGCGGTGACCGATGCCCGGCCCCTTTCCCCGCGCCGGAAGTGGACCGTCGTCGTCCTGGCGACGGTGGTGGAACTGGTGTCGTTCTGGTCGATCATCATCGGGATGAGCCGGGCTACCGCCGAGCAGGGCGCCGAGGCGGCCGGCCCTGCCGCCGGGGCGTTTGCCCTGGGCTTCGCCCTCATCCCGTTTGCCTTCCTGGTGCTGGCCTTCGGCACCAACAACCCGCGGGCACCGGGCGCCACGCTGCGGGCGATGGGGTTCTGGCTGATCATCGGGTTCCCCCTGGTCCTGTTCGTCGAACCGGCCACCGGGTTGGCGGCGGGGTTCGGCCTCGGCGCCATCCCGGCGATGCGCCTGGAGATCGAGCACAGTTGGAAGGCCCGGCTCGGGTGGGTGGCGGCCCTGGTCGTGTATGTGTTCGTGCTGGTGGTCACCGACGTGGCGGCCGGACCCGGGGTGCTGACGGCCAGCCTGCTGCCGTTTGCCACGGTCGCCTTCGCCGACTGGGTGGTCGACCAGATGCGGGAGGCCCGGGAGCAGTCCGGCTAGCCGCCGTGCTGGTGGCCGGGGGCGGCCCCGAAGGCGACGATCTCCCTGATCAGCACCCCGACCCGCTCGCCGGGCGCCACCGGCGGGTAGGGCCCGATCCGCGACAGGAGACGGCTTCCGTCGTTCATGCGGAGGGTGACCAGTTGGTCGTGGCCGTAGTACTCGCGGTCGGTCACGGTGGCGTCGTCCCCGCCGGGGAGGATCTCCACCGACTCGGGCCGGATCATCACCTCGACCGGCCCGGCCAGTCCCTCGGCCGCCGGGAAGGATCCGAGCGGGGTGTCGATCGACCCGTGTCGGGCCGTCCCCGCCACGAACTCGGCTTCGCCGAGGAAGCGGGCCACCCAGCAATCGGCGGGGCGGCGGTACAGGGTGGACGGTTCGTCGACCTGGAGCACCCGGCCGTGGCGCATCACGGCGACGGCGTCGCTCATCGCCAGTGCTTCCTCCTGATCGTGGGTGACGAACACCGTGGTGGCCCTGGCCTCGGTCAGGATCGTCCTGACGTCGCGGCGCATCCGATCGCGGCGGGGCGCATCGAGATTGGAGAACGGCTCGTCGAGCAGCACGACGTCGGGTTGGGGGGCGAGCGCCCTGGCCAGCGCCACCCGCTGCTGCTCTCCCCCCGACAACTCATGGGGATAGCGGGCCGCCGCCCCGTGGAGGCCGACCAGGTGCAGCGCGGCGGCCACCCGGGCGTCCCGGCCGGGACCGGGCACCCCGTAGCCGATGTTGGTGGCCACCGAGAGATGCGGGAAGAGGGCGTAGTCCTGGAACACCATCCCGACCCGCCGCCGCTCCGGAGGCACCCAGGCGGTACGGCTCACCATCGTCCGTCCGGCGATCTCCACCGTTCCCGCATCGGGCTTCTCGAAGCCGGCGATGATCCGCAGCGCGGTGGTCTTGCCGGACCCCGACGGCCCCAGCAGACCGAGGATCGAACCGGCCGGCACCGTCAGATCGAATCCGTCTAGCACCACGGTCTCACCGAACCGCTTGGTCAGTCCGGTGCAGCGGATGGCCGGGGTCTTGGCCGGGATCGGTTCAGCGGTCATGGCTCCTGGCGGCGAGTAGGTAGGCGGGCACGGCCGACACCGCGATCAACAGGAGGGCCGGCGCCGCCGCCGCCGCGTACTGCAGGTTGTCGGCGGCCGACCAGATCCCGACGGCCAGGGTGTCGAACCCGGTCGGGCGGAGCAGCAGCGTAGCGGGCAACTCCTTCATGGTCGTCAGGAACACCAGGAGTGCGCCGGCCGCCAACCCGCGCCACACCAACGGCACGGTCACCCCGACCATGGTGGCGAGTGCTCCCCGACCCAGACCCCGGGAGGCTTCCTCCAGATGGGGGTTCACCTGCAGCAGGGCGGCCCTCCCCGCCGCCAGCGCCTGGGCGAAGAAGATGGAGGCATACACCAGCACCAGCAGCGTCAGGCTCTGATAGAGGCCGCCCAACCAGCGGCTGGCGAAGAAGACCACGGCCAGCGCCACCGTCAGATGGGGGAGGGCGAACAGCGCGTACGAGACCCGCTCCACCCAGGCGGACGCCCGGCTGCGATGCCGGACCACCAGCACCGACACCGGGGCGGCGGCGAGGCCGGCGACCAGAGCCGCCGCTCCGGCGCCTGCGATCGACCCGGCCACCGCCCCCCACGGGATCGGGGCCCCGCCGCCCTTCCCCAGCCAGGTGGCCAGCACGCCGATCGGCAGCAGCAGCGACACCGCCGCCAGTGCGGCCAGGATGCCGGTGCCCGCCAGTCGTCCCGCCCCGCTCAGCGGAACCGGCGGCGCCGGTGCCTCGGGGGCCGGGGTGTGGTAGGCCGCTCTGCCCCTGGTGCGCTGCTCGAGCACCAGGACGGCGGCGGCGAGGCCCACCAGGATCACGGCCAGCACCGAGGCGGTGGTGCGGTCCAGTCGCCCTGCGTACTGGGCGTAGACCACCCGGGTGAATGCGTCGAAGCGCATCAGCGAGACGGCCCCGAAGTCCGACAGCGTGTAGAGGGCGGCCAGCAGGACACCGGCGCTCACCGAGGGGCGGAGGTGAGGGAGGATCACGGTGCGGAACACCCGCCATCTCCCGGCACCAAGGCCGCGGGCCGCTTCCTCCTGGCTGCGCCCCATCTTCCGCATGGCGGCGGCGGCCACCAGGTAGACGAAGGGGTAGGTGGCCACGGTGAGCGCCAGCCACGCCCCCGGGAAACCGTTGATGATCGGGAATCCGATGCCGGTCAGGTCGGCCAGCAGGCCGCGGGGGCCGAACGCCGATCGCAATGCCATGGCGATCACGTACGAGGGGATCACCAGGGGGAGGGCGGCGAGCACCGCCCATCCCCGCCTCCAGGGAAGGTCGGTACGGGTGGTGAGCCAGGCCGCCCCGATCCCGATCACCAGGTCGCTCACCGAGACGGCGGCGACCAGAGCGGTCGTGTTGCCGATCAACCGGAGGGTGCGGGCCGACCACAGCACGTCGAGCGCCGCTGCCCCGTCGCCGCCCACCCGGACGACCAACGCCAGGAAGGGGACCGCGGCAGGGATCAGCACTGCGGCGGCCACCAGCCACAACCAGCGAGGCGCCGGGGTTCCGGCGGTGGGCGGCGTAGACGGCACGGCTGCCTCCGACCGGCCGATCACAGCAGGCCGGCCTCGGCGATCAGGTCGGTGGCCAGGTCGAGGACCTCTGCCAGGTCGGACAGGTCGAGGTCGGGCGGGGAGAGATCGGAGAGCGCCGGGAGCACCCGGTTGGGATCGATGCCGGCGACCATCGGGAACTCGAAGACCGTATCGGCGAAGAAGCGCTGGGCGCTGTCGGCCAACAGGAACTCGACGAACCGCTCGGCGGCAGCTTCGTCGTCGGTGGTGGCGAGGATGCCCGCCCCCGCCGGCATGATCAGCGCTCCCGCTCCGCCGCTCAGGAAGTGATTGGCGGCGATCGTCTCTCCCTGTTCCGCCTGCAATTGGAGCAGGTAGTAGTGGTTGACCAGCCCCGCCTGGGCCTCGCCGTCGTTGACGGCGGCGACGATCACCGAGTTCTTGGGATAGGCGAGCGGTTGGTTGGCGGCGATCCCCTGCAGCCACGCCCGGGTGGCATCCTCACCGTCGAGGAGGATCATGGCGGCGACCGAGGCCACGAACGAGGCATTGGTGGGGGCGATGGCGAGTCTGCCCCGCCAGCGGGGGTCGGTGAACCCGTCGAGGGAGGAGGGCAGGTCGGCCGGGTCCACCACCGAGGTGTCGTAGACGACCGAACGGGAGCGGCCCGAGGTGCCCACCCAGAAGCCGTCCCTATCGGAGAACCGGTCGGGGACCAGGGCGAGGATTCGCTCAGGGAGCGGCTGCAGCAGGCCGGCGGCGGCGACCGCTCCGAGGGAGGCGGGGTCGGCGGCGAAGAACACGTCGGCCGGGCTGTTGCCACCCTCCTCGGCAAGGGTGGCGGCCAGGTCGACACTCTCGGCATAGCGGACCTCGAGGCGAATTCCGGTCTCGGCGATGAACCGATCGAACAGGGGTTGGACGAGCGCCTGGCTTCGGCCGGAGTAGACGGTCAGCGTGGTGGCATCGGGATCGCCGCAGGCGGTGGCCAGCAGGGCCACGGTGACGGCGACGAGGAGGATTCGGGTTCGCATCCGGGATACGCTATTACCACTATGACGATAGTGCAAACGAGGCCCTGACATCGGATGCAAGGTGCCGTTCCGTCGTCGTGCAAGGGCGCCCTGACAAGAAGCGGGTAGGGTATGGGTGTGAACAAGATACCCAGCGCCCACCGCGACTACCTGCAGGCGATCTTCGCCCTCGAGGAGGGCGGCATCCCCGCCATCCAGGCCCGCATCGGCGACTGGCTCGGCGTCAGCCGCGCCAGCGTCTCGGAGATGGTCCGCAAACTGCAAGAAGAGGGAATGATCGCCGAGACCACCGGCGCGGTCGGCCTCACCGAGGCGGGCCGGGTGCTCGCCGAGAGTGTGGTTCGCCGTCACCGACTCGCCGAGCGCTTCCTGTCGGACCTGCTCCGGCTGCCGTGGGTCACAGTGCACGCCGAAGCCGCCGCCTGGGAGCACGTGATCTCACACGATGTCGAGGTCGCCCTGCGGGAGGTGATGGGGGATCCGAAGACCTGTCCCCATGGCAACCCGATCCCCGGGATGGGCTACGTCGCCCCTGAGATGACCTCGATCTCCGAGATGCAGATCGGCCAGTCCGGCACGGTCGAACGTATCAGCCAGGAATTGGAAGGCGACCTGGAGATGATGGCGTTCCTCGACGAGTCGGGGATTCGGCCCGGGCTCGTGATAGAAGTGGTCGGCCGCACCCCGCACGACGTCATGACCCTGCGACCCGTCGGGTTGGATCCCATCGGACTGGGCCCCTTTGCTTCGTCGCGCATCATGGTCGTCCCCGGCTAGGAGACTGTTCAACACCTGTCCCTCCGCCGTACACCACGAACGTGGACGCCACTCCGCCACTCCACATACCACGCATGCCACTCGTCATCAGACGACCCCGCCGAGTCATCCGTCGCATCCGACTCCGGAGCCACCACCTTCAACATGCCTGCAACGTGCCGGACGGGTATACGAGAATCGGGGGCCCGCCAATGGCTGCGGGCCCCCGATCTCGAAGCGGACTCTGCTACGGCTTGAACACGAACAGGCTCACGCCGGTCTGATAGGAGTGCATCGTCTGCGCATTGTCGAAGATCGCCACACCGAAGTGGTAGATGGCGGACATGTCGTCGAACTGCACGTCGAACTCCGAACCGGTCACCAACTGGCGGCTGAACTCGACCGTCCAGACGCCGTCGGCCCATGCGTATCCTGCCGTCAGGTCGCCACGGTCGCCCGTGAACGGAGCCGTGATGATGCCGGGGACGAGGTCACCTTCCACGAAGAGTGAGTCGTCGAATTCAACGATGTCGGTCTCGCGGATGTAGCCGGGGTCGCCGTTCTTGTCGCCGCCGCCGGCGACCATGTACATCGGCATCAGCCCATCCTCGGTCACGTTGTTGTAGTACCCGCCGCCGTCCTTGGGGTCGCCATGGCGCCCGGCTTCCTCGGTGTCCTCGGACCAACGAGTCGCATCGAGGTACTGGTCATCGAGCTGGCCAACGTTGCGGACCGACTTCCAGTGCCAGATGTCGCCCATCTCGCCGTCGGCCGGCGCGTACTTGTTGCCGAACGCCTTGGTGTCGGAGTTCTCTCCGGCATGGCAGGCGGTGAAGCAGCCCTGGGTCTCGAAATTGGTGATGGGGGATTCGTTGATGTTCCAGATCATGGCCATCTTGTCTTCGTAGTAGGTGTTGTTCCCGCCGCTCTTGGGATTGTCGTCCGGATTGGACAACTGCTTCCAGCTTCCGTCGGCCTGCTTCTCCCAGGGGGAGCGCAGGTGGCTGTCGTTGGCGTCGTCCCAGGTGAGCAGGAAGTACACCATGTCACCCGAGTGCACGGACTTGATGGTCACGTCGTGTGCGCCGGCGTTGGCGCCGCCGGCAACGCCGACCGTGATGCCGGGTGCGTCGGCCCATGCTGCCTCGTCGGCGACACCGTCGAGCGTGGGAGCATCTGCAGCCACGGACACCAACGCTCCCTCGGGAGCCTCGAACCCGGCTTCCGTGGTAGTTGCGGCTTCCGTGGTAGTTGCGGCTTCCGTCGTGGTAGGCGCTTCCGTAGTGGTCGCGGCTTCCGTGGTGCTAGGCGCTTCCGTGGTGGTCGCGGCGTCGTCGTCGCCGCAGGCGACGAACACCAGGGCGATCGCTGCGAGCAACGCCACCAGGCGCCAACTCATCGTCTTCATTGGTTTCCCCTCAGAGAGATTGGGTGCTAGTCGCGCCAGGAGATGTAAGGCGCGCCCTACAGTTCGTGACCTGGGGGATCATAGTGGGTTTCCCCCAACCGGGCCTCACCCTGGGACCCATACCCGGGGGTCTCTCGGCGCTAGGGGTAGTGCGCACACCGGTTGTTGACAGGTGCGGCGTGTCAGGACTCGGACAACGCAACCGACGAACACCTCAACGAAGCGCATCTGCTGGAATCACAGCCTTCCGCGCCAAGGTTGCGTGAAGCGGCGCTAGCCCCTTCCGGGTCCGGCGATCAGCAGCGGGACCTCGAGTTCCTCCGGCGTGAGCCCGCCGTGCTGCCCCACCAGTCGGTCGTCGCTGAAGCGATGGAGCACTGCGCAGCCGGGATCGACGACCAGCACCCCGTCGGGCGCCCTGGCATCGAACTCGGGGTGGCGGGGACCGGGCCCCCACCAGTGCTCCATCTCGGCCCTGGGAACCCAGGTGGCCGGGAGCCGCTCGGCGAGGCCGGCTCCGTCGCCGTGGACGAAGACCACCCTGGCGTCCCCGGCGAAGGTCAGGTGGTCGTGATCGGCTCTGGCGATGGTCGTCCGCCGCCCCGGCGGCACGTCGATGTGTCCGTGGTCGGCGATGCCGACCGCCACCGCCCCGGCGGGCAGTGCCAGGCCGAGGCGCAGCCAGACCTCGGCGGCCACCGCCATCGCCTCCGTGTAGATCTTCGACTGCTGCCCGGCGACATGGGCCGCGAAGTCCACCTGGGGGACGTACATCACCACCAGGCGGCCGGCCGGCTCGGCGAGGTCGGCGGCGGCCGCCGCCGCCTCCGCCATGTTGTGGTAGCCCTCGAATCGGGCTCCCCGGTAGAGGACCCTGGTGAGGGGTGATCCCTCGAAGTTGGCCGGTTGCAGGACGATCGGCTCCGCCCCAACCGCCGCCAGCCGCTCCCAGGTCGTCTCCGGCAGGAAGTGGTCGTAGTCGTAGGGGACCGGTTCGCCCCACAGCGTGGTCCACTTGATGGTGGCCACCACCCCGCCGGTCTCGGGGAGCCACAACTGGTAGCCGAGCAGCCCGTGTCCGGCGGGGGGCCTCCCGGTGGCGAGGCTGGCGAGGCTGACGGTGGTGGTGGTGGGGAACGAGGCGTCGATGGCGGCTTTCCGGCTCGCCCGGAGCGGCCCGGCCTCGGGATGCCCCAACTGATGGTCGCCGAGGCCGTCGAAGAGCACCAGGACGTAGGAGGCGGCTGCCGGGATCAGGGCGGCCAGGTCGTCGCGCAGACCGGGGGAGGGGGCGGTCCCCGACAGCCGCCGCTCCAATTCGGCGACCACGTTGACGAGGCCGCCTCCTGTGTAGTCCGGGGGGCGCATGGCGGGGAGGGTAGCGGTCGCCCGCCGGGCCCCGGTCGTCCCATCCCGTTGCGGAGCCGGGCTCCTCGACTCCTATACTCTCGGCGTCAGCCGCCTCCCGGGCACTCGAGGACCCCAGTGACGCAGTACTTCCAGGGCTACATCACGGTCGCCGTCTTTGCTGGCTTCGGCGTGCTGCTGGTGCTCTTTGCGGTGGGAGCCTCGGCCCTCCTCCGCCCCAAGAACCCGACGGCCACCAAAGGGATGTCGTACGAGTGCGGCATGGACCCCGTCGGAGGCGGCTGGAGCCAGAGCCACGTCCGGTTCTACATCTACGGGTTGCTGTTCCTGGTCTTCGACGTCGAGGCCGTCTTCATCTTCCCGTGGGCGGTCCGGCTCGAGAGCCTGGGCGGTTTTGCGCTCGTCGAGATGGCCGTCTTCATCGTGATCCTGCTGGCGGGCCTCCTGTATGCGGTGCGCAAGGGGGTGCTCGAGTGGGAGTCCTAGACCGCTTCCCGATGCCCAAGCCGGTGTCGTGGCTCCTCAACTGGTCGCGCCGCTACAGCCTGTGGATGTTCCAGTTCGGACTGGCCTGCTGCTCGGTCGAGATGCTGGCCGCCGCCGCCCCCCGCTACGACATGATGCGCTTCGGGATCATCCCGCTGCCGGCCAGCCCGCGTCAGGCCGATCTGATGATCGTGGCCGGCACCCTCACCGACAAGATGGCCCCGGCGGTCCGCCGCCTCTACGACCAGATGCCGGAGCCCAAGTACGTCATCTCGATGGGGTCGTGCGCCAACTGCGGTGGCCCCTACTGGGACTCCTACTCCGTCACCAAGGGCGTCGATCAGATCATTCCCGTCGATGTCTTCGTCCCCGGCTGCCCGCCGCGGCCCGAAGCGCTGATGGAGGGGATCATGCTCCTGCAGGAGAAGATCCAGAACGAGGACATCCGCGAGAAGTGGAGCTTCCGTGACCGCGAGCCCGTCTGAGGCCCGGGCCGCGGCGGCCTCCGAGGTTGCGGAGCGCTTTGCGGCGCTGGCCGGCGCCACCTCGTGGAGCGCCGATCACGGCACCGCCAAGATCGTGGTCCCCCGCCGGGGGTGGGTCGAGGCCCACACCGTTCTCAAGGAGCACCTCCCCTTCTTCTCCTTCCTGTCGGCGATCGACTGGTCGGCGGAGGTCGCCGTCGGCGAGCCGCCCCGCCCTGAGGCGGTTACCGGGCGCTACGAGGTGTTCACCCGCCT
>JAHJML010000094.1 GCA_018821365.1 Actinomycetota bacterium | reverse complement strand
ATCGCCGGTCTGGATCCGGACACGCTCACCTCGGTGTGCTGTCCCACCTTTGACTACGACGTGATCATCTGGGGCTGGGGCTCCGACCCAGATCCCGGGTTCCTGCTCAGCGTGCTCACCTGCGCCGAGGTCCCCACCGGGACCTCCGAGACCGGGTACTGCAACGCCGACTACGACGACCTGTTCGCTCAGCAGGCGGTGGCCACCGACCCGGCCCAGCGGCGCGACATGATCGTCGAGATGCAGCGCATCACGCTGGAGGACGTCCCGTACATCATCCCCTACTACCAGCAGGCCACCGAGGCCTACCGGACCGATCGCTTCACCGGGTGGATGGACTCGGCATCGAAGCTGGCGTTGGAGGACCCGACCTCGCTCAACGTGATCCGGCCGGCCGGATAGGCAGCGACACCCGAAGGGAGGGCGGCCCGGCCGCCCTCCCTCTGGGGCCTCCATGAGCCGGGGACGACTCCTCCTTCGAAAACTCATCTGGGCGCTGGTCACCATCTTCGTGGTGGTCACGTTCAACTTCTTCCTGTTCCGGGTGCTGCCCGGCGACCCTGCCAAGGCCGGCCTCAAGGATCCCCGGGTGACGGCGGCGCAGGTGGAGGCGCTGCAGCAGCGGTTCGGGCTCGACAAGCCGGTGCTCTTCAACTTCGACGAGGGCCCGTGGCACGACAGCCAGTTCTTCCGGTACCTCGGCGCTCTCTCCCACGGAGACCTGGGGACCTCCTACTCGTTCAAGAACCGCAGCGTGGGCACCCTGCTCGGCCAGTCGATCATCAACACGGTGTGGCTGGTCTTACCCGCCCAACTGTTCGCCATCCTGGCCGGGGTCGCACTGGGCCTGCTGGCCGCCTGGAAGCGGGGCACCAAGATCGACGTCTCGGCCCTCACCTTCGGCCTGGTCACCTGGTCGTTGCCGACGTTCTTCCTGGGGATCGTGCTGCTGTTCTTCGGGTCCAGCTACCTGGGCTTACCGGTCGGGGGGAGGGTCACCATCGGCGGCGGGGACCTGTCGGGTTGGAGCCAGGCCGTCGACGTGGTTCGCCATCTGCTGCTGCCCACCATCACCCTAGGCCTGGTGCTGCTCGGTGAGTACCTGCTCATCATGCGGAGCTCGGTGGTCGAGGTGTTCAGTGAGGACTACATCCTCACCGCCAAGGCCAAGGGCCTGTCGACGATCGAGATCATCCGGCGCCACGGGCTTCGCAACGCCATGCTGCCCATCGTCACCCTGATCGCCCTCAACCTGGGGTTCACGGTGTCGGGCGCCATCCAGGTGGAGACGGTGTTCTCGTGGCCTGGGCTCGGCAAGCTCACCGTCGATGCCGTCTCCCAGCGCGACTACCCTCTGCTGCAGGGGGCCTTCCTGCTCCTGGCGGTGTCGGTGATCGCCGCCAACCTGATCGCGGAGCTCATCTACCTGCGGCTCGACCCGAGAGTGACCGAGGTGTGAGCGCCTGGGAGCGGCTGCGCCGCAACCGGCTCTTCTGGATCGGGGCGGGGATGCTGGGTTTCGCCCTGGTGCTGGCGCTGCTGGCCCCGCTGCTGGCGCCCTATGACCCCTACGCCCAGGTGCGGGTGGAGCTCTCCGACATCTACGCCCACCCCTCCGGCGCCCACCTGCTGGGAACCGACGATGCCGGCAAGGACATCCTGTCGGGGCTGATCTACGGCACCAGGGTCTCGCTGCTGGTGGGGTTCACGGCCGCCCTCATCTCGCTCTTCATCGGCGGGGTCATCGGCATCGTCGCCGGCTACCGGGGCGGCCGCACCGGGAACATCCTCATGCGGTTCACCGACTTCTTCCTGGTCATCCCCGACCTGGCGCTCCAGATCGTGATCGTGGCCATCGTCGGCCAGAGCCTCCGCAACATCATCATCGTCGTGGGGGTGCTGGGGTGGACCACCACCGCCCGGCTGGTGCGGGCGCAGACCCTCACCGTGCGGGAGCGCAAGTTCGTGCAGCGGGCCAAGGCGATCGGCGCCGGCGACCTGCACATCCTGACGCGCCACGTGTTCCCCCAGGTGGTGCCGCTGATGCTGGCCAACACGGTGCTGGTGATCTCGCTGGCGATTCTCTCCGAGTCGACCCTGGCGTTCATCGGCCTCGGCGACCCGACGGTCGTCTCGTGGGGCCAGATGCTCAACTTTGCCTTCACCCGTGGGGCGGTCTCGGCGGGCGCCTGGTGGGCGCTCATCCCACCGGGCCTGGCGATCGTGTGGGTGGTGCTGGGCACCACCTTGCTCGGCAACGCCGCCGAGGAGGTGCTCAACCCGCGGATGACCCGCCACCACCTGGAGCCGGAGCCTCCCCGCCCGGAACCGGATGCCTCCACGGCGGCCGGCCCGATCCCCGACACGGTCCTCGCCATCCGCGACCTCCGGGTGGGCTACGAGTCCGACGGGGGCGACCTGGTCGCCATCGACGGCGTCTCCTTCGACGTGCGGGCCGGCGAGTCGATCGGCCTGGTCGGCGAGTCCGGCTGCGGCAAGACGACCGTCATGCTCGGATCGCTCCGCCTGCTCCCCCCCGGCGGCCGCATCCTCAGCGGCTCGGTGTGGCACGACGGCCACGATCTGGCCCGCATCGATCTCGAGGAGTTGCGGGGGCTGCGGTGGAGCAGCCTGGCGGTGGTGTTCCAGGGAGCGATGAATGCCCTCAACCCGGTGCAGCGGGTCGGCGCCCAGATCACCGAGGCCATCCGCCTCCACGATCCGGGGGCGAGCCAGGCCGACGCCGATACCCAGGCTCGCAACCTGCTCGACCTGGTGGGCATGTCCCCGGATTGGGCCACCCAGTATCCCCATCAGTTCTCGGGAGGGATGCGGCAGCGGGCCATGATCGCTCTGGCATTGGCCTGTCATCCGTCCCTGGTGGTCGCCGACGAACCGACCACCGCCCTCGACGTGATGATCCAGGCCCAGGTGATGGACCTGCTGGTGCGGCTGCGGGAGGAGATGGGGATGGCCCTGGTGCTGATCACCCACAACCTGGGGGTGGTGGCCGAGACCTGCGATCGGGTGGTGGTCATGTACGGAGGGGTGGTGGCCGAGAAGGGCACGGTCGCCGAGGTCTTCTCCGATCCCCGCCATCCCTACACCCGCCTGCTGCTGCAGGCCTTCCCCGACATCGACGAGCCCGACCGGCCGCTGGTGTCGATCCCGGGGGCGCCCCCCCGGCTCGACGATCTCCCCCCCGGCTGCCGGTTTGCCCCCCGCTGCCCGCAGGCCTTCGAACGGTGCAGCCTGGAGCGGCCGGGTGACTACCCGGTCGGGGACCGGAGAACCGTCGCCTGCTTCCTGGAGGAGTCCAACCGTGGCTAAGGCGGTGCTGAAGCTCACCGGGGCCGTCAAGCACTTCCCGCGCCAGCGTTCGCTGGCCGACCTGCTCGCCCGCCGGCCGGCGCCGGTGGTGCGGGCGGTGGACGGCATCGACCTGCAGGTGCGGGCGGGGGAGGTGGTGGCGATCGTGGGGGAGTCGGGCTGCGGCAAGACCACCGCCGCCAACCTCATGATGGGGATTCTCTTCCCCACCGCCGGGCGGGTGGTGGTGGCCGGCAACGACCTCTCCGAACTCAGTGGCCGATCGCTTCGCCGGGCCCGCCGCCACCTCCAGATGGTCTTCCAGGACCCCTACGAGTCGCTCAACCCGCGGATGACGGTGGGCAACATCGTCGCCGAACCGCT
>JAHJML010000093.1 GCA_018821365.1 Actinomycetota bacterium | reverse complement strand
GCGGCGCCGGTCATCTCGGCGATGACGTCTTCGACCGGAATGCCGAGCGCCTTGGCCTTGGCTTCGGCGGCGCGGCGCAGCAGGTGCTCGGGGAGCGCGGCGGCCGCCGCTTGCGACTTCGCCTTCAGCGAGTCAGCGGCGGCGGGATCGGGCACGGCGGCGGCCGGCGGGGGCGCCACGGCTTCGGCAGGAGCCGCCGCCGCCTCGCTCTTCAGTTCGGCGAGGATCTCCTCCACGGGACGACCGGTGGCCGCGGCCTTCGCCTCGGCCGATCGCCGGAGTATCTCCTCTGGTATCTCTGCCACGACGTCCCTTTCCTAGAGCGGCCCCGAGATGCCGCCGTCCTTGCGGACCCTCCAGAAGTGCACGGCCATGAAGATCACGATCAAGAAGGGGAGTGCCAGGACATGCAGCACATAGAAGCGCAGCAGCGTAGGCGCCCCCACCTCGATCCCGCCGAGCAGCACGAAGGAGACCTGGGCCCCGAACACCGGGGCGTAGCCGCCCATGTTGGTGCCCACCGTCACCGCCCACCTCGCCAACTGGTCCCAGGGGAGCAGGTAGCCGGTGAAGGAGAGGAGCAGGGTCAGCAACAGCAGCACCACTCCGACCACCCAGTTGAACTCACGGGGCGGCTTGTAGGCGCCGTGGTAGAAGACCCGGGTCATGTGGAGGAACACCGTGATGACCATCAGGTGGGCCCCCCACCGGTGGATGTTGCGGACCAGTTGCCCGAAGGCGACGCTGGTCGACAGGTTGGCGATGTCGGCGTAGGCCTGGGGGACGGCGGGCCGGTAGTAGAACATCAGGAAGATGCCGGTCAGCGTCAGCAGGATGAACAGGAAGAAGGAGAGGCCGCCCAGGCACAGCGTGTAGGAGAGGCGCACCCCGTGCCGCTTCACCTTGACCGGGTGCAGGTGGTACAGCACGTTGTTCATGATCACGTAGGAGCGGTTGCGGGGGCTGTCGGCGTATCCCTTGCGGAAGGGCGACCCGGGCCGGAAGATGCTGCCCCACGCCTCACTGCCGCGGATCTTGCTGCCGGTCTCGGCGATCTTGGTGCCGAGGGACTTGCGCCCGTTTCCGTTGCCGTTCGCCACTACTGCCTCCGCCTAGAACCGCATGCCGTACGCGTACCCGTTCTTCTCATCCCGCTGCCCGCTGTCGACCGCCCACGGTGCGGTGATGCCCGCCTGCCCGGCGGCATCGGCCACCGAGCCCACGAACTTGCCGAGCGAGATCACCCCGGTGGGGCACCGGTCGACGCAGAGGGCGCAGCGGGTGCACACATCCTCGTCGACCACGAACATCCCCAGGTTGCCCGGATCGGAGCGAGGGTCGTCGACATTGATCGCCTCGGCGATAGCGTCCACCGAGAGGTAGTGGATGCACTTCCAGGGGCAGATGTCGACACAGCCCTCGCACAGGATGCACTCGGCCTGGTCGATGTGGAGGAACTGCTTCGGCTTGACCGCCGCGGTGAGGTAGGCGGGGTCGACGATGGTGAGTTGGTAGTCCTCCCGGAAGGGGGGGAGGTCGAACCACACATCGGTCCTGGCCATCAGCGCTCGCCCTTGACGATGGTGCGGCCGAACGACGACAGCCGCGGCGCCGGGGTGGCGGCCGCCGCCGGCTTCTTGGCCCGCTCCTGCAGCTTATAGGCGGTGACGGCGACGGCCCCGAGGAGCCCGGCGCTGTATCCGCCGGCCACCACATCCTTGATGACCCCGTAGGAAATGCTCACCTCGTTGCCGAGCACCAGCCACGACGGGATGGTGAACGCGATCTTCTGGCCGGTCCACTCGAAGGTGCCCTGGGTCAGCGCCAGCCACTGGTTGGGGACCACCCCGAAGAGAATCAGCATCTCGAGGGTGAAGATGGCCGCCGCCACCGTGGCGGCCGCCCAGGTGAGCGGCTTGCCGAGGATCCAGCCGAAGACGATGGCGCCCAGCAGGATCTGGCTGCCGAGCAGGCCGATCAGCTGCCCGATGGTCGGGATCATCCAGCACGACCCGGCAGTCTCGAAGGGGAGGCAGCGGGGGATGTGCGGGTAGATCTCCTGGCCGACCTGATTGGTCGGGGACAGGCCCGTGAAGTGGGCGATGAGCACGCCGAGCACCAGCAGGACCAGGCCGGCCCCGACTCCGGCCATCCCGAGGTTGATTCGTCGCTGGTCGCGCACGGGCATGGTGTCCTGATCCAAAGTG
>JAHJML010000092.1 GCA_018821365.1 Actinomycetota bacterium | reverse complement strand
GGCCATCCCCACGTCGCCGGGGAACTCTGGCGGGCCACCACGCTGCGCCGTACCTGGGACCTGCTCGATCTCGACGGGCTGCGGCCCGGCTCGCATCTCTCCCGGGTGCTGCTGCGCCGTAAGGGCGACCGGGATGCCTATGTGACCACGAACCCCTGCCCCGTCCTCGAGTTGCCAGAGACATGGGATGAGTACCAGGCCTCACTGGGCCGCAACCTGCGCCAGAACCTCCGCCGCTACGCCCGCCGCCTCGACGATGAGGCAGGGGCTCCGGTCGTGGAGCGCATGGTGGTGAGCGAGGCCGGCGTCGTCGACACCGTCGAGGAGATGGCGCGGTTCCACCAGCAGATTCGAACCGCCCGCGGCGACGCCGGCAGCTTCGCCGACCCGAGGATGATCGACTTCCACCGGGCCGCCGCCCTCCGTTTCCTCGACGCCGGGCGGCTCCGCCTCCACCGTCTCGACGTGGGCGGCAGCCTGGTTGCCGCCATCTCCTGCTTCCGGCACGGCGAGACCGTCTCGTTCTACACCACCGGCTACGACCCGGCCTTCGGCGGCTACGGCCCGGGCCGCCGGATCATGGCGGTCGCCATCCGCAGCGCCATCGAGGAGGGGGCCCGCCGCTTCGACTTCCTGCGGGGTGACGAGGCCTACAAGCAGGCCTGGGGTGCCGTCGACTCCTTCGACAACCGGATTCGGATGCCCGCCGGTTCCAGGGGAGCGATCATCACCCAGGCCGCCGCCGTCGTCCGCAGGGTGCGGGGCGGATACCGGCGCCTGCGGCGCCGCTAACCCGACTCGGCGGCCAGCACCCGGCGGGCCATCGGCAGGGCGATGCGCCGCACTCCCCCGCTCTCGGCTTCGATCTCGACCCAACGGCGGACGGCCGCCAGCCTCCGGCACAGGGCATAGATCTCGCCGGGGACCGCCCCGTACCCCTCCAGCACAGCCCGCTCCACCGGATGCAGTCCCTCGCCGAAGGGGAACCCGGCCAGCAGCCGCCAGCGAGGGGTGCGCAGCGCGACGGCCAGTTTGGCGAGGTCGGCCTCGACCGGAGCCGGGACCAGGTTCGGATCGATGACCCCCACCCGGCCGTCGGGCGTCACCAGGATGTTGGAGGGTCCCAGGTCGCCGTGAGTGGTTGCCCTCCTGATCGGGCGGCCCATCAACTCCTCGGCCCTGCTCCGGACCCCGGCGACCGCCGATTGCAGGGCGGCGGGCAGGCCGTTCACCATCTGCTCCACACCGTCGAGGTCGAGGAGGTCGGATGGCTCCAAGACCCCGTCGGCCGCCGCCCCGATGTCGTCGTGGAACAGGCGCAGCCACACCCCGGCGGAACGGGCCGCCGCCGGGCGTCGCGGGCGTGGTGCCGCCCGCAGGGTGCGGGAGGCCAGTCGCTCCGTGACCACCGCGTTGATCTCCTCGATGTAGCCGACCCGGCGCACCCAGGTGAGGGACGGCTCGGCGGATTTCGTCACCATCGCTTCGATGCGCCCCAGCATGGCGAATTCGGCCCTGGTGGCCTCCTGCGGACCGGCGGCAAGGGCGTCCCGCAGATCGGGAGCCTCCGCCCAGAGCGGGATCTTGACGATCAGATCGATCTCGTTACCGGGGGCCGTCACCCTGGGGAGGAAGTGCACCGACCACGGGCGGCGCTGCACCGGCGGGCGTCCCCTGAGACGGGCGCCCGGCCCGTACCACTCGGGAACCAGCCGCTCGATCACGCCGATCACTCGATCGACTCCGTCGTCGGCAGCGTCCGGCCGGGGGGGGCGGGCGGTCACCCGCGTGTCTCCAGCATCCGGAAGGCGCCCATCGCCTTGGCCGCGAACGTGCCCGGCCCGTCGCGGAACCCGATGCAGACCCGGCGCACCGCCAGCGGATCCGCCCGCACCTCTGCGAGCCGGGCCGGTCCCGGCCGCAGGGTGAAGGCGATGTCGATTCCCGCCGATCGGGCGGCCGCCGCCGTCCCGTCGTCGAAATCGCCCGTCAGTCCGTTCGGATAGGCCAGCGACCGCACGGGTCGGCCGGTCTCCTCGGTGATCCTCCCCGCCGACACCGCGATCTCACCGGCGGCCTCCGGGGCCGGGATCGAGGTCAGCACCGGATGGCGCACCGTGTGCGACCCGATTGCCCATCCCCGCAGTGAGCGAACCCCATCCCAGTCCAGGTAGAGGCCGGGAATGTGCTCGGATGCGTCGCGCCCCACAGCCTCCTCCAGCCGGTCGAGAGCGACCGTCCGCTCCTCCGGGGGAAGCCACTTGGTCGCATACACGAAGTCGTGAACGGTCCGGCACCGGTCGGGAGCGGTGCCCCATGTGCGGTGTCCCAGCACCGGCAGGTCAGCCTCCCCCGGTTCGGTGCCGGCGAATACCGAGGCGACCCGGTCCCAGTAGAGCGCCGGACCCCCGTCGGTGGGCCCCGTCGTCAGGAAGAGCGTCGCCGGCATCCCCCGTGTCGCCAGCAGTGGGGCGGCTACGTCCAGGTTGTCGTGGTAGCCGTCATCGAAGGTGATCAACGCCGCCCGATCGGGGAGGTGAGCACCGTCGACGAGCCACCCCAGCACGTCTTCGAGGCCGACGACCTCGAAATGGCGGCCGAGCCAATCCAACTGGTCGGCGAACGCCTCCGGCGCCGCGCTGACATTGCCGGCGAACCCCTTCAGATCGGGGTCGTCGGCGTCGGCGATGCGGTGATATCCGACCACGGTGAGGCGCCGTTTCCCGTACCGGGCGCCGACGGCGCGTATCGCACCGGTCCGGCGCGCCACATCGGCGGCGGATCGCTTCCATCCCATGGGACGACATCGGCAGGTCGGGAGGAACCCTTCAGTTTTCCGTCGCCACTACCGTTGCCGCAGCCCAACCAGGAGACCCGATACCGCATGGCAGGCCCGCCGACCCTTCCATTCACCGAGGACGACGACGCCAACCGGTTGCTGGCCTCCGACCCGCTCGCCCTTCTGATCGGGATGCTGCTCGACCAGCAGTTCCCCATGGAGCGCGCCTTCCTGTCGCCGTACCTGCTGCGGGAGCGCCTCGGCGGATTGCTCGACCCCGCCGTCATCGCCGCCACCGACGAGGACGACCTGGTCCGATTGTTCCAAGGTCCCCCGGCACTGCACCGGTTCCCGGGTTCGATGGCCAAGCGGACCCGCAGCCTCTGTGAGGCGATCGTCGAGGACTACCAGGGCGACCCGGCCGCCATCTGGACCGGGGCCTCCGATGGCCGGGACCTCCTCGACCGCCTCGAAGCGCTCCCCGGGTTCGGGAAGGCCAAGGCCCGCATCTTCGTGGGCATCGTCGGCAAGCGATTGGGAGCCGGCCCTCCCGGCTGGGAGGAGACGGCGGCCGACTGGCCCTCGATTGCCGACGTCGACACCTTCGAGAAGGTCTTCGAGTTGCGGGAGCACAAGCGGGCGATGAAGGCCGCCAAGAAGGCGAAGTCGTGACCCTGCTCGGGGAGATGGCACTGGCGTTCTTGGTCGAGTCGATCGCCCTGGCGGCACTGTGGCTGGCCATGGGCGCCGCCGCCGGGTTCCTCGTCGGCATCGCAGCAGGCGCCCGGCCCCGCCGCCTCGCCGACCTGAAGGTTCCGGCGCTGGCCGGCCTCGCCGGGGCGGTGGTGACGGCTTCGTTGAGCGTGCGCTTCGGCGCCCCGGTTGCGCTCCTGCTGGACATCGGGAGGCGCCGGGTGCCGATTCTCTGGTCGCTGGGCGGGGCCCTGGCGGGAGCGCTGGCTGCGCTCCTGGTCGAGCGCAGGACCGGCATGGCCCGATCAGGAGCGCAGCGGTAGCACCAGCGGGCAGTCGAGGTGCGGGTGAGGGACCACCGCCACCGGGTGCCGGTAGACCTCCGATAGCAGATCGCTCCTCAGCACCTCGGCGGTGAGCCCGACCTCGACGATCCGGCCTCCGGACATCACCGCCACCCGGTCGGCGTGGCGGGCCGCCAGGTTGAGGTCGTGGAGCACCGCCGCCACGGCGGCGCCGCTCCCGGTCAGGGTCCGCAGCACCGCCATCACCAACTCCTGATGCCGCACGTCGAGGGAAGCCGACGGTTCGTCGAGCAGCAGGATCGGGGTCTCCTGGGCCAGCACCCTGGCGAAGGACACCCTGGCCTGCTCGCCTCCCGACAGGGTCGGGTAGAGCCGCTCGCGCAGGTGGCCGATGTCGCCACGCTCCATGGCCGTCTCCACCGAGATTGCATCATCGGCCGGGGTCGCCTCCCGGTGGGGATAGCGGCCCATCATGACCACATCGAGCACCCGGAAGGCGAACTGGAGAACGGTCGACTGGGGCAGCAGTGCCCGCCGGACGGCCAGATCGTGCGGCCGGTAGCCGCCGATCGGCTCGCCGTCGAGGAGCACCTGCCCCTCGCTGGGTGCGGTCTCCCCCGCCAGCATTCTGACGAGCGTCGACTTGCCGGCCCCGTTGGGACCGACGATCCCCAGGATCTCGCCGGATCGGACCTCCAGGTCGACCCCGTCGACCAGGACGGCATCGCCGATCCGGTACCCGACCCGGCGGGCCTCCAGCAGCGGTGGGCTCATCCCCAGCCCCCGTGCTCCCGGCGTGTCTTGCCGACGAGCCAGAGGAACACCGGACCGCCCAGCACCGCCGTCAGCAACCCGACCGGTATCTCCGTGGGAGAGGCCACCGTGCGGGCGGCCAGGTCCACCAGGATCACCAGAGCCGCCCCTCCGATGGCACTGCCGGGGACGACCAGGCGGTTGTCGGGGCCGGCCACCCGGCGGATGGCGTGGGGCACCAGCAGCCCGACGAACCCGATCACCCCGGCGGCCGCCACCGCGGCCCCGACCGCCATGGTGGCCAGCGCCAGGACCGCGATGCGGAACCGCTCCACGTCGATGCCGAGGCTGCGGGCCTCGCTGTCGCCGAGCAAGCTCACGTTCATGGCACCCCCGTAGATCGGGAGGATGATCGACGCCGCCACCACGAAGGGGAAGGTGAACCAGACCAGCCGCCACGTCGAGAACGTCAGGCTCCCGAGCACCCAGAACAACTCCGACTTCAGCCGCGGCTCGTCGGCCACCAGGCTGATGAAGCCGGCGCCCGCCGTCCCGACCGCCGCAATGGCAATGCCGGCCAGGATCAGGGTCACCACCTCGGTACGGCCGCCGTGCCGGGCCAGCGTGTAGACCAGTGCCCCGGCGGCGAGGCCGCCGGCCAGGCCCCCGAGCGGCCCGGCCAGGGCCCCCATCGCCCCTCCGAGCAGGAGGATGGTGAGCGCCGAACCGAGGGCCGCTCCGCTCGAAACGCCGATCAACTGCGGATCGGCCAGTGGGTTGCGGAAGATCGCCTGATAGGAGGCGCCGGCGACCCCGAGCCCGGCCCCGACCAGGCCGCCGAGGAGGATCCTGGGGAGCCGGATCCCCCACATGACGGCATCCTGCTGGGTGGTGAAATCGATCCCGTTGGGCACCCCGGCGTGCTCGAGGAGGATGCCGATCACCGACGATGGCGGGATCGACACGGCGCCGAGCGCCAGCGACGCAAGGATCCCGCCGGCCAGGATCGCCATCAGGCCGGCGATGACCATCGGGGGCCGCACCGCCCTCCGGCGGGCGCCCGGGGAAGCCGCCGGATCGCTCACGGCGTCAGTTCCGGGTGGAGGTCGAGCACCAGTTGGCGAAGCGCCTGGCCGGCCCGGGGGGCCAGGCCGAGGATGAAGAGGTCCTCGTACACCAGCACCCGCCGATCGGCGGCCGCCCGGGTCTCCGCGATGCCGGGGAGCGCCAGGAAGGCATCCAATCCCCCGACGGTCTCTACGCCCCGCGAAGCGGTGACGATGACATCGGGATCACCCGCCACCAGCGCTTCGGGCGTCAACGGCACCCAGCCGTCGATGCCGAGGTCGGATGCCACGTTGAGCGCGCCGGCCACCGCCAGCAGCCCACCGGCGACGGTGCTCTCACCGAAGAGCAGCACCGTGTCGTCGCTGGCGATGTACACGAAGGCGACCCTGGGGTCCGTCTCGGCGGTGGCGGCCAGGGCGATCGCATCGTCGATCTCGGCCTGCACCCGGGTGGCGAGCGCCTCCCCCTGCTCTTCGATCCCCAGCACGTGCGCGGTCTGACGGATCTTCTCGGCCGGGGCCGCGATGGTGGTGAGCGCCGGGAAGATCACGACGGCTATGCCCGCCGCCCGCACCTGCTCGATCACATCCGTCGGGATGGCGTCCTCGTCGCCGATCACGACGGTCGGCTCCGCCGCGATGATCGGCTCGGCCAGCAACCGGAACTCGACACCGATCTTGGGGAGCCCGAGCGCCTCGTCCGGGTAGACCGAGGAGAGATCGACGGCCACGACATTGGCGCCGAGGCCCAGCGCGAAGACGGTCTCGGTGAACTCGCCGCTCAGGGTCACGATACGGGCGGCCGATTCGACGGTGGTGGACACGCCGTCGGGCCCCTGGTAGGTCACGGGGAGGCCGGGAGTCGGGATGGCCGTGGTGTCACCGGTGACCTGCTCGGAGGCACCGCCGCATCCGGCCGTCACGACCGCAAGGACGACGATCGGAACGAGCAGACGGTGAGCCATGGGTCCTCCCTCGCGGGCAGCTTGTGCAGGCCGGCGCACGTTCCCGGACCCTAGGCCCGGTCCCATCCGACACCGAGTCGGGAACCGGGAATCCGGGAGCGGCCGGCGAGGTTGAACGGCGAGGACGAAGGGAAGCGATGCCTCACATCACCGAACTGCTGCAAGACCCGGCGACCAGCATTGCCGTCATCGGAGCCAACGACAACCCTTCCAAGTACGGAGGCCGGGTCTACCGGGACCTCAAGGCCAAGGGTTTCAGGGTCTTTGCGGTCAACGCCAATCGGGACACCGTCGACGGCGACCCTGCCTTCGCCTCGCTCGCCGATCTCCCGGAGCCGCCGACCATCGTCAACTTCGTGATTCCCCCAAGTCGGACACTGCGCGTGCTCGCCAAGTGCAAGGAACTGGGGCTGATGAACGCCTGGATCCAGCCCGGAGCCGAGTCGGACGAGGTCATCGACTACCTGGCCGCCGAGGGATTCAACTACCTGGCCAACGCCTGCATCATGGTGCAGGCGCCGTCGCTGGCGTAGATCCTCCACCGCCTCCTCCCGCTCGGCGTACGCTCACCGGCAGGAGGTGCGCATGCGGGACCAAGGGCGCTTCGACGTGGTCGTCATCGGGTCGGGTTTCGGGGGCAGCGTCGCCGCCCTCCGCCTCACCGAACGCGGCTACCGGGTGGCTGTGATGGAGTCGGGCCGGCGGTTCTCGAGCGGGACCTACGCCCGCACGTCGTGGAACCTGCGCCGCTTCTTCTGGCTCCCGCGACTCGGGCTGCGGGGCATCCAGAGGATCGACCTCCTCAAGCAGGTCATGGTGCTCTCGGGAGCCGGCGTGGGGGGCGGTTCCCTCGTCTACGCCAACACGCTCCTGGAGCCCACCGACGACTTCTTCACCGATCGGCAATGGGGGCACATCACCGACTGGAAGGCGGAACTCGAACCGCACTACCGGCGCGCCCGCCGCATGCTCGGCAGCAGTCCCGCCCCCGCCGACACCCCGGCCGACGATGTCATGTCGGCCGTCGCCGCCCACTTCGGCCTCGCCCAGGGCATCACTCCGACCCAGGTGGCGGTCTACTTCGGCAGGCCGGGACGCAGCGATCCCGACCCGTTCTTCGGTGGGGCCGGGCCCGATCGCACCGGGTGCATCGAGTGCGGCGGGTGCATGGTCGGCTGCCGCTACGACGCCAAGAACACCCTCGATCGCAACTACCTCTACCTGGCCGAGCAGGGCGGCGCCCAGGTGTTCCCCGAGCACATGGTGGTCGACGTCGAGCCCACCGCAGACGGCTACCGGATCACCACCGAGCGCCCCGGGGCCTGGATCCGCAAGCGGCGCCGCCGGTTCGACGCCGCCGAGGTGGTGTTTGCGGCCGGAGCCCTCGGGACCACCAGGCTCCTGCTGCGGCTTCGCCACGCCGGGCGGCTCCCCAATGTCTCCGATCGGCTGGGGCGCCTGGTGCGCACCAATTCCGAGTCGATCCTCGGGTCGGTCGCCGCCGACACCAGCGTCGACTACTCGCGAGGAGTCGCCATCACCTCGTGGATCGAGACCGATCGCCACACTCGGATGGAACCGGTCCGCTACCCGGCGGGCAGCAATGCGATGGGCCTGCTGGCCTCGATCTTGGTCAAGGGTGAAGGGAGGATGCCGCAGTGGGTGCGGTTCGTGGCCGCCGCCCTGCTCCACCCCATCCGGTTCGCCAGATCGCTCTCGGTGTGGCGCTGGGCGGAACGGTCGGTGATCCTGCTGGTGATGCAGAGCCTCGACAACAGCCTGCGACTGACCATCGAGGACGGCCGGTTCGGCGCCCGCATCAGATCGGTGCCCGGTCACGGCGACCCCAACCCGACCTGGCTGCCCGAGGGCCATGAGGCCGCCCGGGTCGCCGCCGGGGTGATGGGCGGCTACCCGTCTGCCAGCCTCAACGAGACCCTGCTGGGCATTCCCATCACCGCCCACATCCTCGGCGGAGCCAGCCTCTCCGATCGGCCCGATCGCGGCGTGGTGGATCCGTACCACCGGGTGTTCGGGCAACCCGGCCTCCATGTGATCGACGGATCGGCGATCGGGGCCAACCTGGGGGCGAACCCGTCGCTGACGATCACCGCCATGGCAGAGCGGGCGATGGCGATGTGGCCCAACCTCGGGGAGGAGGATCCCCGGCCTCCCTTGGGCGATCCCTACCGGCCGGTCGATCTGGTGGTGCCCAAGCATCCGGCCGTGCCCGAAGGCGCACCCGGGTCGTACCTCTAGACGGAGGCGACGGCACCTCCGAGGGGGATGCGGCTACGTCGAAGCCGATGGTCCCCGCTACTCGGTCGGAGGCGGAGCAGGCCCGGCGGGGGCCACCGGCGACCGGCCGGGCCGGAATCCCGCCTGCCACAGTCCGCCGACGACGGCCACCAGCGACCACAAGAGCCCGAGGCCGAGGGCGGGACCGGCCAAATCGGGGGCGGTCCCGGTCCCGAGAGCCGCCCCGATCATGAACAGCACCGCCGCCATGGCCCCGGCGGCGGCCGATGCCGTCACGATCTGGCCGACCGGAGCCGGCCCGCGCTCCCGGGCGGCCCGGTAGCCGCCCCGCAGGTAGGCGGCCGCCACGATCCCGATGCAGGCGAGCACCCACCCGGGGCGCCCTCGTAGCAGGACGAAGCCGTCGCCGAGGAAGAACCGCATCGAGAACACCGTGAAGGCCACCCCCACGTTCAGACCGCCCCAGGCGACCGCTGCCAACAGGAGCGTCAGCAGATAGGCCGCGCCCAGCGCGATGCCGGCGCCGCCGGCGATCACCTCGAGCAGCGCCCCGATCACCACCACGCCGAGCACCCCGGGAACCACGGTTGCCAGCAGGGCCCGGGTGCCCGCCCAACCGGCGGTGATGGCGGCGGGAAGGCGGCGGGCGGCCGCCGCCCCCGCCGCGCCTCCCATCACCGAGATCGCCGCCCCCAGCAGCGCCGTCAACGCCCCCAGCGTGGCCACCAGCCAGGGGCTCCAACCCCCGTAGGCGGCAGGGTCGACCAAGACCCCGGCCACATACACCGTCATGTCGATCGGCAGCGCCTCGGGATCGAACAACAGCGCCAGCACCAGCACCGCAACGGTGTAGACCAGCGCCGCTTGTGCCGCCAGCACCACGCCCGACGGCGAGGCGGGCTGCCCGGGTCGGCGGCGCAGATGCCGCCCGGCCAACCAGAAGGCCAGCACCACCCACCCGACCCCGGTCGCCCACAGGCCGAGGCCCTCGACCGGACCGTGCAGCGCGAGGAACACCGTCAGCGGAGCCCGCAGCGTGGCCCCCCAATCCACTCCGGCTCCGGTCAGCATCTGGATGATCGCCATCACCGCCCCCAGGGCGTACTGGGCGGCCAGACCGATCGCCAGGGCAGACCCGCCGAACCTCAACCCCGGAAGCCAGGAGGTCGGCAGCCGGGACATCGCCGGGCGGACGGCTGCTGCCTCGGCCTGCTGCAGCGGAGGGGATGGAGCGGATGCCCGCCCCCCGGGCTCGGAGGGGGGCGGCGCCGCCGCTGCCGGCGGTTCGGCCGGAGGCGCCAGCGGAAGCGGACGCCCACAGTCGACGCAGAACCTCGCCGCATCCGCGTTGGTGTTCCCACAGGCAGGGCAGAACGCCATCGACCTCCCCGGTCACCGACAGGCTACCGAGGCCGGCCGGTCGAAGCGTCGACGGCGGCCGGTACCATGGGCGGCGAGCGGTCCATGGCCGATCCAGTCACCTCTTCCGGAGCCCCCACCCGCCGACCCGATCGGCCTTCCGATGGCTTGCTGCTCGTGGGCCATTCCTGGACCCGGGCGCAGGTGGCCGGCCACATGGCGATCTCCCCGGGCGCCGTCGCCTCGCACCCCCATCTGCTCCGCCTCGAAGGGCCCCTCTGCTACGACGCCGCCTATCCCTGCCTCCAGTTCGACGACCACGGGGTCCGACTCGACATCGCCGTGGTCGGCATGCTCGCCCGCCGCCGGGTGCCGGCCGACGAGGTGTGCAACTGGCTGGTCCGCCCCAACCCCGACCTGGGGGGAGCTTCACCACTCACCTGGCTCGATCTGGTCGGCTCGGTGATGCCGGTCCTCGAAGTGCTGCCCGCCCCGTGGGGACCCTTCCCGGGCATGCCCCGACCCGACGACGGAGCCGCCGACCAGGTCGCCTCGTGGGTGCGCCGCCAGGAGGATTCCGGGGGCCGCAGGCCGATCGAGTGGGACGAGGTACAGGCTCGGGGGGGCGGCGGCGATGCGTCCCAGGAGGTCCGCGACCTGATCGACTCCCTCCGCACCTGCCGGGACTGAGGATCGGTCCGGGTCGGTCAGGGGTTGCGGATCCCGAACCACGCCTCGAACACCCCGGCGGCGATGGGGGCCGCCACCGCACCCCCCGAACCTCCTCCCTGGACGACCACCGCGATGGCAATGGTCGGATCGTCGGCGGGAGCAAACCCGATGAACCAGGCATGTGGGCCGCCACCGCCTTCGGCAGTCCCCGTCTTTCCGGCCACGATCACGTCGTCCCGCCGGGCGGCTCGCCCGGTGCCGTCCGCCACGACATCGGCCATCATCGAGGCCAACTCAGAGGCGATCTCGGGTGAGACGACCCGCCCCCACCGGGCGGCGCCGGTGGCGTCGATGGTGCTGCCGTCCCCGGTGGACACCACCTCGACCACGTACGGCTTCATCATCACCCCGCCGTTGCCGATACCGGCGACGATCACCGCCATTTGCAGAGGCGTCACCCTCAGATCCCGTTCGCCGATGCCGGTCTGCGCCAGGGCGCCCGGGTCGGCGTCGAGTGCCGCCGCCGTTGGAATCGAGGAGATTGCCGCCCCCAACTCGAAGGGCAAG
Organism: Actinomycetota bacterium; assembly: GCA_018821365.1. Taxonomy (GTDB): domain Bacteria; phylum Actinomycetota; class Acidimicrobiia; order Spongiisociales; family UBA11373; genus JAHJML01. The sequence continues at coordinate 6,621 of JAHJML010000092.1, read as the reverse complement.
GTGGTGTTGAACCCCGCCCGTTCGGTCACGCCGACCACGGCCTCGCCGCCGAGGTCCACCGCCAGCGAGGCGAACACGGTGTTGCACGAGACGACCAGCGCCTCCCGCAAGGTGATCCCGGCGCCGGCCACGCAGGAGCCGCCTCCCGCATTGCCGATCGGCAGGCCTGCGCCCGGCGCCAGGTACTCGGGGAGGTCCTCGAACTCGGTGTCGGGGGTCATCCCGGCTTCCAGTGCGGCAGCCGCCACCAGGATCTTGAAGGTGGACCCGGCGGGGAGCAGCAGGAAGGCGGCCCGGTCGAGCGACCCGGGGTCGTCCCCGAGGTCGGCGAGGGACCGCGTGCCGTCCACCAGGTCGTTGGGGTCGAGGCTCGGCGATGACGCGTAGGCGAGCACGGCGCCGGTGCGAGGGTCGATCGCCACCACCGCCCCGGGGCGTCCGGCCAGGCCGTCCAGTGCCGACTGCTGTAGGGCGTCGACCACCGTGAGGCCCATCTGGGGAGGCTCCGGGCTTCCGCCGAACACCCCGAACAGCCACGACGTGATCGACCCCTCCTCGAGCGGGGACAGATCGACCGCCCGGCTCGACTCCAGACCGGCGGCACCGTCCTGCAGGTCGTAGCCGACGACCTGCAGGTAGTCGCCGCCGAGCGGGTACCGCCTTACGCCGTCGATGTCCTCGGCAACGACCACACCGTCGGCCGTGGTGATGGTCCCGCGCCGGTCGTCGGCCGGCCGGGCCCGCGGGTTGCGCGGGTCGTCAGCGTACCGGGACCCGGCGACCACCTGCTGAACGGTCAGCCAGACCGCCAGGACCCCGATCACCGCCACCAAGACGTAGGCGACCCGGCGCATCGCTCCCCTCATGCCCGCTCCTCGTGGGAGATCTGCTCCAGCAGAGCCACGATCGCGAAGTTGGCCAGCAGCGAGGATCCCCCGTACGACACGAAGGGCAGGGTCACTCCGGTGAGGGGCAGCAGACGCAGCACCCCGCCCACGATGAGCACGGTCTGCAGCGCCAGGGTGATGCTGAGGCCCATCGCCAGCAGGCTTCGGAAGGCGCCGCCGGCCCGCAGGGCGATGCCGACGCCGACGGTCAGCAGGAACCCGAAGGCGGCCAGGACGGCGAACCCGCCGGCCAGCCCGGTCTCCTCGACGATCGCCACGAACACGAAATCGGTGGCGGCAGCCGGGATCAGGTACGGGGACCCCGAGCCGAGGCCGGTCCCGAGCAGGCCGGCATCGCCGAGAGCGAACACCCCTTGCGCCACCTGGTAGCCCGATCCGGTGTAGTGCTCGAAGGGATGCAGCCAGGCCTCCACTCGGACGGCCACCCGCCCGAATGCCCGGCTCGCCGCCCAGGCGCCGCCGGCCACCAGGGCGCCCCCGGCAGCCAGGTAGAAGGGGCGCTCGGTGGCGGCGTAGAGCATGACGACGAACACGCCGAAGAGCAGGATCGACGCTCCCAGATCGCCCTCGTACACCAGCACGCCGGAGGAGAGTCCGAAGGCGAGCAGAATCGGGAGCAACTGGCGCGGCTCGGGCAGGGCCACCGGGCCCAGCCGGCGCGGCAGCGCGGCCAGGGCGTGACGCCGTTCGGCGAGATACGAGGCGAAGAAGACCACCAGCAGCACCTTGGCGCCTTCACCGGGTTGGAAGGAGAGCGTTCGCCGCCCCACCTCCAGTTGCACCCAGAGCCGCGAGCCGTTGACGGTGGCCCCTCCCAGCGGCAGCCCCGAGGGGAGAAGGGGCAGCAGGAGCAGGATCAGCGCCCCGGCGAGGAAGAGGTAGCGGAAGCGGCGGAGCACGACGGTGCCGCGCGTGCGGAGGAGTCCGAGGGTGATCACCGCCACGCCGGCGGCAACCAGCAGCCAGAGGCGCTGGAGACGCCCCAGGTCCCGATCGATCCGGAAGATCTCCACCGACCCGAGAGCGGCGAGCAGCGCCACCGGGGGGAGGAGGAAGCGGGTCCCCCTGGGAGCCCACACCCTGACGGCGGCCAGGACCCCGCCGAATGCCATCAGGAAGGCGAGGACTGCGATCGGGGCATCGATGGTGACGCCCTCACCGGCGGCAACGGTCACCACCGCGGTGCCGCCGCCGGCTACAAGAGCCGCCGCCGCCAGGAACGCCGACTCGGTGCGGGCGGTCACGCCGCCGCACCGCGGCAGGCCGGGCAGGCACCGGAGCGGCCCGGCCTCATCGCACGGTCACCCTGGTGCTGCCGACCTCCACCGTCATTCCCACCCCGACCCGGGTCCGGCCGATGATGCGGGTGCCGTCCACGGTGGTGCCGTTGGTCGAGCCCAGATCCTCCACCCACACCGCACCCTCGGCGACATCGAACACGGCGTGCCGCGCCGAGGAGTACTCATCGTCGATGAAGATGTCGGCGGTGGCGCCGCGGCCGATCACGTGGCGATCGGTGATGGGCACCAGGCTCGGCGCCCCCTCGCCGGTCGTCACCTCCAACCGCAGCGGTTCCGGAGAGGGCGGCGGAACCGCCCCGCCGGCGTGCCGGGACGGCTCGTCACGGAATGGCTTGGCGAGGGGCGCCGGACCGGCGAGATGGGCCCGCATCGCCCGAGCCAGGAAGAACAAGAACCCGTACAGGGAGGCGGCAAACAGGATCTTGACGATGTTGACGGCGATCATCGGCATCACAGCCTCCGGAACACGAGGGCGGTCCCGCCCAGGAAGATGTGGTCGCCGTCCTCCAGGGAGACGGTCTCGGCGAGGCGAGTCCCGTTGACGAAGGTCCCGTTCGACGACCCCAGGTCCGCCAGCCACAACGACCCGGCCTCCCGCCACAGCAGTGCGTGGCGGCGGGACACGTCGCCGCCGGGGATGCGGACGTCGGCACTCTTGCTGCGGCCGATGACCACCCGGTTCATGCCGATCGGCAGCAACTGCCCGTCGGGCCCCTCCAGGGTGGCGAACGGTTCGATGACGCCCGCCTCGATGCCGGCCTCGACGCTCACGGCCGCCGGCGGGCCGGGCCCGAAGGAGATCCGCACGGTGGGCGGCCCTTCGAGACGCCACCCCTGTTCGGCGGCTGCCTCTCCCAGCACCTCCTCGAGGGCCCGTTCGGCGGCGGCCACCGCATGGGGTGGCTCGGAGTCGCCGCCCATCACGACCCGAAAGGCATTGGGAGCGCCCGGGCCCGCCGGCGTGTCGAACACGGCGAGATCGGCCGCCCGCACGATGCGGGTGCCGAGTTCGACCGGGTGGATGCGGCCCTTGAACAGCCGGGAGGCCAACCCATCGACCAGCCCTTCGAGACGGCGTTCGAGGCCGCGGGCAAGACCCATGCCGTTGAGCGTACCGGCGCAGCACAGGTGTGAAGGGCAGGAGCGCGGTGGCGGCACATCCACTCCCCTCGGATCGGGGGTCATCCCACCGACGACCGGAGCGCGCTACCAGCGATGATGCACGGAGGGTGCGATCAATCGCCGGTAGATGTCGGCGACGGCCGCCATCGTGGCGGGATCGAGTTCGGGCAGCAGGGCGCTGTGAGCATTGGCGATCGCCTGCTCGGCGGTCTTGGCTCCCGGGATCACGGTGGAGACCGCTTCGGACATGAGGATCCACCTGATGGCGAACTGGGCCATCGTCGCCCCGTCGGGGACCAGGGGGCGCAGTTCTTCGACGGCGGCCAGGCCATCGGCGTAGTCGACGCCGGCAAAGGTCTCCCCCACATCGAAGGCGGAGCCGTCCCGGTTGAAGGTCCGATGATCGTCGCTTGCGAACCTCGTGGCGGTGCTCATCTTCCCGCTCAACAGCCCGCTGGCCAGCGGCACCCGGACGATCAACCCGACGTCGCGGACGGCGGCTTCCCGGAAGAGCAGCGCGGCCGGACGGTGGCGAAACATGTTGAAGATGATCTGGATCGTCTCGACGCCCGGGTACTCGATCGCCTTGAGCGCCTCCTCCACCTTCTCGACGCTCACGCCGTAGTGGAGCACCTTGCCGGCTGTGACCAGTTCGTCGACGGCCTCGAATACCTCCTGCCGGTAGTACGCATCCGGTGGCGGGCAGTGGAGTTGCAGGAGGTCGATCGCCTCGACTCCGAGGTTCTCGAGGCTGCGATCGACGAATCGCTCGAGGTTGACCCGGTTGTAGCCGTCGCTCACGTGCGGGTCGAGCCGGCGGCCGGCCTTGGTGGCGACGACCACTCCGGCGCGTGGCCACTCGCCGAGGACTGCCGCCAGCCTCCGCTCGCTGAGACCGTCTCCGTAGACGTCGGCGGTATCGAAGAACGTCACTCCCTCGTCGAGTGCCGCCCGGATCGCCGCCAGCGCATTGCCTTCGTCGACGGCTCCCCAGGTTCCTCCGATCGCCCAGCCCCCGAAACCGACCTCGGACACTTCGAACCCGGTGCGCCCCAGGCGGCGGCGTGGCATCTGCGTCATCATGTCCCCCGTTGATCGGCGACGGTGTTCCCCCCAAGAGATAGTCCCGATTCGGGATCGATGCGAACCGCGTGGGGTTCCCGCCCCGGGTGGTCTGCCCGAACCCGCAGGACCTCCGCGTCAGATCTCGATCTGGGTGCCGATCTCGATGACCTGGGTCCTCGGCAACTGGAAGTGCTCGACGGCGCTCGAGGCATTGCGGTGTACCGCGGCGAAGAGGTGGCGCCGCCAGGGGGCCATGCCCCGCCTCCCCGATGAGACGACGGTCTCCCTGCCGAGCACGAAGGTGGCGTCGGTGGGGTCGAAGCCGAATTCACCCGTCACGATGTTGGCGAGGGCGGTGGGAACATCAGGGGCGTCCATGAAACCGAACTGCAGCATGACCTCGTGGAACCCCTCCCCGTGGTGGTGCAAGGTGGCCCGCCGCGCCTGGGGGACGTGGGGCACGTCGGCGGTCTTGACGGCCACGATGATGACCGTCTCGTGGAGCACTCCGTTGTGGCGCAGGTTGGCGAGCAGGGCGGGTGGGGTGGCTCCGGGGTCCGTGAACAGGTAGACGGCCGTGCCGGCAACCCGTTGCTGTGGGTGGGTGGCGATCGACCCGATGAACCGCTCGATGGGGAGTTCGCCGCGCCGCAGCGTTACCGCCAGCAGGCCCCGGCCTCTCCGCCAGGTGGTCATCACCGCGAACACCATGATCCCGGCCACCAACGGCACCCAGCCTCCCGCCGGGATCTTGATGATGTTGGCGCCGAAGAAGGCGAGGTCCACGACCAGGAATGCCGCGGTGAGGCCGACCGCCACCGTCCGACTCCAGTGCCAGCGCTCCCGCATCACCACATAGAGCAGGGCCGTGGTGATCACCATGGTGGTGGTGACCGCCACCCCGTAGGCCGCCGCCAGGTTGGTGGACGACCGGAACGCCAGGACCAGGCCGACGGAGGCGACCAGCAGCGCGTAGTTGGCGGACCTCACGTAGACCTGGCCGATTTCCCGCGAGGAGGTGTGATCGATGCGGACCCGGGGCAGATACCCCAACTGGACCGCCTGCATGGTGAGGGAGAAGGCCCCCGAGATGAGCGCCTGGGAGGCGATCACCGTGGCCACGGTCGCCAGCACGACGAGCGGCAGCACCGCCCAGTCGGGAGGCATCCGGTAGAAGGGATTGTCCACCGCGGTGGGGTCGCTCATCAGCAGCGCCCCCTGGCCGAAGTAGTTGAGCAGGAGCGCCGGGAACACCAGGGCGAACCAGCCGAGCCTGATCGGCTTCTTGCCGAGGTGGCCCATGTCCGCATAGATGGCCTCGCTCCCCGTGACCACCAGGAAGATCGCTCCCAGCGCCAGGAAGGTCAGCCCCGGTTGCGCCATCGCAAACCGCACCGCATACACCGGATTGACCGCGGCCATGATGCCGGGCTCTCTGGTGATCTGGGTCACCCCGAGGGCGGCGATCGCAGTGAACCAGAACACCATGATCGGTCCGAAGACCGCCCCGATGGTGGAAGTGCCGCGGCGCTGCACGCCGAAGAGGCCGATCAGGATCACCACGGCGAGGGGGATGACGATGGGCTGCAGGCCCGGCGTGGCGACCTCGAGACCCTCGACGGCCGCCAGCACCGAGATCGCCGGGGTGATGGCTCCGTCGCCGTAGAGGAGGGCCGTGCCGAACAACCCGATCAAGATCAGCCCCCACCGGGTGCCCCGCCCCACCGCCCCCCGGCCGGGTGCAACGAGGGCCGTCAGAGCCAGGATGCCGCCCTCGCCGTGGTTGTCGGCCCGCATCACGAACAGCAGGTACTTCACCGACACCACCAGGACCAGCGCCCAGAAGATCAGCGAGAGGACCCCATAGACGCTCTGGTGGTCCACCGCCAGGCCCTCGGCGGCGACGAACGCCTCACGGAAGGCGTACAGGGGACTGGTCCCGATGTCGCCGTACACCACGCCGAGGGCGCCGATCGACATCACCAGCAGGTAGCGCGATCCGCCCCGGTTCTCCTCTTGCATCGGCAGACCCTACCGTCGCCGCGGCGGCGGGTCCCCGCCTTGCGGAGGAGGGCGGTTGACACCACCGTGGGCGCTGAGGGACTCGAACCCCCGGCCTCTTCCTTGTAAGGGAAGCGCTCTTGCCATCTGAGCTAAGCGCCCTGAGCCGTCCATAGGCTACCGGGCCGGGCCCCACCGCGGACCGGCAACCGTGCCGGCGGGAG
>JAHJML010000091.1 GCA_018821365.1 Actinomycetota bacterium | reverse complement strand
TGCAGACCCGCCTGGTGTCGGGGGCGGTCGATGCTCCCGGTGCCGCCACGGTCTGGTTCCGGTTGCGGGTGGCGGTGGTGGCCGGCGAGGAGGCAACCGCCGTGCAGCGTCTGGCGTCGATGGTGGACTCCGGCAACGGAATCTCCTGGGGACTGCCGTTCGGTCGGTACCTGTTCATCAACAGCGACGTGTCGATGTACCTGCTGAGGGAACCGGCCGGCGAATGGGTGGCGATGGCCTCGGTGTCCCACTACGACCCGTCGGGCCGGGGGATCGCCGAGACCCGCCTCTTCGACCAGAACGGATACCTGGGCCGCAGCCAGCAGGCCCTGTTCGTAGACGTGCTCGGGGCGGCTCTTCCTCTCTCCCGCAAAGCGGGGGAGATGGGCCCGGCCGGGTAGGCCGGGGCCAGAGGGGGGCGGTGCTCATCCAGGGGCGCGCACTGCGTGTCACCCGAGGGCCTGCGCTCCCCCTCTGCCCCTTCGGGGCATCTCCCCCGGAAGCGGGGGAGAGCCGTCATCCGCTCTGGCGGAGGTCGCTTCGGTCGAACAACGCCACCGCCGCCGCGATCAGCACGACGGTGAGGCCGGTGAGCACCAGCAGGTGGCCCCAATGCATGCCGTGGTTGAGCGGGTCGCTGGTCAGGTAGTAGTAGAACGGTGTCCACCTGGCGCCCGGCGCCAGGGTGTCGCTGAGCGGGAAGTAGGCGTTGATGATGTAGGTCGCCAACGCCAGGCCGGACGCCGCGTAGGCGGCGACCTTGACTCGCCCGGCGGCGGCGCCGATCGCCAGGGCGAGCGCCCCGAACACCAGGGCCAGCATCGTGCCCAGCAGGGTGGTGGCCGCCACGTTGGCGACGCTCATCCCCAGACTGCCGATCAGCGAGCCCAGCATGGTGCCCAGGAAGGTGAGCATCCCGACCACGGCGATCACCGCGGTCATGGCGGCAGCCTTCTCGAGCACCACCCGCCGGCGGCTGATGGGGTTGCCCAGCAGCAGGCCCATGGTGCGGTCGGCCTCTTCGCCGGCCAGGGCCTTGGCGCCCATCACGATGGTCACCGCCATGAAGGCCACCGGCACCGTGAGGCTGAAGATCTCGGTCTGGTACCACCCCTCGATGGTGGCCATGTCGGCGTTGCCGACCATCGCCATGATGGCCTCGGGGAACTGCTCGGCGAGGTCGATGATCACCTCGTCGATCAGCAGGTAGAACGGCCCGATGAAGGCCGCCATGAACACCATCACGTAGCCGACCACGATCATCAGCGTCTGGTGGTCGGAGATCGCCTTGGCGGCGACCCGGGACACCCGGGCCCCTCCGGCGATCTTCTCCATGATCTTCTGGGTGCGGGGGTTGGCCCGCAGGCGGTCGAGCATCGTGACGGCGACGCCGCGGTCCCGCAGGTCGCGGCGCCGCACCCCGACGACGGCGGCGGCCACCAGCACCACGATGCCGGCCAGCAGCACCGCCAGGTGGCCCCAGTCGACGCCCCGGTTGAGGGGGTCGCCGCCGTCGTAGTAGTACCAGGGGAAGATCTTGACGACCCGGTCCCACCCTTCGACCAGGGGGAGGATGCCGTTGGCGATGAACGAGATCACCATGATCCCGGCGGTCGCCCCCGATGCCAGGCCGCGGTTGCCGGTCCATCCGCCGATCGCCAGGGCCAGTGCCCCGAAGAACACCGAGGCCACGAACATGTGGACCATCAGCGCCCCCAGGTGCAGGCCGCCGGTCTCGACCCCCATCAGCGCCGGAACCAGGTGGGCCGACCCCCACAGGGCCAGGATGCCGGCGAGCACCACCAGCACCATGGCGGCGGTCTTGGACAGCACCACCGCCATCCGGCTGCGGGGATTGGCCAGCAGCAGGCCGATGGTGCCGTTGCGTTCCTCGCCGGCGATCGACGCCGACCCCATCGACAGCGCCAGGCTGGCGACGGTCAGCGTCCCCCACGACGAGTACATCGCCGCGTAGGCCAGCACCGCGAAGTCGGCGTCCTCGGGGATGTTCATCAGCGCCCGCCACGCCTCCGGCATGCGGGTGAAGAAGTCCGTGTCGATGCCCCGGTAGGCGGCCATGGCGAACCACAGCATCAGGGCCAGGCCGCCGGCGGCGATCGCCATGCCCTTCCAGCGGTCGAGGATCGTCTTGGTGGTGACGTTGGCCAGCATCATCAGACGGCCTCCTCCTCGTCCCGGTAGTAGGTGAGGAAGATCTCCTCCAGGTCGGCTTCGTGGGTGGTGATGTCGATCACGTCGTAGCGGCCGGCCACCGTCGTCAGCAGCACGTCGATCTTGCCGTCGTAGGACAGCATCACCCGGCGCCGCAGCACGTCGACATCGCGCACCCCCGGGACGCTCTCGAACACCGACGCATCGACCGGCTCGGCGAACTGGAACTCGATCCTGCGCATGCCCTTGGCCCGGAGATCGGCCACCGTCTCGAGGGCGATGAGACGGCCGCTGCGGATGATCCCCACCCGGTCGGCGACCCTCTGCACCTCCGACAGGGTGTGGCTCGACAGGAAGACGGTCCGACCCTCGGCGGAGACCTCCCGCATCATGGCCTGGAACTCCCGCTGCATCAGCGGGTCGAGGCCCGAACTGGGTTCGTCCATGATCAGCACCTCCGGCCGGTTCATGAACGCCTGGATCAGGCCGACCTTCTGGCGGTTGCCCGAGGACAGGTCGCCGACCTTCTTGGAGAGGTCGGCGTCGAGGCGTTCGGCGAGCTCGGCGACGTACTCCCAGTCGACCCCTCCCCGCAGGTTGGCGAAGTAGGTGAGGGTGTCCTTGCCGGTCAGGTTGGGGTACATGGCGAGGTCGCCGGGCACGTACCCGATGTGGCGGCGGATCTCGACCGAGTGCTTGCCGGTGTCCATGCCCAGGATCGACGCCGTCCCCGCCGTGGGGCGGATCTCATCGAGGATGGTTCGGATGGTGGTGGTCTTGCCGGCCCCGTTGGGGCCGAGGAAGCCGAACACCTCGCCCGGTCCGACCTCCAGGTTCAGGTCGATCAGCGCTTCGACATGGCCGTAGTGCTTGGTGAGGCCGGTGGTGCGGATGGCGGGATCGCTGGTCATGGTGTTCCTTTGCTGCTCGAGCGGTCTTGGGCCGGGTGGTCCGGCGATGGCGAGTCGTCGGCGATTCCGTCCGCCGCCAGGGCGGCGATGGCGGCCTGCGCCTGTGAGAGAAAGTCCGCGGTGAAGAACCCGCCTCCCAGCACCTCGTAGACCGGGCCGGCATAGGCGGCCAGGGCGGGCTTGGTGGTCACGTCTGGGTCGGTGAGGTCCACACCGATGAGTCGGTCCATGTGCTTGTGGAGGACCAGCGCACCGAGTTGCCACAGCGCCAGCAGGACGGCCCGGCCCCGAGGATCGGCCGAGGGCTTGAGCATCCCCGACGCGACCCCCTGTTCGAGGTAGACCTCGGCGTCGGCCACCATGTCATCCACCAGGCGGGCGACGGCGGGGGAGTCGTCCACCAGGATGCGGGCCAGGTAGGCCCCCATCGGCCCGGGATCGGCCTCGCGCAGGGCGGCGAGTATGTCCATGTTCGGGCCTGCCGACAGCGCCCGCGACTTCTGGGAGCGGATGATCTCGGCGATGTGGTCGTCGCAGGCCGACCGGAGGCCGTCCATCGACCCGAAGTGATGCATGACCAGACCGGGCGAGACCCCGGCGGCTTCGGCGACCTTGCGGGCGGTGGTGGCGGCGATCCCATGTTCGGCGAAGCACTCGATGGCGGCATCTCGGATGCGGGCCTTGGCGGTCCGGTCGTCGGCAGGGACCGTTACTGAACGCATGTTCAGTATGTTATACGACTGTGCAGGGAGCGGTCAACCCGACCTACCCGGCTTCTCGGGCCCGAGGAACTCGAGTCGGTTGCCGAAGGGGTCGTCGGTGTAGAAGCGGCGGCGGCCGGGGAGGAGATCGTCCCACTCGACCCGGTGCCCGGCCGACGAGACCCGACCGGCCAGGCCGTCGAGATCGTGGACCTCGATGCCGGGGTGGGCCTTGCGAGCGGGGACGAAGCCCGCATCCTCGGCGATGTGGATCTCCAGGTCTCCGAGACGGAACCACCCGGCCACTCGCCCGGCGAGGGCGGCGGGCCGAGCGACCTCCGTCATGCCGATCACGTCCCTGAGGAAGGCGCGCGCCGAGGCCTCCCCACCGGGTGGGATCGCCAGCAGGACGTGGTGGAGGCGCATCGGCCATTGATCGTAGGCGGATACCCCGGTGGTACCCTCCCGGATTCGGAGGAGATATGGCCGGGTACCCCCACGAGGCGATCGAACGGAAGTGGCAGAGTCGCTGGGCCGACGAGCGAACCTTCTATGTCGACGAGGCTCCCGGGCGTCCCAAGTTCTACAACCTGCAGATGTACCCGTACCCCTCGGGCGACCTGCACATGGGGCACATCCGCAACTACTCCTACACCGACCTGCTGACCCGCTACCTCACCATGAAGGGCCACAACGTGCTGGCCCCGATGGGGTGGGACTCCTTCGGCCTCCCCGCCGAGAACGCCGCCATCAGCACCGGGATCCATCCGAGGGTGTTCACCGAGCAGCGCATCGAGAAGATGAAACAGCAGTTGGGCCTCCTCGGCGCCGTCTACGACTGGTCGCGGGAGGTGGCGGTCCACACCCCCGAGTACTACCGGTGGACCCAGTGCTGTTCATCCAGTTCTGGAACGCCGGCCTCGCCTACAAGAAGCACGCCCCCGTCAACTGGTGCCCTTCCTGCCAGACGGTCCTCGCCAACGAGCAGGTGGTGGGCGACGGAGTCTGCGAGCGCTGCGGGACGCCGGTAGAGAAGCGCAACTTGGACCAGTGGTTCTTCAAGATCACCGACTATGCCCAGCGCCTCCTCGACGACCTGGAACCGCTCAAGGGGGAATGGCCCGAACGGGTGCGGGTGATGCAGCAGAACTGGATCGGCCGCTCCGAGGGAGCCCAGTTCCGCATGGAGATCGCCGAGCGCCCGGGGACCTTCGTGGAGGTGTTCACCACTCGCCCCGACACGTCCTTCGGCATGACCTTCGCCGTCCTGGCACCCGAGCATCCGCTGGTCGGCCAACTGGTGGCGGGGACCTCGCAGGAGGCCGAGGTGGCCGAGTTCGTTCACCGGGTGACGCTGCAGACCGAGATCGACCGCCTCTCCACCGAGAAGGAGAAGGAGGGCCTCTTCCTCGGGTTCCACGCCGTCAACCCGTTCACCGGCAAGCCGGTGCCGCTGTTCATTGCCGACTACGTGCTCATGACCTACGGCACCGGGGCGATCATGGCGGTCCCCGGCCAGGACCAGCGCGACTGGGACTTCGCCACCAGGTACGACCTCCCCATCATCAGGACCGTCCTGCCGCCGGACGACTTCGATGGGGAGGCCTTCACCGGGGACGGCCCCGCCGTCAACAGCGAATTCCTCGACGGCATGGGCGTCGAGGAGGCCGTCGCCACCGCCACCGCCTGGCTTGAGGAGCGGGGCCTGGGGACGGCCAAGGTGCAGTTCCGGTTGCGCGATTGGCTGGTGTCCCGTCAGCGCTACTGGGGGTGCCCGATCCCGATGGTCACCTGTCCCGAGCACGGGATGCTGCCGGTGCCCGACGACCAGTTGCCGGTGCTGCTGCCCGACATCGAGGACTACCAACCGAAGGGGCAATCCCCGCTGGCGGCGGATGCCGAGTTCGTCGCCACCTCCTGCCCGGTCTGCGGTGGGCCGGCCCGGCGCGAGACCGACACCATGGACACGTTCGTGGACTCGTCCTGGTACTACATGCGCTTCACCGACCCGGGCAACCCGGCGGCGCCCTTCGATCGGGACAAGGCCGACTACTGGCTCCCCGTCGATCAGTACATCGGCGGGATCGAGCACGCCGTGCTGCACCTGCTCTACGCCCGCTTCTTCACCAAGGTGCTGAGCGACCTCGGGTTCCTGACCACCCAGGAGCCGTTCCAGCGCCTCTTCACCCAGGGGATGCTCACCAGGGACGGGGCCAAGATGTCCAAGTCCAAGGGCAACGTGGTCGCCCCCGATCCCTACTACGAGACCTACGGGGCCGACGCCATCCGGTTGTACCACTACTTCCTGGGGCCGCCCACCGACGACGCGGTGTGGAGCGACGACGGCGTCGAGGGGACCTACCGGTTCCTGAACCGGGTGTGGCGGATCGTCGACGGGGAGGCCGCTGCCACCGTTGACAGGGACCCGACCGGCGCCGACGAGGAGATCCTTCGGGTGGCCCACCGAACCCTGAAGCGGGTCAGCGGCGACATCGACCGGTTCTCCTTCAACACCGCGGTGGCGGCCCTCATGGAGTACGGCAACGCCCTGCGCGCCTACCTGGCTGGTCCCGGGGGAGGCAGGCGGGAGACCCTCGACGCCTGCATGGAGATGATGATCCTGATGCTGGCGCCGATGACCCCGCACGTCGCCCACGAGATGTGGGAGATCACCGGGCACACCTCGATGCTGGCCGCCGAGCCCTGGCCTGCCTGGGATGAGGAACTGGCCGCCCTGGAGACGGTGACGATGGTGGTGCAGGTCAACGGCAAGGTCAGGGACCGGGTCGAGGTGCCCGCCGACATCACCGAGGAGGCCGCCGGGTCGCTGGCCCTGGCCTCCGAACGGGTGCGGGCGTATCTCGGGGACGGCGAACCGGATCGGGTGATCGTGCGGGTCCCCAATCTGGTCAACGTCGTCGTCCGGTGAGGTTCTCCGCAGCAGAGGCGGTCCGGGCCGCAGGCATCGACGAGGGCCGCCTGGCGGCGGCGCTTCCCCGGGTGGTGCCTTCCCGGGTCCCGGTCTGGCGGGCAGGGTGGCTGCTGCAGAAGTTGTGGCCCGAGGGGATCTCCGCCATGGCGCTCCCGTGGGGCATCTACCTGGCCCCTCCGTTGCTCGCACGGCCGCTCGCCGATCTGGGGACGCTGATCGTCCACGAACTGACCCACCTCGAGCAGTGGCGCCGCCTCGGCCCGCTCGGTTGGGCCCGCTCCTACCTGGGCGACTACCTGAGTGGGCGCCGCCGGGGACTGCCGCACCACGACGCCTACCGGGCGATCGGCCTCGAGGTGGAGGCCCGCGACACGGCCCGGGCGCTGCGGCCGGAGGGGCCGGCATGAGACACCGTTTGTCAACCTCCGAGTTCAGATCGGTGTTCAGATGGATGTCAGGCGGCTTTTCGGAGCGCGCGGTTGCGGTTGGCGACGTGGGTGTTCTCGTCGTAGGTGACGCCGCGGGTGAGACAGTGCCAGAGGA
>JAHJML010000090.1 GCA_018821365.1 Actinomycetota bacterium | reverse complement strand
GGTTCTCCGACGTCGAGACCGAGCCCGGATTCGGCGTGACGATCGGCTCGAGCTGTTCCCCGTCGCTGGTGCCCGAGATGGCGAACGTCCAGGTGGTAGCGAACGAGTATGGATGGGAAGCGCCTTCATTGATGCTGCACGCCCCCTCAGAGGTCGACTCGCCTGCGGGCCGACACACCTTCCCCTTGAGGGGAAGGAAAATGAACGGGTGAACGCCCGGGTGCGTGGATACCGCACCCTGGGGAGCGGTACAAACACCGCATATGCGGCGGGTCGCTGCTTCCGTTTCTCACCCCTCAGGGGGGAGTCCCGTAGGGGCCGAAGGCTCCGAAGGGGAGGGGGGTGCTTCGATCACGGTTCCCCACGCACCCCTTCCGTCTCGGCCCTGCGGGCCGAGACACCTTCCCCTGAGGGGAAGGAAAGGGAAGGGGCCGTCAAGGCTCCGGGAGGGGAGGGGGTTGCGTCGATCTGGACTCCTCCACGAACACCCTCCGTCCCGCAAGGTCCCCATCTCTCTCCGGGTCAGTCCACACGACGCCACCTCCGCCTGTCGATCCGGTCGATCTCCTCTCGCCACTTGCGGTGGACGAATACCCGGATTCCCATGTAGGCCGACAGGCCCAACGCTTCCTTCCAACACAACCCCTTGAGGGGACCAACAGGAGTGGACCGCGCCAGTCGCGCCTCGACCGAGACCGGTGCCAGGTGTTGCCATCTACCCGCACGCAAGATCGTGATCTCATTGGGGGTGGCAAAGACAATCACTCCGTACCTGGGGATGAGGCGCCCTGCCCACGGTGATGCACCAGCCATGGCTGTGAAGGTGCCCTCTATCTCCTCATCCTTGGCGGCCCAGGCCTTGACCCTGAACAGGAGCACTTCCTTCTCATACACGATCGGCTCCATTCTGTCGCAGGGGTCACCTGATCGCGATCTCCCCACCCCCAGCAGCGGCCTCCCCTCCCCTGCTCAGCCCACTCGCAGCACCAGCGCGTCGCCTTGGCCGCCGCCTCCGCAGAGGGCCGCTCCTCCCAGGCCGCCGCCGCGGGCCATGAGGGCGTTGATGAGGGTGACCACGATGCGGGCACCGGTGGCGCCCAGGGGGTGGCCCAGTGCCACCGCTCCGCCGTGGACGTTGACCTTGTCGCCCGGCAGGTCGAGCATCTTCATGGACCAGATGCCGACGGCGGCAAACGCCTCGTTGAGTTCGACCAGATCCAGGTCGGCTGGTGTCAGGCCGGCCCTGTCGAGGGCGATGCCGAGCGCCCGGGCCGGCCGGTCGTGGAGGGTGGCGTCGGGTCCCGCCATCTGCCCGTAGCCGAGGATCTCGGCGAGGATGGGCAGGCCGGCCGCCGCGGCGGCTTCCCGATCGGCCACCACCACGGCGGCGGCCCCATCGGAGATCTGCGATGCGTTGCCGGCGGTGATGGTCCCGTCCTTGGTGAAGGCCGGCCGCAGCGCCCCCAGCGCCTCGGCGGTCACCTCGGGCCGGATGCCCTCGTCGGCGGAGATCACCACCGGGTCGCCCTTGCGCTGCGGGACGTCGACGGGGACGATCTCCTTCGAGAAGTGCCCCGAGTCGGTGGCGGCGGCGGCCCTGGCATGGCTCTGGGCGGACCACTCGTCCTGCTCCCGGCGGGTGACCCCGAGCGCGCTGTTCTGGAGGTCGGAGGACTCGCCCATGCTGCACCGGTCGAAGGCGCACCAGAGGCCGTCGTTGATCATCGAGTCGACCATGGTGGCATCGCCCATCCGGGCGCCCCATCGGGCGGCCGGCACCACGTAGGGGGCGTTCGTCATCGATTCCATGCCGCCTGCCACCACGAAGCGGGCCTCGCCGAGGCGGATGTCCTTGTCGGCGGCGGCGATGGCGGCCATCCCCGAAAGGCAGACCTTGTTGATCGTGGTGGCCGGCACGGTCATCGGCACCCCCGCCTGAGCCGCGGCCTGACGGGAGGTGATCTGGCCGGCCCCGGCCCCGATCACGTGGCCGAACAGCACCTCGTCGACCTGGTCGGGCGGCAGTCCGCTTCGCTCCAGCGCGGCCCGGATGGCGGCTGCCCCCAGGTCGACCGCCCGGAGCGGCTGGAAGCCGCCCCCGTACCGGCCGATCGCAGTGCGAGCGATGGACGTGATGACCGAACCCATGTGGTGTCCTCCTGATCTGCCCGGGATGCTACCGATGGGCCGGGGTCCGGTAGCCGTCGCTACGCTGACCGGATGCTGCTGTTGAACCTGGATCACGTCGCGATCGCCGTCGCCGACCTCGACGAGGCCATCGAGCGATACCGGTCTCGCTACCGGGTGGAGCCGATCTACCGGGAGATCGTCGAGCAGCAGGGAGTGGAGGAGGCGATGATCCCGGTGGGAGGCTCCTACCTCCAACTCCTCCAGCCGCTCGGCCCCGAGACCCCGGTCGGCCGGTTCCTGGCCCGCCACGGTGAGGGACTGCATCACCTCGCCTATGCGGTCCCCGACATCGAAGCCGCCCTCGCCCACCTGGCCGCCGAGGGGGCCGAGTTGATCGACTCCGAGCCCCGCATCGGGGGCAGGGGCGCCAGGATCGCCTTCGTGCACCCGCGCGGGAGTAACGGCGTCCTCACCGAATTGGTCGAACTGGCATGAGTGTCGAGTTCGAGATCGTCGGAGGAGCCGGGCCCCGCGAGACCGCCGCCATCATGGCGGCGCTGCTCCGGTTGGCCGAAGAGCAGATGTGGGCTTCCTCGGTCCCCGATCCAAGGCCCGGGCAGGGCTCCTGGGTCCTCAGCGGCCGGCCGGCCCCAGTGGGGAACCCTTTCCTGCATCGGCAGATGCCGGTCTCAATGGGTTGGAGTCTGGGCGGCGAACCGGTCGCCTAGAAGGAGATCCGGTCGTCCGCCGCCGGTGACACCGATGCGGCCGGCTCGCCGGCCGGCAGCGAGAAGCAGAAGCGGGCGCCGATGGGGAAGCCCGGTTCGTACCAGATCTCGCCCCCCATCGCTTCGATCAGCCGCCTGGTGACGGTGAGGCCGAGACCGACCCCGCTGTGGGTGCGACTGTCTCCTCGGCTGATCTGCTCGAACTGTTCGAAGATCCGCTCCCGGTCCTCCTCGGGCACCCCGTGCCCGTTGTCGGCGACCACGATGACATGGCTGTCGCCGCGGGGGAAGGACTCGATGCCGACCCGTTGCCCGCCGTACTTGCGGGCATTGTCCAGCAAGTTGCGGAGGACCTGCTCGACCCGGTTGGGATCGGCCCGGACCACCACGTTCCCGGCCACCTGGACCGAGGCGTCCTTCTCACCCCCGGCAGGGAAGATCAGATCCGCGATACGGAACGCCAGTGGGCGCAGGTTGAAGTCGGTGATGTCCACCAGCAACTTGCCGGTCTCGAGGCGGGGGATGGCGAGCACGTCGTCCACCAGGTTGCCGAGGTGCTCGGCCTCGGTCTGGATGATCCCGAGGAACTCATCGATCTCGGGCGGTTCGAGGGTTCGCCACGCCTCACCGAGCGTTGCAGCAAAGCCGCTGATGTTGGTGAGAGGGGTGCGCAACTCGTGGCTGACCATCGACACGAACTGGGTCTTGATCTCCGAGGCGCGCTGCACGGCCTCCAGGGCGTCCTCCTGACGCTGCCGGGCCACCCGGATGTTGTCCGCTCCTGCCAACAGCAGCGTGCCGGCGGCGGTGAACAGGATGGCGACCTGGAACCAGACGGCGGTGACGGTGGCGGTAGCGGTGCCGGCGGCCGTCATCAGTGAGGTGCCCAGCGACGCCAGGGAGAAGACGGCGGCCGCGGCTCCGATCGCCCAGATCGTCCCCGGTTGCCGGACGAGCAGGATGGTGCCCACCAGGAGGTAGGCGAGCAGGGCCGACAGTGGGACCAGGATCCCGCCGTCGGCCGCCACGATCACGCTGATGGCGATGGCGTCGACGAGGAAGGACCACAGTGGGTTGTGGTCGCCGCGGAGGCGGATGATGGCGTCGATGGCCAGCATCCCGGCGGCGACCAACGGGACCGGCCCGGCTTCCTCAGCGCCCGCGGTCCAGGTGACCACACCGGTGATCATGAAGAGCACGCCGATCACCAGTCGGGCGCGCTGCAGACGGATCCGGATCTCGGCGTAGACGACCGGGGCCTCGCGGCCACGCCCGGCGTCGCGCCTCGCCTTCTCGCCTGCTTGTGTCATCCTCAGGCACGTATCGGCCGTTTCCGGCGTCCCCTTAGCGCGGCGCCTCTCGCGGCCGGGCGGCCAGCAGCGCGTCGTAGGCAGCATCGGGCACCGACAGGTCGCCGTGCCCGATACCCAGGTCGAGACCCGGCTTGTAGGTGCCGTGGTAGTCGGACCCGCCGGTAGCGATGAGGCCGAAACCGGCAGCCATCTCCGCCAGGCGGGTGCGCAGGGGCGGCGGGTACTCGGAGTAGTGACATTCGATGCCGGCCACACCGATGTCCACGAACGCCTCGAAGGCGTCGGCGAAACCCTCCGAACTGCCCGCCACCGTGTGCGGGTGGGCGACCACGGCGACCCCGCCGGATGCCGTCGTCAACCGGACGGCCTCGGCGGCCTCCAATCGGGGCCGCCGGCGGTAGGCGGGCCGCCCGTCGGCGAGGTAGCGGTCGAAGGCGTCGGCCATGCTGCGGACGGCACCCTTGCGGACCAGGATGGCGGCGATGTGGGGACGCCCGATGCTGTCGCCCCCCGACTCCACCTCCACCTCCTCGATGGTGATGTCGATGCCCAGGTCGTTGAGCGCCCCGACGATGGCGGCGTTGCGGACCGCTCTTCCGTTCCGCAGCGCCTCGAGGCGATCCTGGAGTGGTCCGGGACCGGGTTCGAGGAAGTACGCCAGCAGGTGCATCGTCCCCGTCGGCCACTCCACCGACAACTCGACACCGGGGATGAGGGGGATGCCCAGTGCGGCGGCAGCCTCCCGGGCGGCCGGGATCCCCGCCAGGGTGTCGTGATCCATCAACGCCAGGGCCGTCAGGCGCCGTTCGGCGGCGAGTTCGACCACCCGTTGAGGGGGGTCGGACCCATCCGAGGCCCTGCTGTGGGTGTGCAGGTCGACCGCCACTACCGATCGACCACCCGCACGTGATCGACGTAGATCGTCTCCAACGGTCTGCTGGGTGTCGAGTCGCCGGGATTGGGGCCCATCGGAACCGCCGCCATCGCCTCGATGGTGTCGAAACCGTCGACGACCTCTCCGAACACGGCGTAGTCGGGGGGCAACGGGGCGTCTTCGATCATCAGGAAGAACTGGCTGCCGCCGGTGTCGGGACCGCCGTTGGCCATGGCCACGACGCCCTTCCGGTACAGGAAGCCGTCGGGGGGCAGTTCGTCGGGGATTCGATAGCCGGGGAAACCGCCGCCGGTGGCGGTCGGGTCGCCGATCTGGACGATGTAGCCGGGCACCACCCGGTGCAGGGCGATCCCATCGAAGTAGCCCCGGGCGGCCAGGAAGACGAAGGAGTTGACCGTCAGTGGGGCGATCTCCGGGTAGAGGTCAAGGGTGATGCCGCCGCAGGAGGTCTCGAGCACCACCCGCACCGGTCCGGTCAACCCCATGTCGTCCGGCGCCGTGAACTGCATCGCGACGGCCGGGTCGGGACGATCGGCACCGCAGGCGGTCGGTTGCTCCCTGAAGGCGAGGTAGGCGGGTGAGTCGACCGTGGTCCCGGCGCCGCCGCCGCAGGCGGTGAGCAGCAGGGAGAGGGCGAGGAGTCCGGCAGATGCCGGGCGGAGCACAGCGGGCATGGGGGGATGATAGGAAAGCCGATCCCGGGAGCATCGGTACACTCCTGCTTCCCATGGCGCTCATCGTGCAGAAGTACGGCGGCACGTCGGTCGGCGATGCCGACCGCATCAAGGCGGTTGCCGCCCGGGTCGCCGCCGCCCACGATTCCGGAAACCAGGTGGTGGTCGTCGTCTCTGCAATGGGTGATTCCACCGACCGCTTGGTCGATCTCGCCGCCGAGGTCAGCGGCGGCCGCCACCCCCGCGAGATGGACATGCTGCTGACCGCCGGTGAGCGCATCTCGATGGCGCTGCTGGCGATGGCCATCCGGGATCGGGGAGTCGAAGCGATGAGCCTCACCGGGTCGCAGGCCGGCATCCTCACCGACACCAGTCACGGCGAGGCGAAGATCCGTGACATCCGGGCGATCCGGGTCAGAGAGGGCCTCGACCAGGGCCGGGTGGTGATCGTCGCCGGCTTCCAGGGAGTCTCGCCCGACACCAAGGAGATCACCACCCTGGGGCGGGGCGGCAGCGATGCCACCGCGGTCGCCATGGCCGCCTACCTGGGGGCCGACGTCTGTGAGATCTACACCGATGTCGACGGTGTGTTCACCGCCGACCCCCGCATCGTCCCCGGCGCCAGGAAACTCGACGAGGTCTCCTTCGAGGAGATGCTGGAACTGGCGGCCGCCGGGGCCAGGGTGCTGATGATGAGGTCCGTGGAGTTCGCCAGGCGGTTTAACGTTCCGTTGCACGTGCGGTCGTCGTTCCACGATGGCGAGGGCACCTGGGTCAAGGAGAACACCATGGAAGATGCGGCGGTCACCGGTGTGGCCCACGACCTCTCCGAGGTCAAACTCACGGTGCGGGCCGTCCCCGACCGCCCTGGGGTGGCGTCGGCGGTGTTCGAACCCCTCTCGTCCGCCGGGGTGAACGTCGACATGATCGTCCAGAACATCAGCCACGAGGGGTTCACCGACATCTCGTTCACCGTCGCTCGCAGCGATGCCGACCGGGCCCTCGGCCTGGCCCGGCAGGCGGCCGCCGCCCTGGGGGCGGGCGGCGTGTCCCTCGACGATGCCATCGCCAAGGTGTCGGTGGTGGGGGCGGGCATGCGCACCCACCCGGGCATCGCCGCCCGCATGTTCACCGTGCTCGCCGATGCCGGCATCAACATCGCCATGATCTCGACGTCGCCGATCCGGGTGTCGTGCGTCGTCGATGCCGCCGTTGCCGAGGAGGCGGTGCGGTTGCTGCACGACGCCTTTGATCCCCCGTTCGAACCGCAGGAGGAGTCCATATGAGCGCTCGCGTCGCCGTCGTCGGAGCCACCGGGGCAGTGGGCCGTGAGATGCTCGACACCCTGGCCCGCCGCAACTTCCCGGTGGGGAGCCTCCGGCTGATGGCGTCGAGTCGCTCGGCCGGCGCCGCGGTGGAGACCCCGTGGGGGACGGTCACGGTGGAGGATCTGGCTCAGGCCGACCCGTCGGGCATCGATATCGCCCTGTTCTCGGCGGGCGGCCAGCGTTCCATCGACCATGCCCCCCGGTTTGCCCAGGCGGGTGCGGTGGTGGTCGACAACTCCTCCGCCTGGCGGATGCACGACGACGTGCCACTGGTGGTGGCCGGGGTCAACGACCACGCCGCCGCCGATCACGAGGGGATCATCGCCAACCCCAACTGCACCACCATGGTGCTGATGATGGCGGTGGCTCCGCTGCACCGGGCCGCCGGCCTCGAAGGACTGATCGCCACCTCGTACCAATCGGTGTCGGGGACCGGCAAGAAGGCGATGGATGCCCTCGCCGCCGAGGCCGCGGTGCTCGGGAAGGACCTCGAGGCGCTCCGCACCGGCGAGTGGGAGGACCCCGGACTGTCGGTCTACAGCAGGCCGATCGCCTTCAACGTGCTGCCCCTGGCGGGGAGTCTCACCACCGAGGGCTACACCGACGAGGAGTGGAAACTGGTCAACGAGACCCGCAAGATCCTCGAGGCCCCCGACATCCGGATAGAGCCGGCCTGCGTCCGGGTGCCGGTGATGGTGGGCCACGGCATCGCAACCACGGCGTGGTTCGGACGCCCGGTGGATGTCGACGAGGCGGTGGCGCTGATCGAGGGGGCCCCCGGCGTCGAGGTGTGGCTCGACAAGATCCCCACGCCGCTCGACTCGGCAGGCATCGACGACGTCCTGGTGGGCCGGATTCGCAAGACGGTCGGCACCCCGGGCGGGATCTCGATGTGGGCGGTCGGCGACAACCTGCGCAAGGGCGCTGCCCTCAACGCGGTTCAGGTGGCCGAACTCCTCATCTGAGCCGGACTCCGCTGCGGAGACGCCCCCTCAGCCGATCCCGGCGTTCCGCGGTTCCGGTCCGCCGGGGCATGCCCGCCGACGCCTCCCGGCAGGTCGAGCCGTCGATCTGTGGGGCATCAAAGAGCGACGACCCTTCTGGAGGATCCGTCGTGCCTCCGGAAGGGTCGTGCTCGCCGGCCTCGTCCTCCGATGGTCCGGCCTCCGATGCGGCGGCTCTGGATCCGCCGATCAGAAGTTCGTGGTCTATCCGTGCCCGGGCTTCCAGGTCGCCAGCACCGGCATGGCGTAGAGCGCCAGGAAGGTGGCGGCTGTGGTGGCTACCCAGATCAGGGTCTTGCGCATGGTCCCGTCCTCGGTTGGGTGGGACCAGGGAACCGGTGAGCTGTCTCAGAGGTGTCTCACACCCTGGCAGTAATTAGCAGTTCCTCCGGCTCAGGCGGTGCCGGTATGCCGGGAGCCCCGGGTCTCGACGGTCCGGCCCTCGGCGCGCAAGGCGGCCAGGTCGCGCCGGATGGTCGCCGAGCTCGACCCGAGGGCGGCCGCCAGGTCATCGACGGTCGGGGCGCCGCCCTGCCCGGCCGCCTCTTCGACGAGCCGCAGCAGCCTGACCCGGCGCCGCTCGACCCTGTCCGGGATCTGCTCGTCGGCCGGGGTGGAGACGGTCCATTCCACCTCGACGTGATCCGCCTCGTCGAGCGTGCGGCCGCCGGGCGCCCCGGCTCCTGCGATGCGCACCCTCTCGACGATGGGCCGCCGCTGGTGCCAGGCAGCCACGATGCGGGCGTGCCCGGGGACCCCGGTCAGCGCCCGCTCCCTGGCCGGGTCGTCGAGGTCCTCGAGCATCTCCAACAGCAGGCGATAGGAGTTCTCCAGATGCCGGTCGGCACCCTCGTCGTCACCGAGGTGGCGGAGCACCTCGGCCCGGGCGTAGGAGACCAGGTACCCCTGATCGATTCCGGGGCGGAGCGCAGCGGCCGCTTCGGCGGTGGCGGCGTCGGCGTCATCGGTGCGCCCACAGGCGAGGAGGGCCAAGCCGTAGACCGCCCGCACAGTGACGATCAGGTCATCCATCCCCGCGGTCTCGCAGATTGCCATTGACTCCTCAAGGATGGGAAGCGCTCGAGTTGGATCGCCGATAGCCAGCTCGTGTTCACCGAGGTGCCACAGGATTTGAGCTGTCAGCCACGAATCCTCCACCTCACGCGTGATCTCAACCGACTCATTGAACAGCTGGCGGGTAGTGGACAGATCACCTTGCCGGGCTGCCAGTGAGCCTAGATTCGACAGACACTGGGCTTGTCCGCGCAATTCTCCGATGTCTCGGTAGAGACCTAGCGACTCGAGTAGCTGTTTCTCAGCCAACTCCGTCTCGCCCAGGTAGGCGTGGTTGAGCCAGGCGGCATTGGCGAGGACCATGGCCCGACCCCGGCCGTTGTTCATGGCCGAGTAGACCCGGGCGGCACTCTCGAAGGAGTCGCGGGCAGCCCCCACCTTGGCCCGGATCGCCTCCAGGATGCCCAGGTTCATGTGGAACACGGCCTCGCCGCTCCGCCATCCGATCGATCGGCTGATCTCGATCGCCCGTTGGTAGTCGTGGGCGGCCGGGTCGGGTTCGCCGCGCTCCATCCGGAGCGTGGCCAACATCCCGAGGACATCGGCCTGGCCCCGCGCATCGCCGATCTCTCCGAACAGGGCCAGCGCCGCCAGGAACTGCGACTCGGCCTCGTCGAACCGCTGCAGGTCGAGGAGGTTGTGACCCAGGGCGTTGCGGGCATCGGCCTGCTGCTTGCGGTCGGCGCCCTTGTAGCGGGCCGCCTCTTCGAGGTAGACCACCCCCTCGGCGGCCCGCCCGGCATAGCAGGCGATCATCCCCCGAGCCGTCAGCGCCGCCACCGTCCTGCCGCCGTCGCTTCCGGTCCGCGCCATGTCGACGGCGCGGCGGGCCTCCTCCTCGGCTTCGGTGAAGCGGTCGAGATGCGCCAGCCAGACCGCCCGGCGCCGGTGCACCTCGGAGCGCTGCTCGGGTGTCGCCGTCCGATCCATCACCGCCAGGGCCACCGCCTGCTCGTCACGACGGGCGAGCGTGTTGAGGATGTCCTCCCGGAGGGCTGCTACCGAGTAGCGGCGGGCCGGATGGGCGTCGATCTCGTCCAGGGCATCGGTGGCCCTGGCCAGGTGGCGGGCGGCGGTGTCGTAGGCGTGGAGGCGGATGGCGTGTTCGGCGGCCCGCTCAAGGTAATCGGCGGCCCGGTCGGGCATGCGGGCGGTGGCGAAGTGGTGGGCCAGCATCTCCACGTCGCCGGGCCGGTGCTGCTCGATGGCCAGCGCCACCCTGCGGTGCAGATCGAGGCGCTCCGACAGCGCCAGGGCGTCGTACACGACCCTCCGCATCAGTTCGTGCCCGATCCCGAACCCGCCGTCGGTCTCGGTGAGCAGCCGTCGCCGCACCAGATCGTCGACCGCTTCCAGCACCGTCAGATCGGCGGCGGCGGACGCATCGACGATCTCGGCCAGCAGCAATCGTCCTTCATGGACCGAGACCAGATCGAGGGTGTGGTGGGTGGCCGGCGACAGCCCTTGGAGACGGGCCTCGATGAGCCGATGGACGGTGGGGGTGATCGGGAGCCCGGCCGGAGCGGCCTCGGGGTCGGCGGTGGTGGGATCGAGGCCGTCCCTCTCGTGGAGGGCCCGCAGCGTCTCGATGACCAGGAAGGGGATGCCGCCGGTTTCCCGGTGGACCCGCTCGGAGAATTCGGCGCTCACCTCGGGAACCCCCAGGCTGCGCCGGATCAACTCCTCGGTCTGGGCCGGCGAGCACGGCGCCAGCGAGATCCGCTCCGAGTGGGGGTGGCGATCGATCGCTCGCAGCAGGTCCCATACCTCGGGCCGCTCCCGGGCCTCGCCGTGGCGGTAGGAGAGCGCCAGCAGGATCGGATGGTCGGCAACCCGGGCGGCCAGGTAGTGGAGCGCAGCGTTGGTCTCCTCGTCCGCCCAGTGGACGTCCTCGAGTACCACGAAGGTGGGGCCGAGCCTGGCCAGGGCCTCGAAGCCGAGGGCGATCGCCTCGAGCATCCGCTCCCGATCCTCGGCCCGGCCGAGGGGGGTCGCCCGCGGGTTGCCAGTGGAGGCGAGGCCGGGGATCAGCGGCGCCAGTTGCTCTCTCCAGATGGGATCCAGTTGCCCGGCGAGGCGCTTGCCGTGCAGGCTGCCGAGCCCGGTCCCGAGCGCCTCGGCGATCGGCCCGAAGGGCAATCCTCCGCTGGGGGCCGAGCCGCCCCACAGGACGGTCATCCCCCGCCATCTGGCGTCGGCGGCCGCTTCGGCGAGCAGTCGGGTCTTGCCGACACCCGATTCGCCCTCGATCAGGGCGACGGCGCCGTCGCCGTCGAGGACACCGTCGAGCAGTCCCGCCAGGGTGGTGCGCTCCCGCTCCCTTCCCACCAGGGGGGTCGGTTCGTCCTGGTCGAACAGCGGGGCATGGGGGGCGGCCGCCGTCCGGCTGCCGCCGGCGTCGCGGTCGTCGAGGATCTCGTGGTAGAGGCGGGTGGTCTCCGACGACGGTGCCGTCCCCAACTCGGTGTCGAGGATGGCGCAACACCGCTCGTATTGACGGATGGCGTCGGTGTGGCGCCCCAGCAGGACGGCGATTCTCATGATCCGGCGGTGGGTCTCTTCTCGCATCGGCTCGTGGCGGGCCACCTGGTGGGCGACCTCCAGCGCCTGGTCGTAGTCGCCGCGGGCCATCGCCAGATCGGCGAGGCGCCCGAGTGCGCCGAGGAAGCGCTGCCGCAGCCGCTCCTGGTCGGGGAACAGCCAGTCGTCGTAGATGCCCGCCAGCAGGTCGCCGCGGTACAACTCGACGGCACTGCCGAGCAGGTCGGCTTCGGTCCGGCCCCGGTCGGGGGCGCCGGGGGCGGCCTGCTCGATGGTCCACTCGAACTCGTCGACGTCCAGCCAGAAATGGATGTCCGGGTTGAATCGCACCGAGTCGCCGTTGGTGAGCAGGCAGTCCTCCTCACCGACGGTGGATCGAATCTGCCAGAGGGCCTGGCTGAGCCGCCGCCGGCCCCTCGATTCGGCCATGTCGGGCCAGAACGTCCCGATGAGCAGGTCGCGGGTGTGGGCCCGATCCCGGTTGAGGACCAGGTACGCCATCACCGATCGGGCCGGACGCGTCGGAATCGGCGGGAGTGCCATGCCGTCCCGCCGGAGTTGGAATCCGCCCAGGAGCCGAATCTCCAAAGCCCCCATGGGGACCAAGGTAGTCGGACCCGGCGCGATCGTGCAGGGGGACGGCGGCACCCGCCCGTCGGGCATGCCTAGAACCGCTCGAGATCCCGGTGGAGGCCGTCGAGGGCGAATGCGCCGGGTTCGGTGGAGACGAGGGATGTCGCCATGGTGGCCTCGCGGTGGTGTCGGTCCACCGTAGTCGGGGGCCGAGGCCGGTTCCGGCGCCGCTAGGGGCCATTGGCCGACCCCCAGGGTCGTCCGCCCGGAATCGGTTCCACTCAGCCCCGATAGGCTGATGCCCGAACCATCCTGGAGGGCGTTCGTGGACAGACCCATCGTCACCGTCGACGGCAACGAAGCCGCTGCCTATGTGGCACACAAGCTCAGCGAGGTCATCGCCATCTACCCGATCACCCCGTCCACGGCGATGGGGGAGATGGCCGATGCCTGGTCGGCGGCGGGGCGCACCAATCTGTGGCGGAACATCCCCACGGTCATGGAGATGCAGAGCGAGGGCGGCGCCGCCGGGGCCTGCCACGGCGCCATCCAGGCCGGGGCGCTGACCACCACGTTCACGGCATCCCAGGGCCTGCTCCTGATGATCCCCAACATGTACAAGATCGCCGGCGAACTCTCCAGCACCGTCATCCACGTGTCGGCCCGCACGGTTGCCACCCACGCCCTCTCCATCTTCGGCGACCACAGCGATGTCATGGCGGTGCGCCAGACCGGGTTTGCCATGCTGGCATCGGCCTCGGTGCAGGAGGCTCAGGACATGGCGGCAGTGGCCCATGCCGCGTCGCTGCGCACCCGGGTGCCCTTCGTCCACTTCTTCGACGGATTCCGCACCAGCAGCGAGGTCGCCAAGATCGAACGGCTCACGGACGACGACCTGCGGGCGATGATCGATCCGGAGGCGGTGGCCGCCCACCGCGCCAGGGCCATGGACCCCGAGCACCCGGTCCTGCGCGGCACCGCCCAGAACCCCGATGTGTTCTTCCAGGCCCGGGAGGCCTCCAACCCGTTCCATGCGGCGGTCCCCGCCAAGGTGCAGGAGTCCATGGACGAACTGGCCGATCTGACCGGCCGCCGGTACCGCCTGTTCGACTACTACGGCGCCCCCGACGCCGAGCGGGTCGTGGTGCTGATGGGGTCCGGGGTCGGCGCCGCCCTCGAGGCGATCGGCCGGCTCACCTCGGAAGGCGAGAAGGTCGGGGTGCTGGTGGTGCGGCTGTACCGCCCGTTTGCCACCGAGGCGTTCATGGCTGTGCTCCCGAAGACGGTCAAGAGCCTGGCGGTGCTCGACCGGACCAAGGAACCCGGTGCACTCGGCGAGCCGCTCTACCAGGACGTGGTCACCTCGCTGGTCGAGGCGGCCTCCCAGGGCACGCTCCCGATGGAGTCCATCCCCCGGGTGATCGGTGGCCGCTACGGCCTGTCCTCCAAGGAGTTCACCCCCGCCATGGTCAAGGCGGCCCTCGACGAGGCAGGTAAGGACGATCCCAAGCTCCACTTCACCCTCGGCATCGTCGACGACGTGACCCATCTGAGCCTGGCTCACGACGAGGAGTGGGACACCGACAGCGCCAAGGTGGTGCGGGCGCTGTTCTTCGGCCTCGGCTCCGACGGCACCGTCGGTGCCAACAAGAACTCGGTCAAGATCATCGGCGAACACACCCCGATGCACGCCCAGGGTTACTTCGTCTACGACTCCAAGAAGTCGGGGGCGATGACCGTCTCCCACCTCCGCTTCGGCGACGGGGAGATCCTCAGCACCTACCTGATCGACAAGGCCTCCTTCGTGGCCTGCCATCAGTTCGGCCTCATGGAGAAGGTCGACGTCCTCAGCAGGGCCAAGAAGGGCGCCAAGTTCCTCCTCAACAGCCCCTACGGCAAGGACGGCACCTGGGACCGGCTGACCCGCGACACCCAGAAACAGATCATCGACAAGCAGATCGAGTTCTACGTCGTCGACGGCTACCAGGTGGCCGCCGAGGCCGGCCTCGGCGGGCGGATCAACACCGTGCTGCAGACCTGCTTCTTCGCCCTCGCCGGGATCCTGCCCGCCGACGAGGCCGTCGAGGCCATCAAGGAGTCGATCCGCAAGACCTACGGGAAGCGCGGCGAGACGGTTCTCACCCGCAACTTCGCGGCGGTGGACGGGTCGATCGCCGCCCTCCACCGGGTCGACGTCCCTGCCGAGGCGACCAGCACCAAGCGGCTGCGCCCGGCGGTGCCCGATCAGGTTCCCGACTTCGTCGAACGGGTGACCTCGATGATCATCGACGGAAAGGGCGACCTGCTCCCCGTCAGCGCCATGCCGGTCGACGGGACGTTCCCGACGGCCACCGCCCAATACGAGAAGCGGTCGATCGCCATGGAGATCCCGATCTGGGACTCCGAGATCTGCATCGACTGCGCTCGCTGCCCATTGGTCTGCCCGCACGCCGCCATCCGGGTCAAGTACTACGACCCGGCGCTGCTGGCGGACGCCCCGGAGGGCTTCCAGCACGCCGAGACCAGGGGCAAGGACTTCCCCGGCAAGGTGTTCACCATCCAGGTGGCCCCCGACGACTGCACCGGGTGCGGCGTGTGCGTCAACATCTGCCCTGCCAAGAGCAAGGAAGAGGTGAAGCACAAGGCGATCAACATGGTCGGCAAGGACGACTACCTCGACCGGGAGCGGGTCAACTACTCGTTCTTCCTGGACCTCCCCGAGGTCGACCGGACCACCGTCAACGTGACCAGCCTCAAGGGCTCCCAGTCGCTGCTGCCGCTGTTCGAGTACTCGGGCGCCTGCAGCGGGTGCGGCGAGACGCCCTACGTCAAGCTGGTCTCGCAACTGTTCGGGGACCGGATGATCGTCGCCAACGCCACCGGGTGCTCCTCGATCTACGGCGGCAACCTGCCGACCACCCCTTGGGCGGTCGATGCCGACGGGCGGGGACCGACCTGGTCCAACTCGCTGTTCGAGGACAACGCTGAGTTCGGCCTCGGGATGCGCCTCGCCATCGACCAGCGCAGCCAGGCGGCCTTCGAGGCCCTTGCCGACGTCGCCGACGTCATCGGCGACGACCTGCTGCTCGGTGTCGTCAACGCCGAACAGACCTCGGAGCAGGGGATCAAGGACCAGCGGGGCCGGGTCGCCGAGATCCGATCGATCCTCGAGAAGGAAGGCTCGCCTCGGGCGAGGTGGGCCCTGTCGCTGCTCGACTCGGTCATCCGCAAGAGCGTCTGGATCATGGGCGGAGACGGCTGGGCCTACGACATCGGGTTCGGCGGCCTCGACCACGTGATGGCTTCCGGCCGGGACGTCAACATGCTGGTGCTCGACACCGAGGTGTACTCCAACACGGGAGGCCAGGCCTCCAAGGCGACCCCGCGGGCGGCCATCGCCAAGTTCGCCAGCGGCGGCAAGGTGACCGGCAAGAAGGACCTCGGGATGATCGCCATGGCGTACGGCAACGTGTACGTCGCCCAGATCGCCATGGGCGCCAACATGAGCCAGACGGTTCGAGCCATTGCCGAGGCCGAGTCCTATCGGGGACCCTCGCTGATCATCGCCTACAGCCCCTGCATCGCCCACGGCATCGACATGGCCGACCAGATGGATCACCAGAAGGATGCCGTCGCCACCGGCTACTGGCCGATGTACCGGTTCGATCCGAGGATGGCGGCCTCCGAAGAGCACCCGTTCGCTCTCGACAGCCGCGAGCCCACCATGCCGTTCGCCGACTTCGCCAAGACGGAGGCACGATTCGCCATGCTGACCCGCACCAACCCGGAGCGGGCCGACCGATTGTTCGCTGCGGCACAGGAGGACATCACCGAGCGAAGGCGGTGGTACGAGCAGTTGGCCGGCGTCGAACGCGGCCTGCCGGGAGAGGATGTGAGTTCATGACCGTGAACCTGAAGACCACGTACCTCGGCCTCGAACTCGACACGCCGCTGGTGGCGTCGGCCTCTCCATTGGGCCGCACCATCGAGGGGCTCCACCGTCTCGCCAACGCGGGCGCCTCGGCCGTGGTGCTGCCGTCACTGTTCGAGGAGCAGATCGAATACGACTCGTACCAGGTCCACGAGACGCTGGAACTCGGTGCTGAATCGTTCCCCGAGCACGCCACCGGGTTCCTGCCGGAGTTCGAGGCGTACAACACCGGTCCCGAGCACTACATCGATCTGGTGGCCCGGGCTCGCGAGGAGCTGGCGATCCCGGTGATCGCCAGCCTCAACGGCGCCACCACCGGGGGCTGGGTGGAGTACGCCCGCCGGCTCGAGGCGGCCGGCGCCTCGGCGCTGGAGTTGAACGTCTACTTCATCGCCACCGATGTCGAGGACACCAGCACCGCGGTGGAGCAGCGCTACCTGGACCTGGTGGCGGCGGTCCGGGAGACCATCGACATCCCATTGGCCGTCAAGGTGGGCCCGTACTTCTCGGCGATGGCCAACATGGCCCGCCGCCTCACCGAGGCCGGCGCCGACGGCCTGGTGCTGTTCAACCGCTTCTACCAGCCCGACATCCACCTGGAGGACCTCGAGGTGGTCCCCAACGTGCAGTTGAGCACGCCCATGGAACTCCGCCTCCCGTTGCGGTGGATCGCCATCCTCAAGGGAAGGGTCAATGCCTCGTTGGCGGCCACCACCGGAGTCCACAGCGGCGAGGACGTTCTCAAGCTGCTGCTGGCGGGGGCGGATGTCACGATGATGTGCTCGGCCCTGCTGCGCCATGGCCCCGAGTGGATCAGGACGGTGGAGGAAGCCGTCCGGGAGTGGCTGGAGAGCCACGAGTACCAGTCGGTGGAGCAGATGAAGGGCTCGATGAGCCAGGCCTCGGTACCCGACCCGGCCGCCTTCGAGCGCAGCAACTACATGGAGAGCCTCATCACCTACTCCACCCCCAACGTCTGACGAGGCGGGCCGGCCCGGGCTCCCCTCCCGGAGGCATGCGTCTAGCGTTCGTGTCGATCACCGAGAGGCCCGTTCCATGGACTACCACCCACACGACGAGATCCACGACTCCTATGTCGCCTTCCCGGCGCCCGAGCCGCGGTTCCGGTTCCGGCGGGCGGGGGGGCCGGTCCTGTTCTTCTCCGAGTACCCCCAGGCCCTGGCCTTCTACATAGAGGTGCTCGGCGAACCCGGGTACGCCGAGGGGACCGGCACCCGCGGCTGGATCATCGGGGAGTCGTACCTCACCCTGCTGCGGGGCGGCGACGGAGCACCCCGCAACACCGAGATCGGCCTCGTCATGGCGACCCCCGAGGAGGCCGAGCGCCTCCAGGCCGCCTTCATCGCCGCAGGAGGGTCGGGGGACGACCCCTCGGATCAACTGATGTACGAGCCGGTCCGGTTCTGCCCGGTCACCGATCCGTTCGGCACCAGCTTGCTGATCTACGCCCCGCTCGGGGATCAGAGCGGCTTGGCGTAGATCCGCACATCGTGGATGTCGAACCCGCGGCTGCGCAGGGCGCGCTCGACCCAGGGGGTGTCGGGGAGCATCACTCGAATCTCCTCGGCTCCCACGGCGGCGGCCTGATCGACCAGGGCCCGCAGCATGGCGCTGATGTCGGCCTCCTCGGTGGAGATCCAGGCCACTTCGTAGGCGTCGTCGTCGACCTCGCCGATCGCCCATCCGGGCCGGCCCGACAGGAGGGCCTTGCGACGGGCGGCCTCCTCCAGGTCGGCAGGCACCAGCCTTCTCATCTTCCAGACTCCGATCGGCAGCAGGCCCCGGGAGGCTCGCTCCAACTCGCCACCCGACCAACTCATCATGGCGGCCACCGCCTCTGAGGAGTGGGCGGGCCGCACGCCCTCGGCGGCGATCACCCGCCGCCCCCCGTTGCCCTCGGGCACCGGCGAGTTTTCACCCACCCCACGGCCGGCCCGCAGCCATCTCCCGATCTCCCGGTACCCCAGGCGCCGCGACTGGGCACGAGCGGGTTCGTTCCAGGCCTCGATCATGGAGCGAATGACCAGCGCTCCCCGGTCCGCCGCCCAGGCGCCCAGGTGCTCGGCGAGGGCGGTGCCGATGCCGGTACGGCGGTGGTCGGGGTGGATCCGGGTGCCCTGCGCCCACGCCTCGGTCGGGGAGAGGAGCAGGATGCGGGATACCCCGACGACCTCGCCGTCGAGTTCGGCGACCGCCACCAGCGAGTCGGGCTCCTCCATCCAGGTCGGGATGGCATGCGCCACGTAGTCGCCCCATGCAAAGGTGTCGCGAGTCCACACGGCGATGGCCTCGACATCGGAGGATTGGGCGGGTCGGATCAGCGGCTGCATGGCGAGGAGCCTAGGAACGCCTCCGGCGGCCGCCAAGGCGGCGTGTTCGGTGCCGGTGAGCCGCGGCTGCGCCTAGAACTCGGCGAGGTCGGTGGCCCGTTCGATGATCCCCGTCACACTCGGCATCACCTGGGCCTCCAGCGAAGCGGCGAACGGGAAGGCGGGGACCTCGGGTGAGCCATAGCGGCGCACCGGAGCGTCGAGCCACTCGAAGGTCTTGTCGGCGATCTGGGCCGCCACCTCGGCGCCGAACCCGGCGAACTCGTTGTCTTCGTGGACGATGAGGATCTTCCCGGTCCGCTTGACGGCCGCCTCGATCGAGACCCAGTCGAGCGGGCGGATCGAGCGGAGATCCAGCACCTCGGCCTCGATGCCGGCGGCACTCATCTCCTCGGCGGCCTCGAGGGCGAAGTGGGCCATCGTCCCGTAGGCGATGATGGTCAGATCGGTGCCGGCCCTTCGCAGCGCCGCCTTGCCGATCGGCACCCGGTGCTCCCCGGCCGGATAGGGGCCCTTGACCAGGCGGTACAGCTTCTTCGGCTCCAGGAACAGCACCGGGTCGGGGTCTTCCACTGCAGACCAGAGCAGGCCCTTGGCGTCGGCGGGCGTGGAGGGAACCACCACCTTGAGGCCGGGGACGTGTGCGTAGAAGCCCTCGATGGATTGGCTGTGGTAGAGCGCCCCGTGGATCCCGCCGCCGTAGGGGGTGCGGATCACGATGGGGCAGGTCCACCCGCCGGCGCTTCGGTAGTGGAGTCGGGCGGCCTCGGACACGATCTGGTTCCAGGCCGGGTGGATGAAGTCCGCAAACTGGATCTCGGCGATCGGCTTGCCGCCCGCCGCCGCCATCCCGATGCCGATGCCGATGATCGACGACTCCGCAATCGGCGTGTTGAACGCCCGATCGGCCCCGTAGGCGTCGGTGAGGCCGACCGTGGCCCGGAACACTCCGCCCTTGGGGTCGGCGACATCCTCTCCGAAGATCGTGGTCTCCGGGAAGACGGCCATGATCTCCGCCAGCGCCCGGTTGACGGCCGTCACCAGATTGACCTCTTCGCCCTGGAGTGGCTGCGCCGGGTGGATGCTCGGCTCGGTGTTCTCGATGGGCGCCGCGTAGACCATGCCGAAGGCGTCGGATGGGTCGGCTGCCGCCGCCGCCCGCTCTACCGCTCCGGCGATGGCGTCGGTCGCCTCGGTGTCGACGGCGTCCTCGCTGGCTTCGTCGAGCAGTCGGCTCTCGATCAGATACTGACGGAGGATGCCGATCGGATCCTTCTTGCGCCACTCCTCGACCTCGGCGGCACTCCGGTACTGCTTGTCGTCGTCGTCGGAGGTGTGGGCGTAGTAGCGGTAGGTGCGGGCCTCGATGAACGTGGGGCCGCCGCCCCCTCTGGCACGGTCGGCCGCCGTCTTGACGGCCTCGTAGACATCGAGGACCTCGTTGCCGTCCACGGAAACGGCCGGGATGCCGTACCCGGTGGCCCGTTCGCTGAGATCTCCGGCGATCTGCTGGTCGGAGGGCACCGAGATGGAGTACAGGTTGTTCTCGACCAGGAAGATCACCGGCAGCTTGTGGAGGCCCGCAAAGTTGAGACCTTCGTGGAAGTCCCCCTCGGAGGTCGATCCCTCTCCGCCGGTGGCGAGCACCACCCCGGGGCGCCCGGTTCTCCGCAGTTCGGCGGCGATCCCGGCTGCCTGCGGGTACTGGGTCGAGATCACCGAGCCCTGGCTGAAGATGCGCAGCCCGGGGTGCGACCAGTGGTTGGGCATCTGCCTGCCCCCGCTGGAGGGGTCGGTGGCCTTCGAGAAGACCCCGAGGAGCACCTCTTCGGGCGTCATCCCCATGGCGAGGACCAGGCCGACGTCGCGGTAGTAGGGAAGTACCCAGTCGACGCGGCGGTCGAGGGCAAAGGCGGCCCCGATTTGGGCCGCCTCGTGACCGGCTGCGGACACCACGAAGGGCGCCCGGCCCTGCCGGTTGAGCGCCCACATACGGTCGTCGAGGCGCCGCGCCAGCACCATCATCCGGTACATGTCCAGGACGTCGCCGTCGGACAGTCCCAGTTCCAGATGGTTCCGCGCCGGATCGATTCCGATGGTCAGAATCAGATCTCCCTTCCTCTGGGCCGTCAATCCCGATGGTCGCCGCTGCGGCGGAACAGGCGCAGGTTGCCGATCTCCTCGACCCTGCGCTCCGCCCACTCGACGGCGGCGGCGTAGGGGGTGAGCCCCTTTTCCTTGGCCGCCTTCAGCACGTGGCACATGTTGAAGTACACCTTGTCGATGTTGGCTGCAGCCCGCTCGACGGTGTACCCCCCGATCTCCTCACTCACGTTGATGAGGCCACCCGCATTCGCCACGAAGTCGGGAGCGTACAGGATGTCGCGGTCTGCGAGG
This sequence comes from Actinomycetota bacterium, assembly GCA_018821365.1. Classification (GTDB taxonomy): domain Bacteria; phylum Actinomycetota; class Acidimicrobiia; order Spongiisociales; family UBA11373; genus JAHJML01. Next base: position 2,634 of record JAHJML010000090.1, on the reverse strand, counting down.
CGTTCGGCATCCATGTCGGTGGCCAACTGGTTGTTGGCGGCGCCGACGACGACCTGGCAGTTGAGCCGGGGGATGATCGACTCGTTGAGCACGCCTCCCAGCGAGCAGGGGGCGAAGATGTCGCACTCGACGTCGTAGATGTCGTCGAGGGCCACCGGTTCCACGCCGTACAACTCCTGGGCCCTGTCGAGTGCCGGTTGGTGGACGTCGGCGGCGATGATGCGGGCGCCGATCTCCTTGTAGCGGCGGGCCAGATCTGTGCCGACCTTGCCGACGCCGAGGATGGCGACGGTCTTGTCGGAAAGGTCGTCACTGCCCCAGCGGAACTCGGCGACGGCGCGGGAGGCGGCGATGATGCCGCGGGCGGTGGCGGGAGATGGGTCACCGGACCCGCCCTCCTCGACGGGGACGCCGACGACCCACCTGGTCTCGTGGCGAATGGTGTCCATGTCCAGGGTGTCGGTGCCGACGTCCTCTGCCGTGATGTAGCGGCCCTGCAGGGAGTCGACGACCCGTCCGTAGGCCCTCCAGAGGCGCTCGGACTTGTCGGTGCGGGGGTCGCCGATGATGACAGCCTTGCCGCCGCCCAGGTCGAGACCGGCGGCGGCCGCCTTGCGGGTCATGCCTTGGGAGAGGCGCAGGACGTCTTCGAGCGCATCGGCCTCGGACTCGTATGGGAAAAAGCGAGTCCCGCCTAATGCGGGACCTAAGGCCGTCGAGTGGATCGCAATGATGCTCTTGAGGCCGGAAACCGGATCGTTCCCGAAGACGATCTCTTCGTGGCTCCGATCACCTATGGCATCGAATACACCCAAGGCGGACTCCTTTCCGAAGCGCCACCCGGATTGGGTGACTCCTGATCGATGCTAGCCAGAGGGCCGGTGCTGGGAGGGCCGGCCGGGCGGAACCGGGATCGGGGAGTGTCTAGCATCCTCAGATGACCAAGGCCGCCTATCTCCGCATGTACCTGCCGGCCGAGCAGGTCGGGTACTTCCCCGAGCACGTCCCGGCGGCCGACAGCCGCCGGGTGCTGACCCGGGGCACCTTTGGTGTCTGGGGAGAGGCCCCCCGCAACGACGCCTTCATCACCGCCCACCTCGGCCGCCGGTTCGTGTGCCCCCGCCTCCCCCGTCTCCGGATGCTCGAAGGCATCCTGGCGTTCCGCACCGCCTATCCGGGTTTGACCGCCTCACTCTTGGTTCCCGCCCGGGTCGCCGAGGCCGCGGTACGGGAGTTGCAGCGTATCCAAGCGGCCGGGGCCACCCGCAGCCACATCCTCACCTCGCCCTGGCACGTGCCGCTCAGGTGGTTCGCGGCCTTTGCCCCGCACGAGCGGGAGATCGTCGACGAGGGAGGCCGGGGCATCTCCATCCGGTATCGGACCCTCCAGGGGGATGCCCTGCGCCGGCTGCGGCGGGTGGTGGATGTGCTCGACGAGGCCGGGTTCGAGGAGGATGTGGTCGAGCAGTTGACCGACGTGATCGCCTGGATGGAGGGGTTCCCGCCCGACGCGATGGTCGAACTCGACTACGACGAGGTGGCCGAACTGTTCCCGGAGGGCGCTCTGATCTTCGACGAGACCGCCAACGACATCTCGGTGTGCATCGACGCCCTCGCCGACGGCGACGTGGAGGCTGCCGGTGAGGCATATGCGGCGGCGGTGAGCCGGTGGTCGGATGTCCGTTCGATCGCTCATGCCAACTGAGGGGGGCATCCCGATCCCGTTGTCGCTGGTGGAGCGGCAGATTCGGGAGGCGATGGAGCGGGGGGAGTTCGAGAACCTCCCCGGCGCCGGCAGGCCCATCGAGGGCATCGATGCGCCGTACGACCCGGCCTGGTGGGCAAAGGAGTGGCTGCGCCGCAACCGACTGGCCGACGAGGCGCGGGAACTGAAGGTGCGGGCCGCCGCCGAGGATCTCCGGCTGCGGGCGGCCGGCAAGGCCGACGAGGCAGATCGGTTGCTCGACGAGGCGAATCGCCACCTGGGTCGGATCAATCGCATGCTGGCACCGATAGACCGGGTCGACCCGATCCCGAGACCGGCCGGGTAGCAGCCTCCTTGCAGGGACGCCCACCGCACACTGCCGACCCGGCCCGCGCAGGAAAGACCTGAAGCGGCCCGGCGGGGCAACCGATGCAATGGCGTGGCCGCCCCTTGGCGGACCCACGCCACATCATGCAACGAGTAGAGCAACCCGCAAGGAGTCGGGGCCTGCGCCGGGCCGCCGTCAGCATCTGGCTGATGGGCGTCGGCATGGCCACGATCGGCCTGTTCGGCCACGTCGCCCTGGTGCCGTCGGCCGGGGTCGCCGATGCCCCCTTCCTGATCCCCTGGTGGGCTCTCGCTGCCGGTTTCGCGCTGGGCGAGGCCGCGGTCGTCCACATGCACGTCAGGACCGACGCCCACACGATCTCCTTGAGCGACGTGCCGATGGTGCTCGGACTAGTGCTGGCCACCCCGGCGGCACTCATCGTCGGACGCCTCCTGGGCAGCGCAGCCGCCCTGATCCTCCACCGCCGCTCGTCCCCCACCAAGCTGGCCTTCAACCTGGCGATGCACTACCTGGAGACGGTGGTGGCGCTGGCGTTCTTCAGGGGACTACTCGGAGGCCGCCCCTTTGCCGGCCTGGTTGG
>JAHJML010000089.1 GCA_018821365.1 Actinomycetota bacterium | reverse complement strand
TGACGGCCAACACCTGGCGTTCGCGCAGACTGAGGACATCGGAACTGACGGCTGCCACCGGGTGGATGGCACCCACCAGAGTCTCCAGCGCCCGCTCGGCGGTCATGAGCGAGTCGATGACGGCCGGAATCCGCACGGTGAAGGCAACCAGGACGACCAGAACCGTCGCCGACACGAACACCGCTCCCCAGGAGGTCAGGAACTCCACCGCGCCTTGGCTGCCGGCCAATCCGGTGGAGGCGATCGTCACCCAGCACAAGGCACTGAGGGCGAACACGGCCACGCTCGCCAGGAAACCCCGACCGATCGGCCGGCTGATACCTTTCCGAGTTGCCCTGCCGATCCTCCCGGCGAGCCGAACGGCGAGCGCTGCCGCCAGCACGCTGTTGGCCACTGCCACCGGAAGGACCACCCAGAGCGATGCCTTCGTCATACCGTCTCCTCCCTCACGATCACATCACCACGATGGCGATCCCGAAGTCCCTACCGCCCCTCTCCTGCACCCTATCCACAACCGGGTCCTCCCGCCGGGCCGCTCGCGCCGTCACCACCCTTCGATCCGCCATCATGGGACCCGTGGATCTCACCGATCTGTTCTCCCGTGCCGACACCCTGCCTCCCCACGAGCGCAGCCGGTTCCGGCGGCGGCTGACCGGCATCTCCCGGATGAAGGACCGCAAGCGCCGCACCGCCGCCGCCGCCGCGGTCGCCGCCGACCTCGACACCGCCGAGCAACGCCACGCCGCCCGCCGCAGCGCCCTGCCCGGAAAGATCTCCTACCCCGACGACCTCCCGATCACCGAACGGCGGGCGGAGTTGCTCTCGGCCATTGGGGATCACCAGGTGGTGGTGGTGGCCGGCGAGACCGGGTCGGGCAAGAGCACCCAGTTGCCCAAGATGTGCCTCGAATTGGGGCGGGGGGTCGACGGGTTGATCGGCCACACCCAGCCGCGCCGGATCGCCGCCCGCTCCATCGCCGAACGGGTCGCCGACGAGTTGGGCAGCGTGGTCGGAGGCCTGGTCGGCTACACGGTCCGCTTCACCGACCGGGTCGGTGATCGCACGCTGGTCAAGGTGATGACCGACGGCATCCTGCTCGCCGAGATCCACCACGACCGCCGCCTCACCCGCTACGACACCATCATCCTCGACGAGGCCCACGAACGGACCCTCAACATCGACTTCCTGCTCGGCTACCTCAAGACGCTGCTGCCCCGCCGCCCCGACCTCAAGCTCATCGTCACCTCGGCCACCATCGACACCGCCCGCTTCGCCGCCTACCTGGGGGATGCCCCGGTGGTGGAGGTGTCGGGGCGCACCTACCCGGTCGAGACCCGCTACCGGCCCCTCGACGACCCCGCCCGCCAGGAGTCGCGCGACCAACCGCAGGCCATCTGCGAGGCGGTCGCCGAACTGGCCGGGGAGGGGCCGGGCGACGTCCTGGTGTTCTGCTCGGGTGAGCGGGAGATCCGCGACGCCATCGAGGCCATCGACAACCTGAGCCTGCCCCACACCGAGACCATCCCGTTGTACGCCCGGTTGTCGGCCGCCGAGCAGCACCGGGTGTTCGGCTCCCACACCGGGCGCCGCATCGTGGTGGCCACCAACGTCGCCGAGACCTCCCTGACGGTGCCCGGGATCCGCTACGTCGTCGACGCCGGGACCGCCCGCATCTCCCGCTACAGCCGCCGCACCAAGGTGCAGCGCCTCCCGATCGAGCCGATCTCGCAGGCCTCGGCGGAGCAGCGGGCGGGGCGATGCGGGCGGCTGGGGCCCGGCATCTGCATCCGCCTCTACGACCGCGACGACCTCGAGCACCGCCCCCCCTTCACCGACCCCGAGATCCTCCGCACCAACCTGGCGTCGGTGATCCTCCAGATGGCGGCCATGGATCTCGGCGACGTCGAGGCGTTCCCGTTCCTCGACCCGCCCGATCACCGGGCGATCCGCGATGGGGTCGACCTCCTCCACGAACTGGGGGCCATCGACCCCGAGCGCCACGGCACCGCCGGGTGGATCACCCCACTGGGGCGCAGCCTCTCCCGCCTCCCCCTCGACCCCCGCCTGGGGCGGATGGTGCTGGCCGCTGACGGCAACGGGTGCCTCAGCGAGATGCTGGTGATCGCGGCGGCGCTGACGATCCCCGACCCCCGGGAGCGGCCCGAGGGCAAGGAGGCCCAGGCCGCCCAGAGCCATGCCAGGTTCCGCGACGAGCAATCCGACTTCCTGTCGTGGCTGCGCCTGTGGGAGTACATCCGCGGCGAGCGCCGGGAGCGCACCTCCGGCCAGTTCCGCAAGATGTGCACCGGGGAGTACCTCAACTACCGCAGGCTGCGGGAGTGGCAGGACCTCCACGGCCAGTTGCGGGACATCGCCGACGACCTGGGCCTGCACCCCAACCGGAAGCCCGCCGACCCCGATCTGATCCACCGCAGCCTGCTGACCGGCCTGCTGAGCCACCTGGGCCGCAAGGACCCAGACGGCTACGAGTACCGGGGCGCCCGGGGGGCCCGCTTCTCGATCGCCCCCGGTTCGACCCTGTTCAAGAAGGCTCCCGAGTGGGTGATGGCCGCCGACCTGGTGGAGACCACCCGCACCTGGGCCCGCGGCATCGCCGGGGTTCCTCCCGAGTGGATCGAGGAGATCGGCGCCCACCTGATCAGCCGCTCCTACAGCGACCCGTGGTGGGAGCAGGACCGGGAGGCGGCGGTGGCGGCGGAGACCGCCACCATCTACGGGATCCCCTTGGCGACCGAGCGCACCGTCCAGATCGCCCGCATCGACCCGGAGGCCGCCCGGGACCTCTTCATCCGCCACGCCCTGATCGCCGGGGAGTGGGAGACCCACCACCCCTTCGCCGCCCACAATGCCGCCGCCATCGCCGAGGTCATGGACATGGAGGTGCGGGAACGCCGCGCCGACCTGCTGGTGGACGACGACACCCTGGCCGCCTGGTTCGACCGGCGCATCCCGCCCGAGGTGGCCACGGTGCGGGCCTTCGACGCCTGGTGGAAGGAGGCCGGCCGAGGTGACCCGCACCTGCTCGACCTGGGGCCCGGCGACCTGATCGACCGGGGCGCCGCCGCCCCCGACCCGGAGGCCTTTCCGGAGGTGTGGCGCCACGGCGACCTGGCGTTCACCCTCGACTACGAGTTCGACCCGGCCAGTCCCACCGACGGCCTCACCGTCGACCTCCCGATCGCCGACCTGCCGCGGACCGACCCGGCGGTATTCGAGTGGAACGTCCCGGGGCGGCGGGCCGAGTTGATCGAGGCGATGATCCGTTCGCTGCCCAAGGCGATCCGGCGCCGGTTCGTCCCGATCGCCGACACGGTCGCCGCCGTCGAGGCGGGGCTCCGGCCCGGCGAGGAGACCCTGATCCAGGGCCTGCGCCGCCAGTTGGGCCGCCTCGGCGAGATCGCCATCCCGCCCGACGCCTTCGACCGCACCGCCCTCCCCGCCCATCTCCGCACTCGCTTCCGGGTGGTGGGCGAGAGCGGCGAGGTGATGGCCGAAGGCGAGGACCTGGCCGCCCTCAAGGACCAACTGGCCGCCGACGCCCGCCGCACCATCGCCGCCCAACGGCACCCCCTGGAGCGGCAGGGCCTGACCGCCTGGACGATCGGGGATCTGCCGGAGTCCGTCGAGGTCGGCGAGGGGGCCCACCGGGCGACGGCGTTCCCGGCCCTGGTCGACGACGGCGATTCGGTCTCGGTTCGGTTGATGCCCACCGCCGCCGAGCAGGAGGCGGCGATGCGTCCCGGCGCCTGCCGGTTGCTGCTGCTGACGCTCCCCTCGCCGGAGCGGATCCTCCGCCCGTTGGTGGACCGCAACACCCGCGAGACCATTCGCAGCGGCCCCTACCAGGACGCCGCCGAGTGGATCGACGATTGCCTGATGGCGGCGGCCGCCGCCATCGTCGACCGGTTGGGCTGCCCACCCGCAGACGAGGCCGGGTTCGAGCGGCTCCGCAGCCTGGCTCGCGACGAACTGGCCGACCTCGCCACCGCCGTCGGCGAGCAGTCGCTGGCGCTGCTGCGGTCCGTCGAGGAGGTCGAGTGGCTGCTCGACCCGGTTGCCGACCGCTTCCCGGATGCCGTCGACGACGTCGTCGCCCAGGTAAACCGACTGGTCTACCCGGGCTTCCTGATGGGTGTCGGGGTGGGCCGGGTCGCCGACGTGGCCAGGTACCTGCAAGCGGTGGCACGCCGCCTCGAGGCGCTGCCCGGCAACCCGGGCCGCGACGCCGACCACATGGCCCGGGTCCACCGCCTGGAGGCGGAGTACGACCGCCTCGCCGCCCTGCTGCCGGCGTCCCCCGAGTCGATCGCCATCGCCTGGATGCTGGAGGAGTTGCGAGTCTCCCTGTTCGCCCAGGCTATCGGCACCAGAGGCAAGGTCAGCGAGCCGCGCATCCTGCGCGCCCTCGCCGCGTTGGAG
>JAHJML010000295.1 GCA_018821365.1 Actinomycetota bacterium | reverse complement strand
GTGTTAGCGGCGGCGTGATTTTCTAAAAAACCGCCGGTTTTAAAATCCAACGCGTAAAATGATAGAAACAACCTGTGCCGGAACCGGCTGTAAGGTTCCGGCGCAAGGTTTTTAAAACAGTTCAGGATTCGATCTGATCTTTCATTCGATAGCTTTTCCCCTCGATCAGCACGGTTTCCGCGTGGTGCAGCAATCTGTCAAGAATGGCAGAAGTCAGGGTGCTGTCGTTGTTAAAAATTTCCGGCCAATTTTTAAAGGCCTTGTTGGTGGTAATTACCAGGGCCCCTTGCTCATAGCGGCCGCTGATGACCTGGAACAAAAGGTCTGAGCCGGCTTTATCGATAGGCAAAAAGCCCAGTTCGTCCAGGATCAATAGAGCGGGCCTGGTATATTTTTTCAGTTCCTGTTTCGCACGTCCCGCCCGCTGGGCAGCGGCAAGGGTATTGATGACGTCCACGGCAGTTGCAAAAAGAACCGTTTCACCCTTCAGGCAGGCGACATAGGCCAGCGCTGAGGCTAGATGGGTTTTTCCCAGACCGACACCGCCGAGGAAGATCACGTTGGACTTATCTTTGACCAATTGCATCCTGAAGAGGTTCTGAACCTGAAGCCGGTTGATTTTTTTGGGCCAGGCCCAGTCAAATTGGTCGAGGGTTTTGATGACCGGCAAGCGGGCCATGCGAATGCGCCGCTGTGTGGAACGGTCACGGCGCAAGGCCGCCTCCCCGTCGGCGAGTTTTTCCAGGTAATTGACGTGTGACCAGTGTTTTTGTGAAGCCTGTGCGGCCAGATCCTGGTACTGGTCTTTCATAAAGGGCAGTTTCAGATATTTCAGGTCTTGTTCCAGATTGTCCGGGGGCCTTTTTTCGTCAGTCATGGTCTTTCCTTTCGTAAATAGTCAGATCGGGTTGTTCGATGTTAATGTCGAGAAGATCTTCGCGGCGGGTCAGATGCAGTGCGCCGGCTTCAGGCAGACAGCGTGAGCGCTGTTCGAGAAGGTTTGCGATATACTCACAGGAGAAGGCCTCAAAGACAAATGCATCTTCCATGGCCCGTGCCACGGACTCAGGAGGGTATATCTCGCTTAAAGCCACAATTTTTCGAACATGATGGTACGGGTTCATGCGGCGCTGTTCCAGCTTGCGGTAGTATTGTTCAGCTTTTGGGGACAGGGTTAAAAAACGCATGAAGATTTTCTGATCCCGTGCTTTTTTGCGTTGGGCCAAAAGTTCCCTGGGATGATCAGGATCTTCAAAGTCCCGGTATCGGTCATAGCTGCGGACATGGCGTGCAATCAGCTTGTCATTGCAATAGATGCAAAGCCTGTCCGGATAGGTCTTGAGCGTAAGCGCCCTGCCGGCATACTCAGCCGGCACAGAATAGCGATTGGTGTCGATGGTAATGCGGAACTGGCTTGAGGCCCTGACCTGGCTGACAGTGGCGATATCGAACGGATTTACAGACAACGGGTTCAGACAGGGCCGTTCTTCTTTAAACAGTTCAACGGGCTTCTTACGGGTTTCTCCGTGGATGCGCACATTGGCGACCGTATCGACCCAGAGATGGACTGCGGGATTAACCGCGCTAAAGTCCGGGATGTCCAGACCGGCAAGGAAGTTTTTTTTGACATAACCGACGGCGTTTTCCACCCGGCCTTTTTCGTTTCCCTTGCCGACATTGCAGGGGGTAATATTAAAGCCGCAGTGATCAGCAAAATCCAGATATTTGGGATTGAACACCGGGGCTTGTCCCACGATACGGCTGAGCACGGCCGATTTAAGATTGTCGACCATGATCTTTTTAGGGACCGAGCCAAAGTATTCAAAAGCGTTCTGATGGCATGCCAAAAAATGTTCCATGGTCTGCGAGACGGTAAACTCCACATACATCATGCGGCTGTAACAAAGCACCATGACAAAGAAGCTGAGCCTGCGGCGGGCTGATCCCACGTTGACCGAACCGTAGGAGCCCCAGTCGACCTGGGCGCACTCGCCCGGGGCAAAAGAAAGCTTTAAAAAAGCCCGGGTTTTGGGCGGCCGCACTTTACGCACATAATCTTTGACAATGGTGTAGCCGCCGTCAAAGCCACTGTCCCTGATGCGCAAAAGGACTTGTGCCGCCGTATAGGGGTGCTTTTCCAGCATCTGTAGGATTTGATTTTTATGGGGGTCCAGTTTGCTGGATATGTCTGCTGATTTACGCACGCGATAGCGCTTTTCGTTGAGCCACTTGTCAACGGTTTTAAAGGACAGGCCCATTATTGTTGCGATCTGATTGCAATTAAGGCCGTCTTTTTCATGGTAACTTTTAATTTTTAAGAAGGTTTCGTAATCGATCATGCGGCCTCCTCCCTGGCTTTTCTGAGGATACTTCCCAGGCTGAGAGGCTGTTCCATGGGAGATCTTTTATCCGTATAGCCCATATCCAGGCTAAGGACCTGGTACAGGGGATTTTGCCAGGCAATCATGCCGTTTTGAACGAGGTTGTTTCTGGCATTTTGCAGCACGCTCGGATCCATGGAAAGACGCTGCATAATCGATTTGTCCGCATAGTAGCTCAGGCCCTCAGCGTCACCAACGGTGACTAAAAACAAGTACAATGCTGCCGCGGGGTGGGTTAATTTTTCGATGTGCCGGTCACGGACCAGCCGGTGGTCGATCCAGCTGAACTGTTCGGGAACTTTGCGGATGCGATGTTTCAAGATGGGCAGTTTGGTCATATCGTCCTCCTTTTTGGGTTGCAGGGTTAATAATATCCTGCCCCAATTGTTGCAGATGGCGGACGGTTTTGGCTATGTCATCTTGTAACGCAAGGCCGGTAAAACTGGCGATTAATCCTATTAAAACAGAAGGTTGTGGGTTTAAGAGATCTTGTAACGCACCGCATGCTAATTTGTTATTATCTTCAATGTTTACAGAAGGTTGTCCGATTAAGGGATCTTGTAACGCATTTTGGGTTTTTCGCCAGTAGCCGGGATGGGCCTTTCGCCACTGTTGAACACGGGCGACATTTTCAGGACCGCGAAAGTAGTCGCGGTTCTCCGGTTTGCTCATCCAGTGGCGTTGACTGGCCTTTTTACTGGCATAGCGGCATTCAGGTTCTGAGCAATAGTTCTGAAGTCCTCTATTGCGCGGATCTGGGATAAATAACTTTTTGCAATGTTTACATCTTTTCTTTTTTACAGCCCCCATGGTTTTCGTTCCTCCAAGGGGGGAATATAAGAAAAAAATGTTTGAGGGTTAACGAAAAAAACGAAAAGTCAGGTTGAAGAAAACGGAAGAAGATTTTTATAAAATGGGTTTTGGGCAAGAAGAGCCAGAAGAAAACCTAGGACAATAAGTTGGAAGTTTCAAACCGCCGAAGAATATACAGTTTCAGAATGCCGCTGACAGTAGGCCGGCGCCCCGGCGTCTGCGTCTGTAGGAAACCGGCCTTCCAACCTCTCTCCCCAAAAATATCACGCTGGAGGAAATTCAAGACAGTAGCGGGATAGAGGTC
>JAHJML010000088.1 GCA_018821365.1 Actinomycetota bacterium | reverse complement strand
GCGGCGTCGAAGGCCGAACCCACTCCGTAGGAGACGGCCGCCCCCACCGCTGCGATCGCCACGTTCTCCAATCCGCTGAGGATGGGGTTGGTGTGGGTGACGATGGTCTTGAGGGCCCCGACGGCAAAGACGGCGATGCCACTGCCGGCGGCGGCGGCCCACAGGCCGGTGTAGGGGTCCTTTACGAACACGAACGGCAGGATCGAGGGCATCGACCCGGCCAGGAACAGCAGGCCCGACATCAGCATCGCCTTGACCGGGGAGCGGCGTTCGGTGTCGACCACCCCGAACTCGAGTGCCATCATCACCTTGAGGAACGCCTCGTCGTCGGCGTTGACGATCTCGACGATCCGTTCGGAGTCCTTTGGCGCAAAACCCAACTCGCCGAACATGTCCCGGATCTCCTGGCGTTCCACGTCGCGGTGGTAGCGGAGGTGCTCCTTCTCCAACTTCATCTCGCGGTCGAACACCTGCTCCTGACTCTTGGTGGCGATGTACTCACCGGCGGCCATGCTGACGGCCCCGGCGATGGCGGCGGCCACCCCGGCCAGCAGGACCTGTTTGGTGGCGAGTCCGCCGCCGACCACCCCGACGATCAGCAGGAAGATCGACACCAGGCCGTCGTTGACCCCCAGGATGATGTCCCGCATGTACTGGCGGGTCGGCCCGACGTGGGGGCGATAGGTGACGGCGGGGTCGATCCGGTTGTTGCCAAACATGACGGCGATTCTAGGGATGGGCGGCGGCGGCCCAGTTGCGACCCCTCGGGACCGCGCCCGGCCCGGGCGGGGTACCCTCCGATGGGCGACGGGAGGAACGACGTGACCGAGGACGCTGCGACGGCCGACCCGATACATCCACTGGATCACCTGACCACCAGGGGCAAGCTCAAGTCGCACTTCTACGAGCAGGAACTGGCCCGTCTCCAGATCGAACTGGCCAAACTGCAGGCCTGGGTCAAACGCAAGGGCCTCAAGGTGGTCGTGATCTTCGAGGGGAGGGACGCTGCCGGCAAGGGGAGCGCCATCAAGAGGATCACCGAGCGCCTCAACCCCAGGGTGGCCAGGGTGGAGGCACTCGGGACCCCCACCGAGCGTGAGAAGACCCAGTGGTACTTCCAGCGGTACGTCGAGCGCCTCCCCGCCGCCGGGGAGATGGTCCTCTTCGACCGCAGTTGGTACAACCGGGCCGGCGTCGAACGGGTGATGGGGTTCTGTACCGATGAGGAGTACGAGGAGTTCCTCCGCTCCTGCCCCGAGTTCGAGCGGATGCTGGTGCGGTCGGGGATCATCCTCCTCAAGTACTGGTTCTCGGTGAGCCTGGAGGAGCAAGAGCGCAGGTTCCAGGACCGCATGGGGGACCCCAAGAAGCGCTGGAAGCTGAGCGACATGGACCTCGAATCCCGCATGATGTGGGAGGAGTACTCGAAGGCCAAGGACGCCATGATGGCCTACACCGACATCAAGCAGGCTCCCTGGTTCGTGGTCCCCGCCGACGACAAGAGGCGGGCGAGGCTCAACACGATCAGCCACATCCTCAGTCAGATTCCCTACGAGGACGTCACCCGTCCCGAAATCGAGTTGCCCGAACGGCCCGAAAGGCGGAAGGGGTACGTCCGTCCCCCGATGAGCGATCAGACCTTCGTCGAGGACATCCTCGGCGGGGTCTTGAGTCCGCTGGACTGAGCGCTACCAGGACCTGATCCGACGCGGGGTGATGACGATCTGCTGGCGCATGCGCTCCGCCGCCTCATCCAGATCGAGGCCCCAGGCGGAGGAGAACACCGCGGTGTACTTGCCGACATACGGTGCCACCTCGTTGCAGAGGGGTCCGTCGGGCGGCAGATGAACGGTGCCTTCGATGGCGACCACCGCCAACCCGTACTCGTCGCTGTTGAGGTGGAACGAGCAGCGGTGGTTCTCCACCAGGTTGGTGACCTTGGGGGCGTCGGGCTCGGACCAGACGGTCACCGTCTCGCCGTCCCACAGGAAGGCCACCGGGGACGCCTGCGGGGTCCCGTCACGGGCCACGGTGGTGAGCCATCCCACCAGGTCGGTGCGGAGGCGTTCGGCGGCGGCGGGGTCGATGGTCATTGGGGGCAAGGCTATCGCAGGGCGCCGGCGCCGGCCGGCACTCCGTACCGGTCGCCATCGTCACTGCGGCGCGGGATCGTCTCCGGTGGTAGCAGCCTCCCGCGGCGCGATTGCACCGCCGGCGACGATCGTTCGGTGGAGGTCGTTGATCAACCGCAGGGCTTCGGCGTTGGTCTCGTAGTCGTGGACCGCCAGGGCCGCCGAGATTTGGTCGGCGCGCCGGGCGGATATCAGCAGGATGGCGCCCTGGAGGGCGGCGACGCACGACAACACCAAGTTCAACAGGATGAACGGGTAGGGGTCGAAGCCGGCCCCGCGGTTGCCGAGCATCCACCCCGCCAGGAAGACCAGGGCGACGAACACGAAGGTCCACGAACCCATCCCGTTCCGGAGGTGGTCGGCGGCCCGTTCGCCGATGGTGAGTTGATCGCCGGTCCGGATGGCCGGATGACCAGGCCACAGGTGGTGTCCGGTCCGGACACCCCAATCGTTGTCTCGCATGCATCCTCCCGCAGGTAGGCGGAGAACCCATCAAACCACCCAACCCGCCACCCGGCGGTGATCCGGGAGCACCGCGACTACCAGGACGGCCTCGCAGGGCCGGGCTAGCCGATCCGGCGCGCCGCCCGGGCGCCGCGGATGGTGGAGACGACCAGCAGGACGGTCATCAGCAGGGCACCCCCGAGGATCAGGCCGACCACGACCCCTTCGGAGGCGCCGAGCAGCGCGGCGATGATGCCGGTGAGGCCGCCGGTGGCGCCCAGGGTCCCGGCGGCGTTCATGGAGGCGGCCGCCGCCTCGTGGGCGGCGTACCAGGCCTCGTCGCTCTTCCTCGTGGAGGGGGTGCGAATGCCGGCCCACTTGTTCGGCTTGAACCTGCCTGCGGCCATCAGGTTCCCCATCCACATGACGAGGAGGCCGCTGAGCAGTATGGCCCCCCCGCCGATGAGTCCGCCTGCCAGGGCATCGTCCATGTCGGGAACGCTAGCGGCGTAGCATCCTGCGGCGGACTCCGGAGGAGCATCATGGCGATCACGGTTGCGGGTGTCTCATTCGGCCATCCCGGCGGCGAGACACTGTTCTTCGATGTGTCGTTTCGCGTCGCCACCGGAGCCCACGTCGGTCTGATCGGCGACAACGCCACCGGCAAGTCGACGCTGCTCAGGCTGATCGCCGGCCTCCACGAACCCGAGGAGGGCGTGGTCACGGTCGACGGTTCGATGCGGTTCATGCCGCAGTCGATCGGCCAGCGCGACGACCCGGTGACCGTTCGGGAGTTCCTGGCGGGGCTGTCCGGTTGGCGGGTCGAAGAGGCGGCCCGCCGGCTGCAGCGGGCGGAGGCAGACAACGCCGCCGGCCCTACCGAGAAGACCGGGATGGCGCTGGCGGCGATGATGGGGGAGTGGGCCGACCTCCACGGTTTCGAGATCGAAGCCCAGTGGGATGCCGCCTGCACCGACGTGCTGCGGGAGTCGTTCGCCACCGCCGCCGAACGCCTCGTCACCACCCTGTCGGGAGGCGAGCGGAAGCGGATGGCGCTGGGAGCGCTGCTGGCCTCCGATGCCGACGTCCTGCTGCTCGACGAACCGGACAACTTCCTGGACGTCCCCGCCAAGCGGTGGCTCGAGGAACAGATCCGATCGTCCAACAAGACGATCCTGGCGGTCAGCCACGATCGCGAGTTGCTGTCGCGTGCCATCGACCGTCTGGTGACTATCGAGGGATCCGGAGCCTGGACCCACGGCGGGTCGTTCGAGACCTACCACGAGGCGCGGGAGGCCAGGAACGAGCGGCTCGGCTCGGCGCTCGATCGATGGAAGGACGAGGAGCGCCGTCTGTACCGGCACTTCAAGACGCTCAAGCAGCGGGCCGCCGCCAGCGACGCCCTCGCCTCGCGGGCGGCGGCGGCCGAGAGCCGGTGGCAGCGCTTCGTGGATGCGGGCCCACCGGCATCGCCGCCTCCGACGCAGCGGGTCACCATGCAGTTGCGGGGGGCCGACTCGGGACGCAGGGTGGTGCGCTGCCAGGCGCTCGAGGTGGCGGGTCTCACCCTCCCCTTCGACGTGGACGTCCACTTCGGCGACCGGGTGGCCGTAATCGGCCCCAACGGGTCGGGCAAGAGCCATTTCGTCCGCCTGCTCGGTGGGGAACCGGTCGACCACCAGGGGGAGTGGGTGCTGGGGGCCAGGGTGGCGGCAGGCCTGTTCGTCCAGACCAACGACCGCCCCGACCTGGCCGGCCGCACCCCAATGGAGGCCCTGGCTCCGCTGGGCGGGTCGATCGATCAGCAGATGAAGGTGCTGGGACGGTACGGCCTGGCCGGAGCCGCCACCCAGTCGTACGAGTCGCTCTCGGGCGGGCAGCAGGCCCGGCTGCAGGTGCTGATGCTGGAGCGGAGCGGGGTCAACCTGCTGCTCCTCGACGAACCCACCGACAACCTGGACCTGGTGTCGGCCGAGGCGCTGCAATCGGCACTGGTGGGCTTCGAGGGCACCGTGATCGCCGTCACTCACGACCGCTGGTTCCTGCGGGGCCTCAACCGCTTCCTGCTCTTCCCGTTGGACGGCTCGGTCGGCGAGGCATTGGACCCCGAAACCGCCATCGCCATGCTCACCGACCCGGCCCACCAACCGGGCCCGGGTTCCTACAAGCCCCTGACGTAGCCGAGAGCAGACACCCTGGCGGCGCGCCCGGGGGAGCATGTTCTCCCCCACTTGTGGGGGAGATGTCGCCGAAGGCGACAGAGGGGGAGGCCGAACCCTCTGGCGGCGCGCCCGGGGGAGATGTCGCCGAAGGCGACAGAGGGGGAGAGCAGACGCCCTGGTGGCGCGCCCGGGGGAGCGTGTTCTCCCCCACTTGTGGGGGAGATGTCACCGAAGGCGACAGAGGGGGAGAGCAGACACCCTGGCGGCGCGTGGACCCCCCCAATGCACAGGCCCCGCACCCGAGGAGTACCTTCGGGAGAGGACTCCCCGGGAGGCTCTCCGATGACCGATGAGATCGTCCTTCGCCCGATCGGAGGCGTGGTGAGGCACGAGCAGGTGACCCTGCACATCGACACCCCCTACCGGCCCGCGCTGACTGGCCTGGCCGATTTCTCGCACGTGATCGTCCTGTGGTGGGCGTCGGGACACGACGACCCGGAGAGCCGGGAGGTCACCCGCTGCGAATTGCCGTATGCCCCCGGGGTGGAGGCGGGGGTGTTCGCCTGCCGATCGGAGTACCGCCCCAACCCGATTGCGGTGACGGTGTGCCCGATCGTTGACGTGGACGAGGCTTCCGGGAGGGTCACCGTGGCCGACATAGATGCCTTCGACGGGACGCCGATCCTCGACCTGAAGCCCTACATCGGGGTCACCGACCGGGTCAGGGAGGTCGCCGTCCCCGAGTGGTTCTACGGGTGGCCGGAGTGGCTACCGGAGGAAGGCCTCGGGCTGTGATGCGCTGGTTCGCCTCGTAGAAGAAGACCATCCCAACCGCCGCCGGTTCCTAGCCCCGCCCGGTCTTCCGGTTGAGCTTGCGCAGCCATCCGGCCGTCCGGTCGGTGAGGTCGTCCTCGCCGAATCGCCACCGCCAGTTGCCCGAGGGGGTGCTCGGTATGTTCATGCGGGCCCCGGTCCCCAGGCTCAGCACGTCCTGGAGGGTGGTGATGGCCACGATCGCCCGGGAGCGCCAGGCCTCCTCGATCATCCGGTGGGGGATGGTGGTGGCGGGCCCGCAGGCTCGCAGCGCCCGGCGGGCCCGGATCCGCTCCGCAGGGGGCACCGATCGATACCAACCCAGCACCGTGTCGTTGTCGTGGGTGCCGGTGTAGACCAGGCAGTTCTCGGGATAGCGGGCGGGGAGGAAGTCGTTCTTGGGGTCGCCGTCGTAGGCGAACTGGAGGATCTTCATCCCCGGCAACCCCAGCTCGTCGCGGAGAACCGGGACGGCGGCGTGCAACTCCCCGAGATCCTCGGCGATGATCGGCAGGTCTCCGAGCGCCGTCTCGATGGCATCGAACAACGCCCGGCCCGGTCCGTCCATCCATCGGCCCTTGGCCGCGGTCGGGGACCCCGCCGGGATCGCCCAGTAGTCGACGAACCCGCGGAAGTGGTCGATGCGGACCACGTCCACCATCGCCACCGTGTGGCGGATGCGCTCGATCCACCAGGCATAGCCGTCGGCGGCGTGCGCCGCCCAGTCGTACAGAGGGTTGCCCCACAGTTGCCCGTTCTCCGAGAAGTAGTCGGGGGGAACCCCGGCCACCACCGTGGGGCGGCGCCGATCGTCGAGGTGGAAGAGATGGGGGTCGGCCCACACGTCGACGCTGTCGGGGGCCACGAAGATGGGGATGTCCCCGATGATCTCGATCCCCCGTTGCGATGCCGCCCGGCGCAACCGGTCCCACTGGCGGAAGAACAGGAATTGGCGGAACATCTGCCGCTCCACCTCCAGGCCGAGACGAGCCGCCGCCACCGCCACCGCCTTCTCGTCGGCCATTCGCAGTTCGTCGGGCCATTCCCACCATGGCCCGCCGCCCCGATCCTCCTTGATGGCCATGAACAGCGCGTAGTCCTCCAGCCAGGCCCGGTGCTGCTCACGGAAGGCGGCGTGGGCCCGGTAGAGATCCGGCGCAGGGGCGGTTCTGAAGCAATCGAACGCCGCATCGAGGACGGCCGATTTCCAGGGGATGACCGCTCCGTAGTCGACCCGGTCATCGGGGAACTCGGGGTGGTCGGGGGTGTCGATCAACCCGTCTTCGATGAGGAGATCCGGGCTGATCAGCATGGGGTTGCCGGCGTAGGCCGAGAAGCACTGATAGGGGGAGTCGCCGTAGCCGGTGGGGCCGCTCGGCAGCATCTGCCAGTAGCGGCACCCGGAGGCCGCCAGCCAGTCGAGCCACTTGACGGCGGCCGGCCCGAGGTCACCGATCCCGTAGGGTCCGGGCAGCGAGGTGGGGTGGAGGAGGATCCCCGAGGCGCGCCGGTCTATCACGCCGCCATGGTACGTGGCGCCCGACCCTCGTAGACTCGGCACCGGGAGGCACATGGGGGCACTTCGCCATCATCCGGCCGAGTACGCAGCGGACCGCACCGCCACCGGATGGGAATTGCGCGTCGACGGCCGACTCATCTCGGCTCACCGGACGTTCTCGAAGGCCGTCGACGCCGCCGGGTCGCACGACCGGGACCGCCGCAGGAACCGTGCGGCGGTGCAGCGGATCGTGGTGGTGGCGCTGGCCGGTGTGCTGTTGATCCCGGTCCTCACGGAACGGGAGGTCGACAACCCCGCCTATCCGCCCGCCCGGGCCCTCGCCGACCGGATGGAGGCCGCCTACCGGGCGGTCGACGGGGGCATGGCCGACATCGAGTCCTTCGACGCGGCGGCCGACGGGTTCTCGGGTGCGGTGTTCGAGGTGTCCCGCGCCGGGGTGACCGCCGATTACAACGTGCTGGCCGGGTCCAACGAGTCCGACTGCTACCTGATCCGCTGGGTGCGCTTCGAGGTGCCGTTCGTGGCCCGCCTGCTGCCCCGTTACGAGTGCGTTCCCGGGCAACCGATGCTCAACTTCTCACCATCGGCCTACGAGGCGATCGCGGTCAACCTCGCCACCAACCGTCCCCTCGAATGGCAACCGGTCCTGCCCGACCCGATCGACCTGGCACCGTGGTTCTTCCCGGCGATGATCCTCCTGCTGGTCGGGTTGCTCCAGCAAATGATCACGCTCTCGATGCTCTACCTGAAGCCAACCCCTCCGACACCGGTGACGGTGCAACGGGTCGAACCCACCTAGAGGCACAACTCCACGAGCATCGGGTAGGCATCGGCAAGGCCCTCGAGGTCGACCCTGCCCGCCCCGGGCATCCATCCGAGGTGGAGGTGGGGGACGTCGGCGTTGCCGGTGTTCCCCACGTAGCCGATCAACTGCCCGGTGGAGACGGAAACCCCGACCTCGAGACCCTCGTCAATGGAGTCCATGTGGGCGTAGTAGTAGACATCCCCGGTCATGTCCCCCAGCAGGTACACCTGGTTGCCTCCGAGGTAGTGCCAGCCCATCTGGACGATCACCCCGCGCTCCATGGCGACCAGGGGGGTGCCCGACTCGGCGTTGATGTCGGTGCCCTTGTGGGTACGCCATCCCCGGTTGTCCCCCCAATCGTGGAGGAAGGGGTCGATGCCCTCGATGGGGCAGGCCCGCAGGCCGGTCACCAGGGGAAACCCGAGACGCCGGCGAAGACGGTCTCGAAGCGCCCGTCCCTCATCGGTCGCCGTGCGGAATCGGTCCCAGGCGGCCAGGGTGGCCGAGAGGCCGATCCGCATCGAATCGGCCGGGTTGGCGTCCGACAGGGCAGCGGTGATGGCGGCCGGTATCTCGTCGGGGGCGGTCGGGCCGATCAGGGGATCCAGCACCTCGGCGGATGCCACCTTGGCGGAGGCCAGGGCCCGTTCGATGCGATTCAGGCCGGCGGTGTCGAGTGCCTCGGCGACCTCAGGATCCCAGGTGGCGCGGGTCCACCGATCCACCCGGCGGGTGGCCCGTTCGATGCGGGCGGTGAGGGTGTCGAGGCCGGGGATCACATGGTCCGCCCCGCCATCGGCGATGGCGGGAGCGCCGAGGGAGGCCATCAGTCCGGCGACGATGGCGAGGACGGCAAGGCGTCTGCGTCGTGGCAACACGACGGTGGATGCTAGGGGAGGTTCGGAGAAAGCAGAGGGATCAGCGCATCCGGGAAGGCCGCGGTGCCGATGGCGCGCACCGGGGTCACCGTCACCCACCCCTCGGAGTTCACCCCGATGTCGGTGCCCTCGAGAGGGCCCCGGTAGTCGAGTCCGCCGTGGTAGTCGTGGACGTACACGCCGGGGGAGTCCTCCACGAAGAGTTGGTCGTAGCCGGTCTCGGCCACCGTGGTCGTCCTCCGGGGGGTGGTGACATCGGCGTCGTCGGGGAAGTTGGCGCTGATGGCGACCCCGAGACTGCCGGCCCGGATCATCCCGGCGGCGAGGTCGGCCCCGAGGACGGCCAGTCGCTCCCACATCGGCACCGACTCTGCGCCCGAGGCCCAATCCATCCAGGTCCGGAAGTCACCCTCCCCCTCGGTGGAGAGGGCCAGTCCGTCGACACCGACCAGGTGGGCCTCCAGGATGGCTCCCACGGTGCCACTGGTGTGCAGGTAGGCGGTGCCGTGGTTGTAGCCCAGGTTGATCCCCGAGACGACCAGGGCGGGCGGGTCGTCGAAGAGGGTGTGGACCCCCAGTTGCACGCAGTCGGCCGGGCTCCCACTGCAGGAGAACATCTCGAATCCGCCCCGATCGACGGTCTCGACGGTGACCGGGGCGTGGCGGGTGATCGCCTTGCCGATCCAGGACCGCTCCCCGTCGGGCACCACCACCCGCACCGGGGCGATGGGGGTGAGCGCTCGCACCAGGGGCACCAGTGCCCTGGCGTTGATGCCGTCGTCGTTGGTCACCAAGATCCAGGTCACGGGGACTCCTGCTCAGGTTCGGTCGAGGAAGCGCTGCCGGTCGACGACCCTCCGATGGACGGTCCCCTCGGCCACCGTTCGGCTCCCCTCGACCGCGGCGACCGAGAACACCAGACGGTGCCGGTCGACATGAGCGAGGGTGGCGGTCGCGGTGATACGGGCCCCCACTGCCGAGGGAGCCAGGTGGTCGATCTCGACCCGGGAGCCCACGGCGGTCTGGCCGGCGTCGAGGTGGGCGGAGATCGCTGCCAGGGTGGCCGCCTCGCAGAGTGCGATCAACCGGGGGGTTGCCAACACCGGGACGTCACCCGAACCGAGGGCGGCGGCGGTATCGGAGTCTGTGACGGAGAGATCCACGGAGGCAGTCAGGCCGGCTTGCAGCATGATCGGGATGCTAGGAGTCGGCAAAGGGGGTTTCGGCCGGTCAGGCGCCCCAGGTGCGAGGCTGGGCGAAGCGAACCGTCAGGTCCCGTCCCTCCAGGGTCGATCCGTGGAGTTGGCCGATGGCGGCTGCGGCAGCGTCCTCGGGCATGTCGACGAACCCGAATCCCTTCGAGCGGCCGGTGCGCTTGTCGAAGATGACGGTGGCCTGCTGCACGTGCCCGTAACGGCCGAACAGTTCCCGCACGTCGTCCTCGGTGGCGTCCCAGGGCAGGTTGGCCACATACACGCTCGGGCTCTTCGAGGTCGCCCGCTGCGCCTGGGCGCCCGGCCGGTTGGCGGGGCGGTCGTCCTCGACCCTCCGCTCGGGCTTCCGCTCGATGGGCCGCTCGATCCTGCGGTCGGCCGGCCGTTCGATGCGGCGATCGGCGCCGTTGGTCGGGGGTCGCGGGGCGGGCTTGACGAAGCGGGGAACGTCCTTGGGCAGGGCGTCGAGGCGAGGGGGTTCGATCGGAACCCGCAGGTCGAGTTCCCGGACCATCCGCTGGACGGCCCGGCGCTGCTCGCGGGTGACCAGGCTGACGACGGTGCCGGTGGCCCCGGCCCGGGCGGTGCGTCCCGAGCGATGCAGGTAGTCCTTGCCGTCGGCCGGCGGGTCGAAGTGGACCACCGAGGCAACCGCGTCGATGTGGATGCCGCGGGCGGCCACATCGGTGGCGATCAGGGCCTGGGCGTCGCCGGAGGAGAAGGCCTTGAGGGCACGCTGGCGCTGGCTCTGGGAGCGACCGCCGTGCATGGCGACCGCCCCGATCTCCAACTTGGCGAGTTGGGTGGCGAGGCGGTCGGCCCCGTGGCGGGTGCGGGTGAAGACGATGGAGCGGCCCGATGCCGCGATCACATCGGCGGCTCGCTGGATGCGCTCGTCGTGATCGACCAGCCAGAAGTGATGGGTGGCGTCGATCGTCTCGGGTTCCACGGTCCCCGCCTCGTGGCGGACCGGGTCGTGCTGGTAGTCCCGGCTCAGTACGGCGATGTCGCCGTCGAGGGTGGCCGAGAACAGCAGGGTCTGCCGCTTGGTGGCGGTGCCGTCGAGGATGCGCCGCACGGCCGGCATGAACCCCATGTCGGCCATCCGGTCGGCCTCGTCTACGACGACGATGTCGGCGTCCCGCAGGTTGACGGATCCCTGGTCGATCAGGTCCTCGAGGCGGCCCGGGGTCGCCACCAGCACATCGACCCCCTTGCGGAGGGCGTTGATCTGGGGGCCGTATCCGACCCCGCCGTAGATGGCGAACACGAAGCGGTCCACCGCCCGAGCGAGGGGCGCCAACTCCTCCTTGATCTGTTCGGCGAGTTCCCGGGTGGGAGCCAGGATCAGGCCGCGGGGACGGTTGCGGGTGGCCTTGCCGATCATGCTCAGCATCGGGAGGCCGAAGGCGAGGGTCTTGCCGGACCCGGTGGGGGCCTTGCCGGACACGTCCTTGCCGGCGAGGGCGTCGGGGATGGTGGCTTCCTGGACGGGGAAGGTCTCGGTGATGCCGCCTGCTTCGAGTTTGCGTACCAGAGGTTTGGGCAGCCCGAGTTGGGCAAAGGGAACGGTCATGATGTCTCCTGCCCCCGGTGGGGCGGTTGGTGAGTGTGCCGATCTCTCACTCGACGCGAGGTCGAGCATCGGCCGAAGAGGCGGTCCAACCGGGGTGAGAATCCATGCCGTTGACCACCGGGGAAGCGACGTTGCGCTGGCCTCCACCCGGTGCGGCGGAGGGAACAGTAGCCGCCAATCGCCCCAAGGCAACATCAGGGGAGAAACCCGAGGCCCGGCCGGGCTCCCGTGACGCAACAACCCATCAGATCGACGGTCCCACTCCGGCCGGGCCTGCCGGCAGGCTTGGCCCTCAGCCCACCGCCTTCTTCACGAGGGCGCCGATCCGCGCTTCTTCGGCTGAGGTCAACTCGTTCAGTGCGAAGGCGGTCGGCCACATGGCGCCTTCGTCGAGGTTTGCCTTGTCGCTGAAGCCGAGCGTCGGGTACCTCGTCTTGAACTTCTGGGCGCTCTGGAAGAAGCAGACGACATCCCCGTCCTTGGCGTAGGCGGGCATCCCGTACCACGTTCTCGGCACGAGATCCGGCGCGCCGGCCTTGATGATGGCGTGGAGTCGCTGGGCCATGGCGCGATCCGGTTTGGGCATCTCGGCGATCTTGGCGAGCACGGCGGCTTCCCCGTCCGCCTTGCCGGTGCGGCGGCCGCCACGCTCGGCCGCCTTCAGTTCCTGGGCGCGTTCCTTCATGGCGGCTCGTTCCTCGTCCGTGAACCCCGTGGACGCCTTGCCTGGGGAGTTTCCGGCGGACCGCTGTCCGCCCTTGGGTGCAGGCCTTTTCTCAGCCATTGCGGACGACCTCCCTACGTCGGACGAGCACCACGGCACGGCAGGCCGGGGTGAGGGCGGGTAACCCTACTGCCGGGATCGGCCAATCGTCCACATCTCGACTCCCCGTGCACCCACGAACCAGTTGCACCCGGCACCGCCTTCCCCGGACCGAGCGGCGGCCTGCACCACTGAGGCCTGCCGCTCGAGCAATCGATCCAGCCAATCGATCCTCTGCATGGGAACCGGAATCGTCCCTCGTGCCGTCACAATGGCAACACACCCACGGAGGCAGGCACCCATGCGCAGGAACATCTCTCTCATGTTGGCGGTAGGACTCCTGGTCGCCGCTTGCGCGGGAAGTCCCACGGCCGACCCGACCACCACCTCGATCGGGGGCACCGCCGCCACCAACGGGGGAGTGACCGGGGTGGCCGGCACGTTCGACCCCTCGCAGGTCAGGTTCGTAGCGGCCCTGGAGCGTTTCGATTCCTGCGATGCCCTGCTCGACCACTTCAAGGCAGAGGCCAAGGAACGGGTCGGGCCCTACGGCCTCGACGGCAACAGGGGGTGGTGGGGCATCCCCGAGCCCTTCATGGGTCTGGACGACATGGAGGCGGCCGCCACCACGACGGCCGCCGCCCAAACGGCCCCCGCCGGTGAAGGCGGTGCCTATTTGGCGTTCGGCGGTGTCGAAGGCGTCGATTACAGCGGCACCAACGTCCAGGTGGCCGGTGTCGACGAGCCCGACATCGTCAAGACCGACGGCACCCGCATCATCACGGTGGTCGACGGCAAGATCTCCTATGTCGACGTCACCACCGACGAGCCACTGGTGCTGGGGACGCTGCAACTCACGGACGGGTGGAACCACACGCTCTTCGTGGTCGGCGAGACCGCCTTCGTGTTCGCCAACGGCGGCGGTGGCGTCGCCATGCCGACCGATGTGATGGCGACCGATGCCATGATCTGGCCCGGCTTCGGGTACAACTCGGCGATCGTGCTGGAGGTCGACATCAGCGACCCGGCCAACATGAAGGTGACGAGGACCCTGACCGTCGAAGGGCAGTACCTCAGCGCCCGGTTGATCGACGGCACGGTGCGCATGGTGATCTCCTCCTACCCCAACGACCTGCCGTTCGTCTACCCGAGCAATCCGGCCTCCGAGGACATCGCCCTGGAGGCCAATCGCAAGGTCATCGATCAGACCACCCTCGACGACTGGCTCCCCGACTACACCCTGGTCGAATCCGACGGGTCCAGCAGCGAGGGCATCCTGGTGGATTGCGCCCGAACCCACCGTCCCGTCGAGTTCGCCGGTTTCGAGACCCTCTCGGTGCTGACGTTCACCGCCGACGGCGGCGTGGATGCCGGCGACGCCACCGGTGTCATCGCCGGCGGCGAGACCGTGTACGCCTCCCCCGAGAGCATCTACGTGGCCACCAACGTGTGGATCCCCTCCGACTGGATCGGCATCGACGATTCCCGCGAGTTCGACGAGGCCTATAGCACCGCCATCCACAAGTTCTCGATCAGCGGGAGCGACCCCGCCGAGTACGAGGCATCGGGCAGTGTCAAGGGGCACCTGCTCAACCAGTTCTCCATGGACGAGTACGACGGGTACTTCCGGGTGGCCACCACCGACGGGACGCCTTGGGGTTCCGATGAGACGTCGGAATCGTTCGTCGTGGTCCTGGAGCAACGGGGCGACCAGTTGGTCGAGGCCGGCAGCGTCGGCGACATGGGCAAGGGCGAGCAGATCTACTCGGTCCGCTTCATAGGAGATGCCGCCTACGTCGTCACCTTCCGTCAGACCGACCCCCTGTACGTCGTGGACATCAGCAACCCCGACCACCCGGTGGTGGCGGGCGAACTGAAGATCCCCGGCTACTCGGCCTACCTGCACCCCCTCGGGGATGGGCGACTCCTCGGCATCGGCCAGGACGCCACCGAGGAGGGGCGCACCCTGGGGGCCAAGGTGTCGCTGTTCGACGTGTCGGACCCCAGCGATCCCAGGGAGATCGACAACTTCGTGCTCCCGGACTCCTACACCGACGCCGAGTGGGATCACCACGCATTCCTGTACTGGGCGCCGGAGCAGATGATGGTGATGCCGTTGCAGGCCTGGCAGGACGACTTCGCCGGCGCGATCGTCTTCAAGTTGGACGATGGGATTCGCGAGATGGGCCGCATCAGCCACGAGAAGGAGAATGCCCAGATCGTCGAGTCCGAGTGCGACCAGTACTCCAGCGACAACGGCTACGAGGACGTCATCGTCCAGGTGTGCGGCCCCAATGACGCCAGTTACGTCGACGGCTACTACTGCGAGGTGCTGGCGGTCGAGGACGCCGAGTGGATCGCCGAGGATTATCTCAACGGCGAGGTCGACCTCGCCGAGGTGGCCGGTCCCGACGATCACATCGAGATCTGCTGGTCCGACTACCAGGACTGGAACCCGATCCAGCGCAGCCTGGTGATCGGCGGCGACCTGTGGACCCTGTCCTACCGGTCGCTGCAGTCGAACTCACTGGACGACCTGAGCTTCCAGCACCAGATCGGCATCGGCTGACGCCGCCGCGCCGAGCGCAAAGGGGGCGGGTCTCAAAGCCCGCCCCCTTCGTCGTTGGGAGCACCGAGCAAGCGTCGCTGCTATCGAGCCGGCTTGTCTCCGTACTGGTTGGGCCCCGGGGTGCCCTCGGTGGCCAGCCAGACGATCAAGACGATCGTTCCGACGATGGGGATCAGGCCCATGAACAGGGCGGCACCCGACTTGCCGGTGTCGTGCATGCGCCGCACCCCGGCGGCCAGGATCGGCAGGAGGAGCGCCAACCCCACGACGAAACTCAGGATCAGGCCCGGCGGAACGCTGTCGTTGTAGGGATCCGACAACGCGGAGATCCAGGTGAGCATCAGCCCCCAGTTGACGATGGCGGCGAACAGGTAGAACCACCAGAACTCGGGTCGGGCGGCCCGCCCCTTGAAATCGGCGTACTTCTTGAGACAGGTAGAGA
This sequence comes from Actinomycetota bacterium, assembly GCA_018821365.1. GTDB lineage: Bacteria > Actinomycetota > Acidimicrobiia > Spongiisociales > UBA11373 > JAHJML01. The sequence continues at coordinate 10,529 of JAHJML010000088.1, read as the reverse complement.
TCGCCTCGGCAAAGGTCACGGTTCCTCCACTCTCGGGTCGCCGTCAATCCTAAGGGAGTCCGATCGACGCCCATCCGCCGGCGCGTCATACTCTGCCGAGGGCACACCTCGTCGCAGTGCGCCTGGGGATCGGCAAGGGGTTGCCGGCCCGCAACCCCGACGAATCGATGCTCGGCAACCACGTCTGATCGCGAGGAGGAATCGTGGACGAGGCCACCCGCAAGGCGCTCGACACCGATCTCACCATCGACATCACCACCATCGGCCGCGCCAGTGGTGTGCCCCGACGGATCGAGATCTGGTTCCACCGAGTCGGGGGACGGTTCTACATCACCGGGACGCCGGGGCGCCGCGACTGGTACGCCAATCTGCTGGCGGAACCCTGGTTCACCTTTCATCTGAAGGAGACGATCGAAGCCGACGTGAAGGCCTTGGCGGCGCCGGTGACCGACCCGGCCACCCGTCGCCGGGTGCTCGGTGAGATCACCCGGAGGGTCGGCGCCACCGATCCGCTCGAGCAGTGGGTGGAGCACAGCCCCCTGGTCGAGGTGACCTTCTTCTAGGGTGCCGGCGTCTCCGAGCGGTGTTTGAGCGTCGCGACCCGGCCGGGTCGACCAGAATCCCCGAAGAGGGGAGGTGCGAGGTGGAGGGCGGGCCGATGCAGGCGAATCCAACCGAGGGCGGCTTCGCCGCCGGGGCACTCCGATGACGGAGGCCATCGGTTGGATCGCCTCCGGATTGGTGATCGTGTCGCTGATCACCACCTCGATCGTCCGGCTGCGGATGATCGGCCTGGGAGCGTCGTTCTTCTTCATCGCCTATGCGGTCCTCATCGGGGCCTGGCCGATCGTCATCACCAACGTCATCGCGGCGCTCATCCATCTGTGGCGGCTGCGGGGGTTGCTGGCGGTCGAGGAGTGGTTCGAACTGCTGCACGTGGCATCGACCTCCGACTACCTGGCCTACTTCTGCAAGTTCTACGAGGAGGACATCCGCGCCTTCATCCCCGGCTACACGTATGAGCCCTCCGACGAGCAGGTGGCGGTGTTCGTCTTGCGCAACATGGTCCCCGCCGGGGTGTTCATCGGGATGCCCGGGAATGGGGAGATGGAGGTGCGCCTGGACTACGTGATCCCCAGGTACCGGGACTTCAAGGTGGGCCGCTTCCTCTACTCGCCATCGTCGGGGCTGTTCGAGGGCACGGTGGTCGACAAGGTGTGGGCCACCGCCGAGACCGCCAAGCATCGGGCGTATCTGCGGCGGATGGGGTTCTCCGCCGAGGGCACCAGATGGGTCTTGAACGTCGAACGCGGCTGATCAGCGGTCGACCCATCGCCGGGCCGCCTCCACAGCCACCACCAACCCCGCCGCCGCCACCACCAGCACCGGTGCGACGATCTCGACCCCGAAGGCGCTCACCAACGGGCCGAGTCCGCCCGGGATCAGGATCGCCCCCACCGAAGCGGCCGCCATCTGGTAGCCGACCATCGTCGTCGTCGCGGCCGCGCCCACCCGGATCGGGGTGAGCAGGGTCTGGAGGGGGAAGATCGGGCCGAGGGAGGCGCCGAGGGCGACCAGCGCCGCCGGCCCCACCCAGGGCGCCGGCGACCACCACAGCAGCGAGGTGAACACGACGGCTGCGATCGTCCCGGCGGCCGCCACCCCGGCCTGCGGGGTGCGGTCCCCGGCGATCCCCAGCAGCACCCGGGCCCCGGTCAGCGCGATCCAGAACCCGGTCACCGCCAGTCCGGCCACGCCCTCGCTCAGCGAACGCCCCTCGGTGAGGAACGTAAACCCCCATTGGGCGGCCGCCACCTCGAGTCCCACATACAGCAAGAACACCAGCAGCGTCAGCACGACCACCGGGCGGCGTCGGACCCGGCCCGGCGCCGAGCGTCCCGCCGGGCCGTCCCAGTCTCGACGGGTTGCCCCGAGCATCACCGCAATGGCGATCTGGAGGGCGGCGATGACCCAGAACCCGATTCGCCACCCGGCATCGATGGCCAGCAGGCCGGTGATCAGCAACGGGCCGGCCGCCGAGCCGATCCCGAAGCCGGCGTGGAGCCACCCCATCGCTCCGGTGCCGCGGTGGACCGCGACGTGGGCGTTGAGGCCCACGTCCAGCAGGCCGCCCGAGATCCCGAGGGCGATCGCCGACAGGAGCAGGACGGCCCAGGTGCCGGCCACGGCGTATCCCCCGATGGCGGCGGTCATGGCGCAGGCGGCGGCGGTCAGCACGGCGCCGGTGCCGAATCGGCCGATCATCCGCCCGACCGACAGGGTCCCGATCAGGTATCCCGCCACGAAGATGGCGACGATCATCCCGAGGTCGGCGATGTCCCTATGGAGGGCGCCGGCCACCGACGGCCAGGCCACCGAGAAGGCGGCCTTGGGCATGCCGAGGACCACGAAGGCGGCGACCGCGATGACGGCGGTCTGGGCCGATCGGGAGCGGGTGGGGCCGGTCATGTCGTCGGGTGGGCAGGTCTCGGGGCCCTCCGGCTCAGAGGACCGCCGCCACCCTCCAGAGGGCGCTCGGGTCGCTGAGGGGGTCGCCGTGGACCAGGAAGCAATCGGAGGGTCCCCCGACCCGCAGCACCCCCGCCCGCGGCTCGCCGAGCAGTTCCCCACCCCGCCAGGTGGCCGCCGCCAGCGCCTCCCACGGCTCCAATCCTGCCTCCACCAGTGCTTCGACCTCCCAGGCCAGATGCCCGGCCCGCAGCGACCCGCCTCCGAAGTCGCTGCCGGCGGCGATCTTGACCCCGGCGGCGTGAGCGGTACGGGTGCTGTGGCGGGCCGCCTCCAGCCTGCCCTCGATGCGGGCGGCCGAACCCTCGCCGGCGAACCGTTCGATGGTGGTGGTGGTCCCGAAGCTCAGCCACGACTTCATCACCGAGTGGGTGGTGACCAGGAAGGTTCCCCGCCGGGCCATCTCGGCGGCCAGATCGGCGTCGATGGCGTCGCCGTGTTCGACTGAGGCGACCCCGCCGGCGACGGCCGCCCTGGCACCCCCGATCTGGGTGGCATGAGCGGCCACCTTGGCGCCCGCCTCGGCGGCGGCGCCCACGACCCCGGCGATCTCGTCGGCCGTGAACACCGGCGTGTCGGCATCCGGGCCGTCCATGTACAGCTTGATCAGGTCGGCCCCGTCGTCGAGTTGCCCCAGGGCAGCCTCCAGCAACGCATCGGCGTCGGCGGCCTGCACCAGGAAACGGGCTCCGGGCAGGGCGCCCTCCTTGCCGATCCAGGTGCCGGCGGCCCGGATGTAGGGGCGGTCGTGGCGGCCGGCCCACCGGTCGCGCACGACCAGTCCCAGGGCGCGTTCGGCGCCGTCGACCGGGCGGGTGGGGGAGCCGACGTCTCGTGCCCAGCGAATGCCCGCGGCGATCAGGCGCTCCCCGTTGCGTTCGGCGGCCGCCAGCAGATCGTCGGTCGAGTCGTTGATGCGGTCGATCCAGTGGGAGCCGCCCGGCAGGGAGATGTGGCTGTGGGCGTCGACCATGGCCGGGACGATGGTCGTTCCGCCCGCATCGACGATGGTGGTGTCGGAGCCGGGGTCGGGTTCCTCCCCGGTGGGGCCCATCCAGGAGATGGTGCGGCCCTCCACCAGCAGGCTGGTCCCCATCTGGAGGCGGGGTGAGCGGGCGTCGGTGCATGCAGCGTCTCGGTACAGGATCGATGCCATGACCGGAGGCTACTGGCCGCTCAGATCCCCGCCCGCACCCCGGCGGCGGTCAGCACCACGACGACCGCTCCGAGGATGGTTTGGGACACTCCCACCACCACCGCAGCAACCGGTGGGCGCCGCAGGCTCCACCACCCGAAGGGCATCACGAAGGCGACGGCCGCCGCCCCCAGCCACGGGATCACCCCCAACCCGGCGGCGGCAACGACGACGGCCGCCGCTCCCGCCGCCACCAGGTGGACCGGCCACTCCCGATACGGCTGCTGCTTGGCGCGCCGGAGTTGGGCCCGCACCAGCACCACCGCGGTGACCGAGCGGAGCGCCATCACCAGCCACAGACCCAGCGCCGGCCGCAACGACTCCCCACCGGCGAGCGCGATGGCGGCGGACACCGAACCCATCCCGACCGGACCGGCGATCTCGGGGATCAGCCGCCGGCTGCGGCTGCGGACGTCGAAGCCGGCCTGGATCAGCATGAGGGGTATCCCGGCGGCGAGTGGCGGCCAGAACCGGTGGCCGGCGGCGGCGATGGCGATCACCACCGCCGCCACCAGGACCGCTCCGTACAGGGCGGCGGCCCGCATCGCCACCCCGGTGCGGGGGAGGCGCCGGCCCCGCCGCAGATCGCCCGCCGCGATCTTGAACGGGGTGCGGAACAGGAAGATGGCGAGGGCGGCGACGCCGAGGGCGATGCCCGCCGTGCTCGGGGCGACCGCCAACCCGAGTGCCACCGGTTCCAGGGTGATCCCCCACCCCCCGTGCTCGGAGGGGATGGCGACGCCGCGCAACCGGGTGGTGGGTGGTGTGCTCATCGGCGGCCATTCTTGCCGATGAATAACCCATCGCCCCTCACAGACCCCCCGGGACGGGACAGGCGAGGTGAGGATTGGAGCCGGGTCGGGCGGGGGACCCCGTGACTCAGCCGGAGGGGTAGCGCGCCATGTAGCCGGCGATGGCGGCGAAGTGGACGGCGCTCCCGGCGATGACGAACACATGGAACACCTCGTGGGCGGAGAAGACCCGCGGCCACAACCTGGGGCGGCCGGTGATCATCGCCACCATCCCCCCGGTGTAGAAGACACCGCCCAACCCGATCAGCATCAGTGCGGTCCACGGCAATCGCTGGGCGAGCGGCCACAGCAGGATCAACGCCAGCCATCCCTGGGTGGTGGAGAGAGCGATAGACAGGCGTCGGGAGGGATCTTCCCTGGTGAACTTCTGGAGGGCTCCCGCCAGCACGATGCCCCACTGGACCGCCAGGGTGACCCAACGCAGCCATCCGTCGAGCACGATCAACGCGATCGGGGTGAACGTCCCCGCCACCAGGACGTGGATCATGGTGTGGTCGAGGCGCTGCATGCGGTCCTTCCACACCTCATGCCACGGGATCGAGTGGTAGAGGGCGCTCACGGTGTAGAGGCTCACCAGGCTCAGCCCGAAGATCATCAGCGACAATCGGCGCTCGAACCCCCCACTGGCGAGCACCGTGACGAGGATCGCCCCGACGAGGGAGACGACCGCCGCCGACCCGTGGAGGAGGCCGCGCACCGGATTGGTCATCTTTCCGATTCGGGCGCGCTCATGACCGTCGAGGGTCCAGGGCTTTCTCTCCACGAAGGTGAGCGTAATCCGGAGCGGGGATTGTGGGAGATCATGGGGGGGAGGCGTCCCGGCTACTTCTCGAAGTCCTCGTGGATGCGGCTGGGGGTGGGGCCGCGCTGGCCCTGGTACTTGCTGTGCGTCCGCTCGGACCCGTAGGGAGCCTCGGCGGGGGTGCTCAACTGGTAGAAGGACAACTGGCCGATCCTCATGGCCGGGTAGATGGCGATCGGCAGGGTGGCGACGTTCGACAACTCCAGGGTGAGGTGGCCCTCGAAGCCGGGGTCGACGAACCCGGCGGTGGAGTGGATCAGCAGCCCGAGGCGGCCCAGGCTCGACTTCCCCTCCAGCCTGGCGACGATGGCGTTGCCGAGTCGCACCACCTCCAGCGTCGAGCCGAGCACGAACTCCCCGGGGTGCAGGATGAAGGGGTGATCGACCTCGGTGGCCACCTCGGTGGTCAGGTCGGGTTGCGGGTGCTTGGGGTCGATGAAGGGGTAGCGGTGGTTCTCGAACACCCGGAAGTAGCGATCGATGCGGACATCGATGCTGGACGGCTGCACCATGGCTGGGTCGAACGGATCGATGTCGAAGACACCGGCCTCGATGGCGGCCCGGATCGAGATGTCGGAGAGGATCACGGTGGTGCTCCAATCGTTGCACCGATGGTAGATGGGAGGGCACCAGGGCGCGAGAAGACCAGGCGCGGGGCTGGGGTCTCCGGAGCGGGTGAAGGGAATCGAACCCTCGTATCGAGCTTGGGAAGCTCGTGTTCTGCCATTGAACTACACCCGCAGGGTGCCTCGATGGTACCCGATCGGCACCGGGACTCACCCCGAGATCAGGCTGGCCAGACCCCAGTAGGCCATCAGCAGGCCCACCACCAGCAGGAACCAGGCGCGCGATCGCTTGAGATCGCCCTCTTCGCCCCGGGGCTTGCCGCCCCGCCGGTTCACCAGCAGCGCCGCCCCGTTGCCGACGGCGAGGGCGGCGCCGAGTGCCAGGACGATCTGGGCGAGCAGGCTGTCGAGTCCGAAGATGTCCACCATCGCCGGCGACGATACCGCCTCGCCCTCGCCTCTCCTACCCGACCCCGGTCTGCCAGTCGGCGGGGACCACCGCGGCAGCGGCTGCCGAGGCGGAGTTGCCGCCGAAGTCGGTGACGGTCAACTCGACGACCAGTTCGGTGCCGGGGAACCCCCACGTCCAGATGGTCAGGTCGAGCATGTCCAGGTCGGCCGGCAGGGGGTTGTCGGAGGCGATCGGAAGCCATCGGCGTCCCTCCGGCCCGTCCTGGAGGTACATCGGCACCAGGACCCCGGCCGGGTTGGGTGTCACCGAGCCGAGGGTGCCCGAGGAGGTGGTGACCAGCAGTTGCCGGCTCGTGGTCCAGTCGTCGGCCGACGCATCCAAGACCGCATGCTCGACGAATACCGCGGGCTGGTAGTCGTCCCCGCCGGGTGCCACCCCGGCCGGGTAGTAGGCGAGGGGGATCTCCACGGTCGTGATGCTGCCCGTGGGGGTGGCGGTCCTCGTGATGCGATGGAACACGGGGATGGCTTCGGTGTCGATGGCGGCCTCCCCGGCCCGGTTGGTGAGGAGCACCGCCTCGAGACCGTGGACCGCCGTCGCGGTGGTCCCCTCCACCTCGCCCGGGTAGTCCGAGAAGAAGGTGGTGGTCCCCCCAGTCTCGGTGCCGAGCAGCAGGCGCACCTCGGCGATGTCACCCGGTGTGGCGCCGGCAAACTCGGCGCTCACATGGAGCCCGCTCGGTTCGACGAACTCCGTCCCAGCCTCCCCGCTCCCCTCGAAGGCGGGGTGCCGTTCCGGCGGGATGGCCCGTCCGGTGGCGAAGTAGGCGTCGAGCACCCGGCGCCAGGCGGTGGCCGGCATGGCGTCGTAGTAGGGGAGCACGGCATTCCAGTACTCGGGGAAACTGGGGAAGAAGACGGTCAACCCCAGCGCCTGCTTGACCTGTTCCCCGTTGCCGATGGCCACCACCGACTCCTCGAGGATCTGCCGCAACCCGGCGGCCCGATCGGCGAGATCGGGTGACTGCCTGCCCAATCGCTGGACCAGGTTCCCCAGATCCACCAGGTGGAATTCGTTCCACGGGTCGGGGTTCTTCCCGAAGGTGATGACCTTGGCTCGCTGCCGTCCCAGCACGGGGGCGTAGTCGCCCATCGAGGCGGTGAGTGGATCGACCAGATCGGCCAAAGCGGCCTCGAGTTCGTCCATCATGTCGAGATCGACCATCGACAGCGTGTGGTCGGGGAGGTCGGCGACCACCGGGTTGAGGTGATAGGCGGTCACGATCGCCTCGCCGAGGCCGGCGGCGGTGGGATGCGGTTCGACGGCCAGGTACTCCAGGGCGGTCCAATCCCACCCCACCCCCGGCTCGGACTCCTCGGAGGCGATCATGTACCTGGCGATCGGGGCCATCCCGGTGGCGATCTCGAACGACCCCATCAGGCAGGCGTCGAACCCGATGATGTCCAACCGTTCGACCCCGGCCGCCTCGAGGCCCAGGCGGATCGCCGGGGCCAACTCCGCAGGGGAGATCACCGAGGGCAACTCGCCCGTTTCGGAGTCATCCGGCCCGATGCCGAACACCGCCGCGCCGTGATCCCACAGGATGAGGGCGGTGTGGGCAGCCGGGTAGTCGGTGAGGCCGGTGGTGACGAATTCGGTGAGCACCGCCGGGTCGCCCATGTCGGCCTCGCCGTACTCGGCGATCACCGTGGCCTGGCCGCCTTCGATGTGGAGCAGTTTGGTGTCGGCCCAATCGGGGAGGCCCACCGCCCCGTCGGAGACCTCGCCTTCGTTGCGGTCGACCAGTGCCACGATGTCGAAGCGGTCCTGTGGGGTGACCTGTGCCATCTCGGCGAGGTCGGCGAGGGCAGCGTCCTCCAGGTTGTTGTCGGCGATCACATACACCAGCACGGTCCAACTGTCGGGGTCGAGGCCGGGGACGGTCTCGGGGATGGTCTCGGGGGTCGTCTCCGGGGGCGTCGTCTCGCCGGTGGTGCCGGGGGGTTGGGTCGCCGGTGAGGTCGGGGCGACGGTGGCTGCCACCGTTACCCCCGGTGTGGTGTCGTCACCGGTGAGGGTCACCACCGCAAAGACGGCGGCTGCGATCAGGGCGGCACCTCCGATGACGACGGGGAGCCGGTTGGTGTTTCGGGGCGTCGGGCCGGCCGGCTCGACGGGCGGAGGGGCGGCCCACGGCCGGCCGGGCGGGGGAGGGGGAGGCGGCGGGGCGGCCACCGCCGCCCCACAGACGGCACAGAAGCGAGTCCCGGGCTCGGCGGGGTGGCCGTTGGGGCACGACATGGCACCGGTCATGGCGATCCTCCTCGTGTGCCTCTCCTTGGTAGCGAAGGTCCGATTCGTCCGCCAGGGGAATCCGGCCCTGATTCGTCATGCCCGACGGGCGGTCGGCGGCTGGGTAGGGTGGCGGGATGCGCTCCGCTCACATCGTCCGTGTGTTCACCAGAGACGATCTCGGCGGCAACCATCTCGGCGTGGTGACCGATGTCGACGGGTTGGATGCCTCCTCGATGCAGCAGATCGCCGCCGAGTTGGGCTTCTCCGAGACCATCTTCCTGTGGCCGCAGCAGTCCGGGGTGCCCATCGTCCGCATCTTCACGCCGGCCGCCGAGATGCCCTTCGCCGGGCATCCCCTGGTGGGGGCGGCCTGGACGGTCGCCACGACCGAAGCGGTGGATGTCGGCCGGTTGCAGTGCGGGGTCGGGGAGATTCCGTTCCGAATCGAGGGGGGAGCGGTGTGGGTCGACACCCCGATGGTCGCCGATGTCGAGAGGGCGGCCGGCGGGGAGGACATCGCGGCGGCGTCCGGCCTCCCCACCACCGGGCGGATCTGGTGGGCCCGGATGCCGATCCCGTATCTGGTGGTGGAGGCGCCGTCTGCGGAGGCGGTGGCCGGCACCACACCGGACTTCGGGGCGCTGCTGGCCGGCCCGGCCGGGGAGGCCGCCTACCTGTTCGCCCGGGAGGGGTCCCATGTCAAGGCGCGGTTCTTTGCAGCCGGGCTCGGGGTGCCGGAGGATCCGGCCACCGGCAGCGCGGCGGCAGCGCTGGCGGCGGTGCTGGCGTTCGAGGGTGAGCCGCAGGGCAGGCTCTCGATCGACCAGGGCGACGAGATCGGCCACCCTTCGACGATCGAGCTGGCCTGGAACCCGGCCGCCGCCTCGCTGGGCGGGACGGTGCGCGCCGACGGGGAGCAATGGCTGGAGACCTGACGGGCGGCCGCCCCGGCCCCGATGCCGGCGGGGCGGCCGAGGTGATCGCGGTGAAGATGGTGCGGGGCGTCACCGTCGAGACCTGGCGTTTCCCCGGGAGCCGGGGGGACGAGGTGCACGCCGACGCCTATCTGGCGGCACAGCCCGGGCCGGTGGTCATCGGCGGCCACGGCAAGGACGGTGACCGGACCGCCCAGTACCTGCGGGGCCCCGCCCTCCAGTGGGCGGGGCGGGGCGTCTCGTTGGTGTCGGCCGACGCCCCGCTCCACGGCGACCGTGCCGGGGAGGCGCCGATCCCCCGGGTGACGATGGCCGACCCCGCTCTCGTCTCCCGCTGGCTCGGGGACCAGCGCTTGCTCATCGACGCGGTGGAGGCGAGGTTCGGGAGGGTGCCGATGGTGTACCTGGGGATGTCGATGGGCGCCGTCATGGGGTGCCACCTGCTGGCCGAGGACGACCGCCTGGCCGGGGGCATCCTGGTGGTGGGGGGTTCCACGGTGGTCTCGGTGCCCGAACGCCTCGGTGGGGCCGCCGACGGCCTCATGGAACGGCTGGCGGTGACCGACCCCGAGAAGGCCGCCGCCCGGATCGCCCCCCGCCCGGTCCTGATGCTCAACGCCGACCAGGACGAGATGTTCTCGCGCCGTTCGGCGCTGGCGCTGTACGACGCGCTGGGGCACCCCAAGGAGATCTCTTTCTTCCCGGGCCGCCACGCCAGGTGGCGCGACCCCCGGCAGTGGAACCGGCGGATGTGGGGGTTCGTCGAGCACACCTGTTGGCCGGCGGGCCGGTCGTAGACTCCCGGCCATGGCCGGCAAGGAATCGCGCGTCTTCGTCGTTCTCGCCCTGGTCGCCAATGCGTCGATCGCCGTCATCAAGTTCGTGGCGGCAGCCATCAGCGGCAGTTCGGCGATGCTCGCCGAGGGCTTCCACTCGGTGGCGGACACCGGCAACCAGTTGTTCCTGCTGCGAGGGAGTTCGGC
>JAHJML010000262.1 GCA_018821365.1 Actinomycetota bacterium | reverse complement strand
CTGCGCCGTCGCCAGGCCGAAGCCCTGGGTTACGCGAACGAGCCCTACGACGCCCTGCTCGACGAATTCGAGCCGGGCGCCGACACGTCCGAGGTCGCCGCGATCTTCGCCGACCTGCGCGCGCAGCTGAAACCGCTGGTCACCGCCATCGGCGAGACCGGGCCGCACGACGACGCCCTGTCGCGGCGCCGCTTCCCCGAGCCGGCCCAGATCGCCCTGAGCCACCGCGTGCTCATAGCCATGGGCTTCGACTTCAAGGCGGGACGGCTGGACAGGTCGACGCACCCGTTCACCACGGGCGTGGGCGCGCGCGACGTGCGCCTGACCACCCACTACGACGAGCGCGACCTCGCCAAGTCGCTCTACTCCACGATCCACGAGGGCGGCCACGGGCTGTACGAGCAGGGGTTGTCGATGGAGGAGGCCGGGCTTCCGCTCGGCGAGGCGGTGAGCCTGGGCATGCACGAATCGCAGTCGCGATTGTGGGAGAACCAGATCGGGCGGAGCCTGGAATTCGTCACCTGGCTGATGCCGCAGCTGCATGGGTTCTTTCCGGGCGCGCTCGACGACCTCGGGCCCGGCGATTTCTACCGCGCCGTCAACATCGTGCGCCCGACACCGATCCGCATCGAGGCCGACGAGGTCACCTACAACCTGCACATCATCCTGCGCATGGAGCTGGAACGCGCCCTGCTGCGCGGAGACATCGGCATCGACGACCTGCCCGGCCAGTGGAACGAGCGCATGACCGAGGACCTGGGCGTGACCCCGCGCAACGACGCCGAGGGCGTATTGCAGGACATCCACTGGTCGTTCGGACTCTTCGGCTACTTCCCCACCTACGCCCTGGGCAACATCTACGCGGCCCAGCTCTTCGCGTCGGCGAGCGCCGAGCTGTCCGATCTCGACGGAAAGATCGAGCGCGGCGAACTGCTGCCCCTGCAGCACTGGCTGCGCGACAAGATCCATGTCCACGGCCGCCGGCACACGGCCGGCGAGCTCTGCCGGCTGGCCACCGGCCGCACCCTCGACAGCCGGCCCTTCGTCGACTATCTGCGCCACAAATTCGGCGCGCTCTACAACTTGGCAACAGGAGACATCCGTGCCTGAGACACCCGAGAGGAAGCAGCAGGCCGAGCTGGACTTCGACGCCGCGAAGCCGCCGCGCAAGAGCGCGGGCAATAAGAAGACCACGGCCGGCAAACCGCAGGCCCGGCCGAAGGCGAAAGCCGGACCGAAGGCGAAACCGGCGGTCGGCGCCGCGCCCAAGCCGGCGCCCGTCTCGGGCACGTCCCTGCTGAAGCGCATCAAGGAAGAGGCCGGCGTGGTGCGCACCAGCATCCTCGAGGGTCGCAAACCGTCGCTGCGCTTCCCGGTGCGCTCCCTGCAGAACGTCAAGTACCAGCCCAAGGTCGGCTACTTCGAGCTGAAGGGACGCAACAAGGAGCGCACGTTGACCGTCAGCACGGTCAAGACCTTCGCCCAGACGCTCAAGATGATGTCGCTGTCGCAGGAACTGGTGCGGACCGACGACATCGCCACCAAGCGAGAGGCCTACTACGTCAGCAAGAACTGGCAGGAGGCGCGCTTCAGCGAGCAGCCCGAGTCGGACGCGGTGATGGAGGACGTGGAGGCCTTCTTCTCGGTCAACCGCGAGCAGTTGGGCTTCGTCCCCGAGGAGAAGGGCGGCGACGTGGCGGGCCGGCTGGTGGTGATCGACCACGACCGCGACACGGGCGAGGAGTTGAGGATCGACTGCACGAAGTTCGGCAGCGGCGCCTACTCGATCCCGATCTCCGTGGAACATCTCGGCTTCGAGACCGATGCCAGATTCATCCTCTGCATCGAGACCGCGGGCATGTTCCAGCGCCTGGTCAAGCACAACTACTGGAAGCAGACCGACTGCGTGCTGATCTCCCTGGGCGGCGTGCCCACGCGGGCCTGCCGGCGCTTCGTGCGGCGCCTGTCGGACGAGAAGAAGATCCCCGTCTACGTCTTCGTGGACGGCGATCCCTACGGCTTCTCCAACATCTACCGCACCCTGAAGGTGGGCAGCGGCAACGCGGCGCACCTGAACGAGTACTTCTGCGTGCCGCGGGCGCGTTTCCTGGGCATCACGCCCCAGGACATCGTCGACTACGAGCTGCCCACGCATCCCCTGAAGGACGTCGACGTCAAGCGGGCCAGGGACGCCCTGAAGAACGACCCGTTCATCCTGCACCACAAGCCGTGGCAAATGGCGCTGCTGCAGATGATCAAGATGGGGGTCCGCGCCGAGCAGCAGGCGCTGGCCAAGCACGGGCTCAACTACGTCATCGAGGAATACCTGCCGCGCAAGCTGGGCGACGTGAAGGCGTTTCTTCCCTAGGAGG
>JAHJML010000087.1 GCA_018821365.1 Actinomycetota bacterium | reverse complement strand
GTGGTGGCATCACCGCCGATGACGACGTTGAGCGGACCCCACTGGACCACCCTGATCGTGTCTCCCGGGCACTCGCCGAAGGTGCCGTCCCCGATGCGGAAGCCGGTGTCCTGGGTGGGGCTGCCGAAGGTGGCCGCCAACTGGCCGAGCACCTGATCGCCGTCGTCGCCGAAGTCGAGAATCCCGATGTCGCTCGATGTCATCGTCAACTCGTTGACGGGGATCGGGTCTCCGATCGGGGTGATCTCAGTCGATACCGGCGTGGTGGGAAGGGTGATCTCGGCGGAACCGTCGGTGGTGGCGGTGGTCCCGGTGCCGTCGGTGGTGGAGGTCGGGTCGGTGGTGGCGGTCGTGCCGGTCGGGTCGGTGGTGGAGGTGGTGGTGCTGGTGGCGGCGGTCTCGTCCCCGGGAGAGAAGAGACCGAATGAGACGACGCTGACGGCGATCAGCACCGCGGCGACGGCGAGGCCGGCCAGCCATGGATTGGCCTGGCCGCCGCCCCGGTAGGGGCGGGCCCCGGTGGCGCGGGGAGACTGGAAGCCGCCCTGCGTCTGAAAGCGCGGGAATGGCTCCTCGACGGGCTCTCCATAAGGGGGCCCCGGGTACTCCGGCGGTCGTCCGTCCACGGCCGGTCGAATCTCCTGAGCAGTCGGTTGGTGCGCCGATGGTAGGCGCTTCGGCTGGGAAGGATGGGCAAATCGACGGCAGTTCCGCCGGGCGCTCTCCCCCGCTTGCGGGGGAGATGTCGCCGAAGGCGACAGAGGGGGAGCGCAGGCCCTCTGGTGGCGCGCCCGGGGGAGATGTCGCCGGAGGCGACAGAGGGGGAGCGCAGGCCCTCTGGTGGCGCGCGGTGCGCGCCTCTGGATGAGCGCCGTCCCCCTCTGGCCCCGGCCTGTTCGGCCGGGCCCATCTCCCCCGCTGCGCGGGAGAGAGGAAGAGCCGCGCGACTCGCTTCTGAGGTGCTCTCCCCCGCTTGCGGGGGAGATGTCGCCGGAGGCGACAGAGGGGGAGCGCAGGCCCTCTGGTGGCGCGCCCGGGGGAGATGTCGCCGGAGGCGGCAGAGGGGGAGCGCAGGCCCTCTGGTGGCGCACCCAGGGCTGCGGGCCGGTCAGCCCCGATCGAGCATCGCTCGCAGCACGGCCGGGTCGCCGGTGGGGGCGTCGCACACGAACCCGCTGCAGAGGTAGGCGAGGGGCGATCCGTCGGCGGCGGCCCCCCGCCCGGCCAGCAGCGGCACGACGGGTTCGGCGTCGGGCGTCCCGACGGCCAAGAAGACCTCGGGCAGGAAGCGCTCCCGGGCAACCGCCACCAGGGCGGCGGTGCGCCGGTCGGCGGGATCTCCGACGATGGCCAACTCGCGTCCGATGCGGAACGAGTCGAGCACGGCCAGCAGGTGGCCAACGGCGGTGGGCGCCTGCGTCACCGCCGCCCCGGCGGTCCGGGCGATCTCCTCCACCTGCCGGGCGGGTTCCGCCTCGCCGGTGGCCGCCGCCAGCATCGCCAGCGCCTCGGCGGCCATGCTGTTGTCGGAGGGGGTGGGGTTGTCGAACAGGTTCTTGGGGCGGGCTATCAACTGCTCGGCATCCACACCGGTGGCGAACACTCCGCCGTCCCGGTCGTCCCAGAACAGGCCGACCAGGTGGCGGGTCACCGTGGCGGCCTCCCGGTACCAGGAGTCGTCCCCGGTGGCCTGGTAGAGGACGAAGAGGGCGGTTGCGGTGGCGGCGTAGTCGTCGGCGAACCCCGGCCCCGAGGTGTTCCCTTCCCTCCAGGAGCGCAGCAGTCGTCCGTCGCCGTCACGCAGCGCATCGAGCAGAAAGCGGGCCGCCACCGCGGCGGCCTCGAGGTAGCGGGGTTCGTCGAGGACCGCTCCCGCTTCGGCCAGGCTCCGGATCGCCAGCGCATTCCAGGCACAGACGGCCTTGTCGTCGAGGGCCGGGCGGACTCGCTCTGATCGGGCGGCCGACATCAGGCGGCGGGCCTCGGCGATCGAGACGGCCGCTTCCTCTGCGGTGATCCCGAGGCCGGCGGCCACCGGGGCCACCGACGCCGCCCGATACAGGATGTTGCTGCCCTCGAAGTTGCCGGGTTCGGTGGCCCCGAAATAGGCCTCCGCCACCGGAGCGTGCTCGCCGGTGATGTCGCGGAGTTCGGCCAGGGTGAACACGTAGAAGCGCCCTTCGTCACCCTCGCTGTCGGCGTCCTCGGCCGATGCGAATCCCCCGCCCGGCAGGCGCAGATCGGCCAGCAGGTAGTCGAGGGTCTCCCGGGCAATCCATTCGAAGTCACGGTTGCCGGTCACCTGGGCGGCCCGCAGGTAGAGGCGGGACAGCAGGGCGTTGTCGTAGAGCATCTTCTCGAAGTGGGGGACCAGCCACCGGTGGTCGACCGAGTACCTGGCGAAGCCCCCGCCGAGGTGGTCGTAGATGCCGCCGTCCGCCATCGCAGTCAGGGTGTGCTCGAGCATCTCGGCGGCCCGGGGTGCCCAGGGCCGCCCGGTGATCCGCAGCAGGAATTCCAGCGTGGGCGCCTGAGGGAACTTGGGGGCGCCTCCGAAGCCGCCGTAGTCGGGGTCGTAGCGGGCCTCGATCGCCCGGTAGGCGGCCTCCAGTGCCTCCTGCCCCGGCGTCTCGTCGGAGACCGGCAGGGGAGCGGCCACCGCCGCCGAGATCCGGCCGGCATGGCCGACGATCTCCTCGCGGCGGTGATCCCACGCATCGGCGACCGACTCCAGCACCCTCCGGAACCCGGGCAGGCCGCCACGATCCTCGGGGGGGAAGTACGTCCCCGCATAGAACGGCTCTCCGGCCGGGGTGAGGAACACGGTCATCGGCCACCCGCCCCTCCCGGTGGCGGCCTGGACGGCGTCCATGTAGATCCGGTCGACGTCGGGGCGCTCTTCCCGGTCGACCTTGATGTTGACGAAGAGGCGGTTCATCACCTCGGCGGTGACCGGGTCCTCGAAGGACTCGTGAGCCATCACATGGCACCAGTGGCAAGCGGCGTAGCCCACCGACAGCAGGACCGGTCGATCCCGCCGCACCGCCTCGGCGAAGGCGGATTGGCCCCAGGGGCGCCACGCCACCGGGTTGTCGGCGTGCTGGAGCAGGTACGGGGAGGTGGCGCTGCCGAGTTGGTTGTCCGGGCGGGTCGTCATGGGCCGGCATCGTACGGGGGAGCGGTGGCAACCAGGGTTGGAACCGGTTCCGGGATCAACCCGATCGGGTGGCCGGTGAATAGTCCGAAATAGTCGTATTGGGGGGTTCACAAGGGCGGGTGGCTGTGTCATAGTGTGCCTACCTGGTGGGCTTGTGCATTCGTGAACCGGAGGAGCACAGGACCCGCAGGGGGGATGTACGGACTCTGAGAGGACACGAAACGCCTATGGCTGTGGCTGATCGAACGCGGCGTGATCGAGATCGCAACAAGCTCACCGATGAGCGGGGACGCCTCACGACGGACCTCGTCAGCCAGTACCTGACGGCCATCGGCGAGTACGAGTTGCTGACCGCAGAGCTCGAGGTCGAGTTCGCCCAGAAGATCGAGGCCGGCGAGGAAGCCCAGGCGCGTCTCGACGAGAAGGACTTCAAGGGCAAGGCTCAGCAGGTCGAACTGCAGCGCGCCGCCCGGCTCGGCAGGCAGGCCAAGGACGACTTCCTCACCGCCAACCTCCGGCTGGTGGTCGCCAATGCCCGCCGCTACGCCAACACCTCCGGCATCGACTTCCTGGACCTGATCCAGGAAGGCAACCTCGGCCTGATCCGCGCCGTCGAGAAGTTCGACTGGCGCAAGGGCTTCAAGTTCTCCACCTATGCGACCTGGTGGATTCGCCAGGCCATCACCCGTGCCATCGCCGACAAGTCCCGCACCGTCCGCATCCCCGTCCATCTCCACGACACCCTCGCCGCCGTGCGGGCCGCTCAGGCGAGCCTCAAGGCCGAACTGGGGCGTGACCCCAAGCCGGCCGAGATCGCCGAAGAGGCCGGCGTCACCGTCGACAAGGTGGAACTGGCGCTCGGGGTGGCCGACACCGTCTCCCTGGAGCAGCCCGTCGGTGAGGACGGCGCCCAGTTGGGCGACTTCATCGAGGACGAGGAGGCCGTCGACCCGGTCAAGGTCACCGAGGAGCTCGACATCGCCAACAGCCTGCGGCGCAGCATCGACCGGCTGCCCGATCGCGAGGGCCGCATCCTGGCGCTGCGCTACGGATTCCTCGACGGGGTGCCCCGCACCCTCGAGGAGATCGGCGAGGAGTTCAACCTGACCAGGGAGCGCATCCGCCAACTCGAGAAACTGGCGCTGTGCCGCCTCCGTCATCCCTCGTTCGGGATCAGGGAACAGGACCTCGTCTAGGCGCCCGCCCCCCAAACGCAGGGTCGGGTGGTGGCTACGCTCTCGGTGACGGCTGCGTGGAGGGAACGATGAAACTCGGCGCATTGGTGGGAGGCTCGGCGACGGTGATCGGCCCCGAGGCCACGGTGGCCGACGCAGCCGAGATCCTGGTGTCCAGCGGGCTGGGCAGCCTGGGGGTCATCGACGAGCGGCAACTCGTCGGCATCTTCACCGAGCGTGATGTGGTGCGCTGCGTGTCGGCAGGATCGGACCCCGAGGAGGTCCTGGTGGCCGACTGGATGTCGGACGCCCCCGACACCTTCTCGCCCGACGTCGACTGCGAGGAGGCGGCCGCCTGGCTGCTCGAGGTGGGCTACCGCCACATGCCGGTCATGGGCGACGGCGAACTGCTCGGGATCGTCTCGATCCGGGACATCCTGTGGGCGATCATCTCCGGCGATTGAGCCACTCCGCCCGACTCGCCCTGGTGCTGATGGCGCTCTCCCTGCTGGCGGCCTGCGGCGATAGCGGCGTGCCGACCGGCGGTCCGCTCGCCACAATCGGCACACCCGACCCCCACCCCTGCGATCTGTTGAGCTTTGACGATGCCTCCGGTGTCCTCGGGGTGGAGGTGACCGGGGCAGATCGCTCCGATGCCGACCCGACCAACGGCTGGCAGGCGGCCTGCACCTGGGCGGGCGCCGACCCCGGGGTGGCACTGGATGTCCTCGTCGAGGGGCCGGCCTTTTTCGAGCAGGCGTCCGCCGGCTACCAGGACAGTCCGGCCGCCTACCACTTCTGGAGGGATGACGCCCTGCAGGCGGGGTTCTCGGTCGTCGATGTGGAGGCCGTCGGTGACGCCGCCTTCTTGCCCGTGATCGGCGAGGGGCCGCTCAACACGATGGTGATGAGGAGCGGCGACTACCTGGTGCACCTGGCGCTGCTGGGCCCGGGCGGCGAAGCTCAACTGACGGCGGCGGCTCGCCTGGTGGCCGCAGCCCTCGACCGCTACCGGGAGTCGGTCCCGGCGGGTTCCTAGAGCACTGCCCCCAAACGGCGGTTGAGCGCGTCCATGACCGCCCGGGCGGCCGCCCACGATCCGTCGGCGTCGTCCTCCTTGACGAGGGCGGATCCCACCAGGATCTCGTCGAACGGCTCGAGCCGCACCTGGGCCACCGCCACCTGGGAGTCGCCGATCTCGGCGGTTGCGATGGCCAGCAGTTCCAGGTTGACCATCCCACCGGAGAGCGACTCGACGGCCCGGAGAGCGGCCTCGCCGACCAGGCGGGGTCGTTCCCGTGGTTCGGAGGAGCCGACGGCGGCACCCCGGTGCTCGATCCCGGCGACATCGAGGGTGATGGACACGATCGCCCCGGCGTCCTCGTCGGCCCGGGTGATGTCGGCGATGATGGGTCGTTGTCGGGTCACCCTGCCAGGGTAAACCAGGGCTGCTCGGGTTTGACGTACTTCGCCGTCAGCCCCGGGGGATCCACACGACGGCGATCTCCTCGATGGCGATATCGGTCTTCTCGAGGCCAACTGCCACGGTGTCGATCTCGGCGGCCCTGGCCCTCCAGGTGGCATCGATCCCGAGGATCTCCTCGTCCAACTCGTCGCCGAGTTCCTCGAGGTCCCCGATCAGCCCCGTGTACTTGCTCTCGGCGGTGTGCAGGCGCTGTTCCGCCTTGCGGACCATCGACCGCTTGCCGGCCGCCGACGAAAGGGATGAGGTCGACCGCCTGCCGGTGAGGAGTCCGATCAGCGTGTCCGCTCCCGAGACCATCTCCTCCTGGCGGCGGGTCTCGACGTCGACGGCGATCTCGTCGATGCGGAGCCTGGCGGCGTCGATCTGGGCTGCGAGGGAGTCCATCCTGGTGTCGAAACGGTCGCGGATCTTGGCGGTCTCGGCGTCCGCCGCCGTCCGGGCGGCCGCCCGGCACCGCTCTTCGAACTCGCGGCGGGTCTCCCCGACCCGGCTGTACATCTTGAGGATCTTGTTGCGGTTCACCTCGACGGTTCGGTTGCGGTAGAGCCACTCCTTGAGGGCCGACTCGGTCTCCGAGAAGAACGCCCTGGTCTGGACCCTGGCGTCGGGCAGCGCGTAGACCGCCTCACCGGCGGGTGCCTCACGAAAGTCCCGATCGTCGTAGTCGACCACCAGGGCGCCGGCCGGGTCGACCCGCTCCGGCAGTGGGAAGACGACGGCCTCCCAGGTCTCCCGATGGTCCACGCCGGCGGTGGCGTCGTCGAAGATGAGGCCGACCCGCATGGCGACGGCGGCCTGGTAGCGGGTGCCGTTGCGGACCGCCTCCACCCGGTCGGCCCAGGGGGCGCCCGGGTCGAGGTGGTACACCGGGATGCCGGCGGCCACCTCGGGCGCCACCGTGCTCTCGTCGTCGGCGACCTCTGGGGCGCGCTCCGCCCTCGGCGACGCTTGTGGCGCGGTGCGGGACGGGTCGTCGTGGGTGAGCGAGGCGATCTGCTCTCTGGTCAGCGGTCCTCGCAGGTAGGACATCGCCCAGCGGGTGGTGAACAGGGTGGGTTGGCGGTCCCTGGTGTTGTGGAGGACGAACTGCCGCTTCCCGAGGCCGGAGATGAGGGCGTCGAGGGCGGCCACGTCGGTGTCGCCGCCGGCAGATTGGAGCGCTTCGAGGATACGGGCCTTGTCGCGTTCGGTCTGCAGGCGGCCGATGCACCAGGTCCCGGCATTGGACATCGCCTTGTAGTCGAGGTCGACCGGGTTCTGGGTCGACAGCAGCATGCCGACCCCAAAGGCGCGGGCTTGCTTGAGGATGGTGAGGATCGGTTTCTTGGCAGGAGGAGTGGCGGTGGGGGGGACGAACCCGAACACCTCGTCCATGTAGACCAGTGCTCGCAGGTCGCTGGAGCCGGCCTGCGAGCGCATCCAGGTGATCAACTTGGAGAGCACCAGGGTCACCACGAACTGCCGTTCGTCGTCGGAGAGATGGGCCAGGTAGACGATGCTGGCTCTCGGCCTGCCGTCCTCGGTCCACAGGAGGCGCTCCATGTCGAGGGCGGGCCCTTCCCGCCAGGCCTCGAACGAAGGCGAGGCCACCAGCGTGTTGAGCTTCATCGCCAGCGCCAGACGGTCCTTCTCGGGGAAGAAGGTGTCGATGTCGAACACCCCGAGTTTGCGCAGCGGGGGGCGCTGGATTTGGGCGAGGAGCATCTCGAGATCGAGGTCCTCTCCGGCCGTCCAGGCCCGCTCGATGAGGTTGGAGATCAAGATGTGCTCGCGGCTCGACAGCGGGTCGGACTCGACCCCGACCAGGCCGAGGATGCCGGTGGTGAATCCCTCGATCTCATCCCTGAGCGTCTCGGCCTCTTCTTCGAAGTCGAGGGCGGGTGCCGCCAGCGAGCCGATGATGTTGAGCGGGACCCCGGCACTGCTGCCCGGCGTGAAGACGGTGAATCCGGCACCCTCGCGGAGCGCCCCGATGTCGGAACCGCTCAACCCCCACGAGGCCAGGCCGTTCTTCCAGAGGTCGGCGGTTTCGGCCGCCAGTTGGTCGGGGGACTTCCCCTCACGCCCGGCCTCGCCCTCGTCGACCCAGGGGGCGAAATCGGCGGCGGCGAGGTCGGGGAACGTCAGCAGCAGGTTGGTCATGTCCCCTTTGGGATCCAGGACCAGCGTGGGGATGCCGGCCCGCAGCGCCTCCTCCAGGTAGATGACCCCGAGGCCGGTCTTGCCGGACCCGGTCATCCCGACGATCACCCCGTGGGTGGTGAGATCGCTGGGGTCGTAGTGCACCAGAGCCTGGTCGTCGGTCCGCCTGCCGGTGGCCGGGTCGATGACCCCGCCGAGAAAGAAGCCCTTGCCGGCCACCTTGCTGCCTCCTGAAGATCCGGGGCGAGTGTATCGGTTGGCGGGTGCCGGCCGCCCCGGCCCCTAATCTGGTTGCACAGCACGGAGAAGGATGGACATGAAGGCACGGATGGCGGGTCTGGTGGCGATCGCCCTGGTAGCGACCGCCTGCAACGGGGGCGGGAGTGCGGGAGTGGGCGGTCCGGACCTCCAGATCGAGCGCCGGTCCGGCTTCGCCGTCATCGTCGACGAATCGGCCGACACCATCGAGATCGGCTTCAGCGCCGATCGGGATTCCGAGAGCGGCGAGGCGTTCGACGTCACCGCCGCCCTGTGGCGGATCGGGGACGGACCCTGGAACGAGCCGCCGGTGACCTGCATCAGCAAGGGGCAGCGTCTGGAGATGGGGATCTCCAGCATCCAGAACGAGGCCCGGCCCGGCCTGCTCAAGGAACGGGTGATCTGGGTGTCCTGCCTCCCGCCCACCGACGGGTAGCAGTCCGGGCGGCGCATCTCGTAGAGCGGCGTCTCAGGGAACCGTTGGGATTCCACCGGCCCGACGTGCGCTCGACCTCTACCCCCTGCGATTGGCGAAGGGAAGGTCAGGGGTCCCGAAGCGCTCCTGTTGAAACTTCACTGAGCGTGTCGCCTGTGAGCGGACCATGGGTGGGGATGGTTCCCGATATCTCATAGGAGCGCTCGGGGGTGACCTTGAACCTCCCCGGGTTCTGTGCAGTCCACCATCTGATGCCGCACACACATGGATCTTGTCGGGTCGGGACTCTCCGGTCTAGCAGTATCTGGCATGCCACTTCAGGCCGGATTTCGTCGAGACAAGCCAGGCAGGAAGCCCGGCCTTTCTCTAGCCTGTGTCGCACATGTCCAGTGACAACCGCG
>JAHJML010000086.1 GCA_018821365.1 Actinomycetota bacterium | reverse complement strand
CCTGACATCCATCTGAACACCGATCTGAACTCGGAGGTTGACAAACGGTGTCTCATGCCTCTACTCCAGTGACGCCAGGTAGGCGGCCAGGGATTCCAGATCGGCTGCGTCGAGGTAGGAGTAGGACGGCATCAGCGACCACGACCGCCGCGCCCTGGGATCGGCGAAGTGCGCCAGCAGCGAGTCGAAATCCCAATCCCGGCCCGCCACATGGGTGAGGTCGGGCCCGATGCGGCGTGCTCCCAGCAGGTCGCCGCCGTCGTACACGTAGTCCCCCGGCATCGACACGGTCCCCAGACCGACGTCGGCGACCACCGCCCTCACCTGCTGGGTGTGGCACTGCCAGCAACCCTCCGACAGGTAGATCTGGCGCCCCCGGGCCTGCGGAGAGGCATCGGGATGCTCCCTGGTGTAGGTGGCCAGTGCCGAAGCCTCGGTGCCCGCATCGATCGAAGGCAGCACGAACACCGCCAGACTGGCCAGCACCAACAGCGCCAGCGCCCCCTTCCACACCGCCGCCCCGCCCGGGCCCGCACCCGCCATCGTCACCGGGGAGTCGGGGAGCGGCCGGGACGCCAGGCTCGCCAGGGCGGCGCCCAGATAGGCGAGCACCCCGGCGGCGACCAGGGCGAGGCCGACGAGCGCGGTGGCCCGCATCGCTTCGATGGCGACCACCGAAGGCCCGAAGGCGTCGCCGGCGGCGGGCGTCCCGGTGTTGACGGATGCCACCCAGGCGTACCCCTGCTGCAGTCCCGCCACCCAGAACCCGATCAGGGCGGCCACCAGGCCGGCCGCCATCAGGTCGAGATGGATGGCACCGAGCAGCCGGTTCCACCCCCGCTCCCCCGGCAGCACGTGGGCGGCCAGTGCGGTCATCCACAGCGTCGCCGACCCCAGCAGCGTGAGGACGTCGAGGGCCGATTCCCAGTCGGTGAAGTGGACGACCCCGCTGGGGCCCCGCAGCGACCCGATGAGTTGCTGCCCCACCAGCAGCACGAACGGGAGCATCCCGAGCAGCGCCAGTTGCAGGGGCCTCGAGCCACCCAGGGCATCCATCCGGCCCCGGGTGGCGTGGGCCAGGTCGGCCAGGATCGCCAGCAGCGCCACCACCAGGCCCATCGCAAACAGCACCGGCACCGTCTCCAGCCAGTCGGGGGTCGGGCCGTACTGGAGGGTCGCCGGGCCCAGCCACAGCCAGGAGAACCCGAGCGACCAGAACCCGATCGGGCCGAGCCGGCGGTGGAAGGAGGCATCGGGGATCAGCCTGCCCACCAGGTAGTAGACGGCCCCGAGACCGGCGGCGACGGGGACCAGGCCGGTCAGCGTGGTGGCGGCGAAGCGGGCCTGCAAGGCGGCCGGGATCCCTTCGAGGCCCGGGATGGCGGCGACGGCGGCCGCCCCGAACCCCCACCAAAGCGCCCCGGCCAGGTACCACCCCGCCATCGGGAGGTCGTCGGCAGCCGCTCGGGAGGATCGGGTGACGGCGACGGCCGCCAGCAGCAGCCCGAGGGCGACGGCCGCCTCCCCGTACCACGGGCCCTCCAGGTAGCGACCTCCCTCGCCGTGGCCGGTGGCCACCGCCACCACCCCCGCCAGGACCCCGATCGCCACCAGCGCGATCGCCGCACCCATGAACCGGGGGTCCGGGACAGACCCGCCGACGCGGGGCAGCACGTACCAGGCGCCCGCCACGGCCGCCAGCAGCAGCCAGCCCAGCAGCAGACCCGTCGCCACGGGGAGCAAGCGCCCGAAGGAGAGGTAGGCCGCGTCGCCGAGCGCTTCGGGCCAGATCAGACGCGAGATCGCCCCCATATAGAGGAGTGCACCGGCCGCCAGGAACACCGATGCCAGGGTGAGGAAGAGGCGGGCCGGCGCCGGGGACGGAGTGCGACCCGCGGTCTCACCTGCACCCCAACAACGAGCTGGCCACGTGCCAGAAATGCCACCCCACGGCCGGGCCCGGGTTCACCGGCTACCAGACCCACGCGGACCACACCGACGAGAAGAACTACCCGACGCTGTACT
>JAHJML010000085.1 GCA_018821365.1 Actinomycetota bacterium | reverse complement strand
CTCAAGGGACGACACCGTTGTTGGCGTCCGGCCTCCAAGGCCAACCACCGGGGACGCGGTCTCATGTCAGTCCTCGAGGGACAAGCGGCCGAAGCGTTCCCCGGTGGAGGCCTCTGTCATGGAAGGTAGACCCATCAGCGAACTGCTCGACGACCGCCCGTGGGGGGTCGGCCAGGCGGTCGGGGCGGTGCTGGCCGGGTTGGCGGCCGCGGTGGCCGCCTCCCTGGCGGTCGGTCCCGAGATCACCGACGCGGAGACGTTCCGGGTCATCATCCCGAGCCAGGCCCTGGTCCAGGTGGCGTTGATCTGGGGGTGGGCCTCCCAGAGTGCCAGGCGGCGCCTCTCGCTGGGGTGGCGTTTCGAGGGGAGCGATCTCGTCGGGATCCCGATCGGCGTGGGCTTCCAGATCGCAGCATCGCTGGCCCTGCTGCCGATCGACCGGTGGGTGCTCCACGGCGACACACCCACGCAGGACGTGGTGGAGTCGGCCTCCGGGCTGACCGGGTTCGACATCGCCCTGGTGGTGATCGGGGCGGGACTGCTGGCGCCCCTCGCCGAGGAACTGGTGTTTCGGGGCATCCTGCTGCGGGCCTTGCTGGTGCGTCGCGGGCCGCAGTTCGCTACCTACGTGACCGCCGGGGTGTTCGCCGGCATCCACCTCCTCGATCCGAGTGCCTGGCTGGTGGTGCCGGTCCTGTTCGTCTTCGGGGTCCTCCTCGCCAAGATCACCATCTCGTCGGGCCGGCTCTCCCGGGCGCTGCTGGCCCACATGGCCTTCAACCTGTTGGCCGTCGCCGCCCTGTTCCTGGCGTGATAGCCATGCGGGTGCTCGTCGACAACGAGGCGGGGTCGACGACCATGGGCCGAGTGCCGCCGGTGCCCAGGGGACTCGTTCGGGCATACTGGGACCCCACGTTCGACATGGCCAAGGGGGCAGACACAATGAAGCTCGACGAGTTGTTGGCCGGCACCCACGATGCGCTCAGTGTCCGTCGGGTCTTCGGTGACGAGTACGAGAAGGATGGGGTGACCTTCATCCCTGCTGCTTCGATCCGGGGAGGAGGGGGCGGTGGTGGCGGTGGACGTGAGACCAACGGTGGGGGAACCGGCTTCGGCATGTCGGCCCACCCGGTCGGGGCCTACCGGATTCGAGGCGACGAGATCGATTGGATCCCGGCCGCCGACACCACTCGGGAGATCGTGCTCGCTGAGGTGCTCGCCGTCGTGGCGCTCCTCGTGTTCAAGTCGGTGCGAAAGGCTTGTCACCGCCGCGGCTGACGAAGCCGCCGGTCCCGACTCGGATCGATCCGGGGGTGTCTACCCGCCGCCGGCGGGCGAAGGATCGAGGATGTCGAGCAATTTGTGCATGGTCGGCGTCAGCAAGCGGTCGCGGACCTCACGCAGAGGGACGAGAGCAACATCGGCGGCATCACTCCCGGCTCTGAGCACACCTCCGACGATCGTTGCTTCGAAGTCGATCAGCACGTTGTGACTCGTCGGCGCCTCGCCTGGTGGGCTCATGGTCTCGCCCACCCACAAGACTCGCCCGACGCTGACGGCGAGGCCGGTTTCCTCTTCGGCCTCGCGGGCTGCCGCAGTGGCGAGAGTCTCGCCCCACCGCACCTTCCCGCCGGGAACCGCCCAGCAACCGCGGAAGGGATTCTTGGAACGTTGGATGAGGAGCAACCGACCGCTGTCGATCACCACCACGCCCACGGCGGGCCTGGGATGCGCAGGCATTCCCGTTTGCGCGCTCACTGTTCGCCCGCCTACCTCAGATCGGCTTCGCCACGCCGTTGCGCTCGCCTCCCGAGCGCCAAGGCCCACTGATCCTATCAATGCTGCCGGACCCATCTTCCAGGTCACCGCGGTGCGGATGGCGAGGCCGCCGCCCATCTGAAGCGCGGGCAGGCCCGGAGGAACCCGGCGAGCCGCTCCCGGAGAGCCGGTTGTCTTTAGAGCCATTGTGAACCCGAGAAACAGGTCATACAGCCCTAGTGGCGGGCCGATCACCGCGGGAGAGTGGTCCCGACAACCGACGCCACAATGGCCCGGTCCCACCGCTTCTCGGCGGTTTCCGTCTGACGAGAGTACGGAGTGGAGCAGCATGACAACAAAGCTCGATCCGACGAAGCTGGCGGATTGGGAGGTCGCGGAGGCCGCCGAGGCGACGATGAAGACCTTCGGTCAATTGGGACAGGAACTCGGCCTGCAGGGCGACGAGTTGATCCCCTACGGAAAATGGCTCGGCAGAGTCGACTACCGGGCGGTTCTCGACCGCCTGGAATCAGCGCCGCAGGCCAAGTACATCGACGTGACAGCCATCACGCCGACCCCGCTGGGGGAGGGCAAGACCACCACGGCCATCGGGCTCATCCAGGGCCTGGGCAGGCTCGGGGAGAGGGTCACCGGCGCCATCCGGCAGCCGAGTGGCGGACCGACCTTCAACATCAAGGGCTCGGCCGCCGGCGGGGGCCTCGCCCAGTGCATACCACTCACCCCCTTCTGCCTGGGGCTGACCGGGGACATCGACAGCATCACCAACGCCCACAACCTGGCGATGGTGGCACTCACCTCCCGCATGCAGCACGAACGCAACTATGACGACGCCCGGCTGGCCAAGAGCAATCTGACCCGCTTGGACATCGACCCGGAGCGGATCGAACTCCGCTGGGCCATCGACTTCTGTGCGCAGTCACTGCGCAACATCGTCATCGGCAGGGGCGGGAAGATGGACGGCTACGAGATGGACTCGGGATTCCAGATCACCGTGTCCAGCGAGTTGATGGCCATCCTGGCGGTCGCCGTCGACCTGGCCGACCTGCGTGCGCGGATCGCCCGGATCATCGTCGCCTACGACAAGGCGGGGAACCCGGTCACCACCGCGGATCTCGAAGTCGACGGGGCGATGACGGCCTGGATGGCCGACAGCCTCAACCCGACGCTGATGCAGACGCTGGAGGGCCAACCGGTGTTCGTCCATGCCGGCCCGTTCGCCAACATAGCCATCGGCCAGAGTTCGATCATCGCCGACAGGCTGGGCACCAAACTCTCCGACTACCACGTGACCGAGAGCGGTTTCGGGGCCGACATCGGGTTCGAGAAGTTCTGGAACCTCAAGTGCCGGTATTCGGGCCTCCAACCGAGCGCGGTCGTGATCGTCGCCACCATCCGGGCGCTGAAGATGCACGGAGGCGGGCCGGAGGTGAAGCCGGGGATTCCGCTCGACGCGGCGTACCGCGAGGAGAACCTCGAACTCCTCGAGAAGGGCTGCGAGAACCTGATTGCCCACATCGAGACCGTGAAGAAGAGCGGAGTACGGCCGGTCGTCTGCATCAACGGCTTCCACTCCGACACTCCCAAGGAGATCGCCCTGGTTCGTAGGGTTGCCGAGGAGAACGGCGCGCTTGCGGCGGAATCCCAGCATTGGATGGAGGGTGGCGACGGATCTATCGAGTTCGCCGAGACGGTCATGGAGGCCTGCAGGGAGGAGTCCGACTTCAAGCTCCTATACGACCTGAGCATGCCGTTGCGGGAGCGAATCGACCTGATCGCACGTGAGGTCTACGGTGCCGACGGGGTCTCCTACACGGACGACGCAACGACGAGGCTGGATGCACTGGAGGCCGACCCCGCCATCTCGGAACTCGGCACATGCATGGTCAAGACACACTTGAGCCTGTCGCACGATCCGGCCCTGAAGGGGCGCCCGCGCGGATGGACGCTGCCGATCCGGGACATCCTGGTGTACAAGGGGGCCGGATTCGTGGTGCCGGTGGCAGGCGCCATCACACTGATGCCGGGGACCGCCTCCAACCCCGCCTACCGGGGCATCGACGTGGACGTCGACACCGGGAAGGTGAAGGGGCTGTTCTAGGCGGCGACGGCGAAGGCGAGACGGAGCCGGACCCGGCGGGATCCCGCCCGGGCGGGCACTCTGTCGAGAGCGCCAGCCGGAGCGGAGCACCGGCAAGGCACGGATGTTCGGCACCGGCACCGCCCACTCAGGCGTGCTCGTGAGAGAGGAGTCCCCCGTCTATCCGCTGTGAGCGGTGATCAGCTGGCGGGTGAGACTGCTGCCCACGATGGCGCACACGTCGGTGGGGAGATGGTGCCCGACGGCAGCATCGAATAGGACCCGGTAGGAGGGGCCGAAGTCCTCGTCGCCGAGCCAGCAGGCCACCGCTATCGAGACGAGCGGGAGGGCGCGGAAAGAGAACGCAAGATCCGCCAGCGGCTCAGGCACTCCGCCGAGGGCTCCGGCAGCGGCCGCAAGAGCGTCGGCGTCGTTGCCGAATGCCTTGGCGAGTTCGTTGCCGGTGTAACCCTGGAAGGCCTGGGCATAGAAGGCGCCGTCTCTCAACCCGCCGAAGGCGATGCGGCTTCCCGCTCCCGGCGTTCCGTCGGATGTCGCGAAGTAGTACGCGAGCAGGGCTACGGTGAACGGATCGACCCTCTCTGCAGTGTCGAGCCACGTCGCCTCGAACCCTGGGAAGGCGATCAGCGCTTCGCGCCCCCAGACCGGGAGCCGGAATTCCCCGGTGCCCCCACCCGCCGGGGTGTAGGAGGAGCGCGTGCCTGCGGCGAGCTGCTTCGGATCTGCACCGGCCAGCTCCGCCCAGATCTCGGCGACCCGGGCCAGCAGCGATTCGGTGGCATCGGGCCGGTGGTGGCCGGTTGCGTGGACACCTTCGGCGGCGGTGGTCATGTGATGCCTCCTGGTCGGCAGTATTCGCATCTTATGTGGAGGATTCCATGGGGGTGCTGGACCCGATCACCCGATCGCAGTTCGGTGCGTCAGGCTGATGCCGCGATCTCAGCCGCCCGCGCCCCGAAACACGGTTCGACTCTGCGCGCGATAATCAGATCTCATGGATCGGCCCTGTCTCGGCGCCTACACGGAGCCCGCTGTCCACGAGGCGATCTCCCACATCATCCGCCGATACTCCACGAACCGCTCCGATGTGCGCCACGAGGCGTTGCAGGGCATCGACCTGACCGGCGTTGCCCGTCTGCTCGATCTCGGCTGTGGTTTCGGCTTCATGGTCGATGCGCTCGCCGACGCCCTCCCTCCGGACTCCGAGATCGTCGGCGTGGACGTGCACCCCACGAATCGGGAGGTGTTTCTGACCCGGGCCGAGGCGGCCGCGGGCTCGGCCCGGTTCGTGTGCCGACGGCTCGACTCGCACCTCGACTTCCCCCGGAGATCCTTCGATGCCGTCATCGCTTCATACTCGCTCTACTACTTCCCCGGCGTCATCCCGGAAGTGGCGCGGGTCCTGAAGCCGGATGGTCTCTTCCTGAGCCTGACCCACAGCGAATCGCAGTTCGAGTGCTTGCTCGAGGCGATCGGGTTCGCCCCACGGCAGTCGGAGTTCCGCAGCGTGCTTCTCGAGTTCTCGGCCGAGAATGGCGGAGCCAAACTCGCGGAGCATTTCGCCACTGTCGAGAGCCGCCCCTACCACAACCGGCTGGTCTTCTGCCCGGAGGACCTCGATGACTTCCTGGCGTTGCTCCGCTTCAAGCTCCCGTCGCTTATGCCGGCGCAGACCTTCGACCCGGATCGAGCGACCCAACTGCTGGAACGGGCCCGTGACCTGCTGATGAGCAGCGACCACGTGATCATCGAGAAGGACGACACCGTCTTTATCAGCAAGGAGCCCCTTTCCCTATGAGCAACGCCTACTGCGAGCGCTGCGGAGCCACGATGGTGACCATGGAGCTCGCCGGTCGGCCGCGGGACGTATGCGGCGAGTGCGGCCGGGTCGCCTACCGCAATCCGCTGCCGGTGGCGGCGGCGGTTGTCCTGAATGACCGTCGAGAAGTCCTGCTGGTCCGGCGTCGCAACGAGCCACACGCGGGAATGTGGTGCCTGCCGACCGGTTTTGCGGAGCTCGGTGAGACCATCGAAGAGGCGGCGTTGCGAGAACTGCATGAGGAGACCGGAGTCGTGGGCAAGACCCACCGGTTGCTGGTGGCGCACTCGCTGTCGGACGACTCCTACGGCGATTTGCTCTTCATCTGCTTCGAGGTGACGAAGACGGGAGGCACGGAGGTTCCGGGGGACGATGCCGAGGCGCTTTCCTACTTCCCCTTCGAGGAGCATCCCCCTCTGGCATTCGAGGCCCACACCGAAGCAGTACAGATGTGCGCGGCACTGCACCGGGAACCCTGGGCGATCCAGGACTCCTTCACCCGCCTGTACTCCGACAGCGGGGAGGGCATGCTGTCCGACGCCCTGGTGACCCTGGTCGAGGAGCGCGCCGACGAGATCTACGACCGGTGGCGCGAGGTGGTGCGCCGGGATCGGACCACCCCCTCCTACGCCCAGCCCGATTTCCCCGGCGTCAAGGACGCGGCCTATGAGGCGCTCTCTCGCTTCTGCGCCTGGTTGCTCGACAGAGAACAGGGCGATGCAGTGGAGGCCTTCTACTTCGAGGTGGGCAGGCGTCGCTTCCAACAGGGCGTCGACCTGGCCGAATTGATCAGCGCCCTCACCCTGCTCCGCAAGGAGATCTGGGCGTTTGCGCGGGAGCATCAAGTGCTGGCCAACCCCTTGGATGTCTACCGGGTCATGGAGCTCAGCCGCCGCATCGTCCTCTTCTTCGACAAGGCCCTCTTCCACGCCACCCGGGGATTCCTGTCGGCCGAGGGCGGGACGTCGTGAGATAGGTTCGGCCCGCCGATGGGCGTTCGGCTTGCCCCGATGGCCGTCGTCGCCGTCACCGATGCCTCGCCGCAGGGACTGAAGGTGCATCCTGGCCCGGCGGTGTCAAGCGGCCCGCGAGACCCCGTTATCCGGGACTCTGGGACAAATGCCCGTCGGCTCGGGTCCTTCGTCCCTACGGACGCTCGCGTCGGGTCTACTGGAATGGCCCTACCGAACGAAAGGTAGGAATCGAAATGGACGACCGCGCCAACCCGGCGCCTCTGGGGCTGATGGGATTCGGCATGACGACCGTCTTGCTGAACCTCCACAACACTGGCCTCTTTGCCGTGGGAGCGATGATCCTGGCGATGGGATTCTTCTACGGCGGCCTGGCCCAGGTGATTGCAGGGATCATGGAGTTCCGCAAGAACAACACCTTCGGGATGACTGCGTTCATCTCATACGGATCGTTCTGGCTCACCCTCGGGTTCATCTGGGTATTCACCGGCACCGGGAGCATCGGCGGCCTGTACCCGGCCGAGAACCCCGACTACATGGGCTGGTATCTGTTCATGTGGGGTCTGTTCACTCTGTGGATGTTCCTGAACACGCTCAAGAAGAATCGGTCGTTGCAGTTCATCTTCGGGAGCTTGGTGATCCTGTTCTGGATGCTCGCCATCTCCGATTGG
>JAHJML010000084.1 GCA_018821365.1 Actinomycetota bacterium | reverse complement strand
TGGTGGACAAGGTCACCACCGTGCCCCGCGCCAAATTGGGGGAACAGGTCGGACGCCTCGCCGACGAGGACATGATCAGGCTGGGCCGAGCGATCGTGGTCTTCTTCGGTCTGGCAGGCAGTTGAGAGCGCCTGTTCCGGGTGATCGGGATGGCATCGGTCCCGGCGTATTCGGCGCGCGCAGCACCTGCCAGCGGATCGCCGGGTCCGAGTCGAGCAGCCAGTCGATGAGATTCATCGGCGCAGGCTACCGGGACGTGTCGGATCAAGCCCAGGCCCCCCCGCCGAACCTTGCCACCAACGGTGATCGGTCAGAGCTTCCCCTCCGCCGACGCCAGGTACCGGAATCCATCCCGCAGGCTGTCCTCCATCTCCCGATAGCGATCCTCGATCTTCTGGAGCGTCGTCTCGGCGACGTCCTCGATGTCACGGAGCACCTGGGGGTCACACGACTTGCTGGCCGTGTCGCTCAATCGGTAGAGGGTGAAGGCATCCCCGTTCATGATCTCGTAGCTCATCTGAGCACCGGCCGCCCCGCCCGCCGCCAGATTCGCCTCCTCCCGAGCCTCGGAACCCTGCGGGGCTCGGTCCGCCAGGTCGTTGGCCTGCTGGTGGAGCGTGCCGGCGTTGGTGTTGAGGTCGGCGGCCTTCCCGCTGTAGATGGCATCGGCATCGGCCGCCATCCGAGCGATGTTCTGCCGGGTCTCGGCGACGTGATCGGGTGGGCAGTACAGCGGCGGGGGAGCGGCGGCGGCCAGTGAGGCCGGAACCGGGGCGAGTTCGCCGACCTCGGTGGCCGGGCCTCCCCCGGTGGGCACGGTGTACAGCGAAGAGGATTCCCCGTCACCGCCGACCGCCACCACCTGGGGTGGAACCCCCGGCATGGGTGTCCCGACGCCGGCGATGCTCGACAGCATCGGCACCTCGGTCGATGTCGGATCGCCGCCCGACCGCGCCACATCCCACACCCGTCCCGGGAGGCCGCCGGCGGCGAACACCCAGTCCGCCCACACCAGGAAGGAGAACACCTCGAAGAGATCGGGATCCCACGAATCGAGAATCTCGCCGGTGTCGGCGTCCAGCACCACGATGAAGGGACGGCCGTCGGGCCCGATCACCATCACGTACAGGTCGATGTCGGGCCACCAGAAATCGTTGACGATCACCCCGAACACGTTCCCTGCCAGGTGAGTGGTCCATTCGTGTGAAAACGAGCCCTCCGGAGAGCGGTCCCACAGCGCCACCTGTCCGTCGGCAGTGCCGACCAGCACCGGCGACCCGGCGTCGACGGAAGTGGGCGCCTCGATCTCCACGATAATTTCGATCTCCCCCGAGAGCGGGTCGACCGACACGACGGCGTCCGCATCGGCCAGCGCCACCAGCACGGCACCGTCGGCCACCGCCAGATCCGATGGGCATGCCCCCAGGTCCCACCGGCCGGTCTCGGCGACCGTCTGCTGGCTGACCGAGATCAGCGCCTGCTGCTCACAGGAGACGAGCCACACCGCCCCCAGGCCCACCTCGAGCGCATCGACCGGCCCCACCTGGACCGATGCCTGCAGTTCGGCGGTGGTTGCATCAACCCGGCCGAGGGTGCCGTCGGCGAACGTCACCCACACCGTGGTGTCGGGCAGCGGATCAAAGGCCAACTCCCGCACCGGGATCGTCACGATCGGCGCCACCGTGGTGGTGGTCTCCGCCGCCGTCGTCGTGGTGGCGACCGCCGTCGTCGTGGTCTCCGCTGCCGTGGAACCGGTCGCCCCGGTCGTGGCCGGCGCTTCGGTGGCGCCGGTCGAGTCGTCACCGCATCCGGCCGCCATCACGACTAGCACCAGAACCAGGGCGGTGAGTCGCCGCATCCTGCCTCCCTTATCGGCTATCGGCAGATTACGACCTCCCGCCAACCGGAGAAAGGAGCGGATTCCCCTTTGTGCGTCCTCCACCCCCGGTCCCGGCCATCATGGAGCCGATGCATCCCCTCATCCTTCGCCTCCACTCCCTGCACCTCCCTCGCGG
>JAHJML010000282.1 GCA_018821365.1 Actinomycetota bacterium | reverse complement strand
GACGACAAACAGAATATCGATGTCACAGGTGCCCGTGGGATGGCTCCCGTCGGGAACCGGGTCTTCGAGCGCGTCCTCCCCGGCGTCCGGCTCCCCCTCCTGCATGCCCTCGCAAACGCATTCTCCATCCACGCAAAGGCCGCCATCCTCGTAACCCACGAGCCGGCAGGCATCGAAGCATTCCGTGGTGCTGCAGTCGCCCGCGTCGAAATCACCGTTCGTATCTTCCGATGCGCAGCCGCCCGCCATAATCACGGAAAGGGAAAAAAGAGCAATCAGACAGTGAATGAATCTCATTATTTGCCTCCTTACCCTGCTATGTGGTCACAAGGCCCCCCATACCTTCCCGAGAAGAATAAAAATTCAAAATAGCGTGGGAGGGGGGACGGCTAAATAAAGGGCTCGCAGCCGAACAGGAACTTGACGTCGCTGACGCGGCCTGCCTTCAGGTCTTCGCATGTCGCGCCGAGAAGCTCGATGGTATTGTCCTCCTCGTGATAGACGAACCCGTCCGGGTCATCGCGGCGCAGCGGGCTGTCGTCCACCAGCACGTTGATGTCATTGGTGTTGTCCGGGACGCTGTCCAATTCGAACACGCACGAGATCTCGGAATCCGTGATGGCGCCCAGCGCCTCGATCAGCTCGTCCCCGTCTCCCACCTCGTAGTATTTCGGGCTCCCGGAGCGGGCCGTGCCACCGGCCTCGGCCATGGCATCGAGAACCGAAGCAAACCCCTCGCTTCCGGGTATGCCGATGACATAGGTCCTGACGCCGGAATCATGCAGGCCGGAGATGGTCGTGATGGCGGCCGCGTCGTCGAGGCAGCCGATTGTTCCCAGCGTGCCGTCACACAAAGGCGTGCCCGTGGTGCAGTCCCCGCCGGAACACGCCGGGAGGGAGGCGTTGCAGTTCGGGGCGCCGTCCGTGGCCAGGATGATGACGCCCGGGCCGGGCTCGCTCACGGCCTCGAGCGCGCCGGCAGCGGCCGCCAGCCCTCCATCTGCGGGCGTGAATCCTCCGCTGCACACAGGGTTGTTCGCCGGATCGTCGAGCACCGCCCGGATCGCGGGAGCGGTTTCCTCGGCCGGCGCTGTCATGACCCGAGGCAGGGCCACCGGCCCGGTGCAGAAGAGCTCGGGCGTGATCGCGCCGTCGAGGGCCCCCGGACCCGGGAACAGGACCAGGCCGAAATTGACGTCATCGTCATACTCATCGGCTACAGAACCAACGGCCCCGCCCACATCGTCCCACCTTGTTTCAAAGGTGATCCCGGAGGCGGGCTCGGCATTGGTTTCCGCGCATGAGCCGAGCTCGTCCTCGGTCGGCTCGTGGCCGTCGGACGGCTCCAGCATGGACGAGGACCTGTCCACCACAAGCATGATGGTCGTGGGCAGCAGGGTCAGCTCGATCCACATGCCCCCGCAGTAACCGTCCAGCCAGTCGAAGGCCATGCCGTCCTCAGACGATGGAATATCCAATATGTCAGGAACGTCCGGCACGACATCCTGATCAAGGGCGTCTAATTCATCAACCGTGTCGGACCCGCCCGTGTCCGCGTCCGCGTCCTGGTGATTGATCTCCACGTCCTCGGTGCCGCATGACACAGCAAGCAGGGCGGCGGCCGCGGATGCAGCGACAACGAATCTCGAAAATGTCATGTCAAGAATCCCTCCTTGGTGCGTCATTGTTTGTCTATCCTGTTATTTGATCTCCTCGAGCAGTTTCATGGCCTCTTTCCGGGTCGGCCCGGGCTGCGTCTGCACGAGGATCTCAAGATGTTTT
Source organism: Actinomycetota bacterium (assembly GCA_018821365.1). GTDB lineage: Bacteria > Actinomycetota > Acidimicrobiia > Spongiisociales > UBA11373 > JAHJML01. Next base: position 411 of record JAHJML010000282.1, on the reverse strand, counting down.
TTCGCCTGCTCCGGCCTGTCCGTATTGACCAGGATTTTCGCAAGGTGCAGCCGCGCCTGTTCGGCCAGGGACCCGGTGGGGTAGCGGGACAGGTAGGAGCTGAACCCTTTCTCGGCCGCATCGAGGTCCCCAATCTTCTTTTCGAGAAGAACGCTCATCTTGAAAAGCGCGTTAGCCCCATAAGACCCCTTGTCCGCGGCTGCGGCCTCGAGATAGGCGCTGCGCGCGCCCTGATAATCGTGGCCCGCATTTTTCGCGTCGCCGAGAATCACGAGAGCCCTGGCGTCGCCCGTGCTTGTTTTCAGGTAGTTTTCGATCAGGGCAGCGGCCTGGTCCGGGCTGCCTTCGATGATCATCTTCTTCCACGCGGTGTAATCCGGTTGCTGGGCTTTCTTGTGCTGAGGCTGAAAG